>MEQJ01000068.1 GCA_001770165.1 Bdellovibrionales bacterium RIFOXYD1_FULL_53_11 | reverse complement strand
ATTCGGTCATTTTTTCAAGCTCCTGATACGCGTTACGCGGCGTAATATCTGAAGATACTTTCGGCCTGCTTAGTATCTCCTGCCTTCAGCCCGCTTTAAAAACCTTGCGAGCTTTTTATGTCCGGCGTTGCGGGCGATGTCACCGGCGGTTTCGGCGTATGGATAAACCTTCCATCTTTCACTGTAGGAAGACCAATGACTGGTTCTTCCCTTGTGCAGAACCCCGGGATCGGCACCAAGCCTGACAAGAAGTTTTGCCATGGCCATATTACCGGCAATGGCGGCGTACATGAGCGGGGTATATGACAATGGAGTTCTATTATTCCCCTCGTCGCTGTTGCCCTCGTCCTCGCCGTACTGGTCCAGGGCATTCAAATTTGCCCCCTTGGCAGCAAGCCCGCTCACGACATCCCGCATGTTATTGATCACAGCAAGATGCAATGGTGTTTTACCTGGTCTATTATTATAATGAGAATCTCCGCGATCAGGCAGTGCACCAAGATCCAGAAGCAACAAAGCCACATCCGCCCTGCCTACATAAATCGCACGATATAGCCATGATACATTGTTGTATAACTCCTGATTTATTTTCAAGCCATGTGCCACGGCAAATCTGATTGCTTCCACGGAAGCCGAATTATCCAGCAGATGCGCAAGCAGGGGTGTGCTCTCATTTTCCTCAAAACCGGCACCAGCGTCCACCAGCATTTTTGCAGCTTCGAGGTTGTTTCTGAATAACGCATAATCAAGAAGCGTCATTGTGTAGTACCACTTGCCTTTAAAGCGCGTGTCAAGACCGCCTGTTTTTCCCGAAAGCATGCGCCCCAGCAGCCAATTGTCGCCTTTATGGAGTGCATACATCATGGGCGAAGGCGATTTGATGTCTCCCGCCATATGCTGGCTGCCTGGTATTGCGGTATTAAAAAAACCACCAGCATAAGCATTAAGAACCGTTTGCCTGAATGTTTCATACTTGTTCTGACTGGCCGGATCCCCCAGCGATGGAGCCATTACTGTAAATATGGAGTGAATTCCCGGACGGTAGCCGAGCCCCTTGATGCAATCCTTCTGGGTTTCATCGGCATTTTCCGTCCATATCAAATCAAGCGCGGATGCACTGTTTCCTGGTGGCATACGCGCGAGCATTGATGCAAAGTGTTTCCGGTATGGATATCCATTTGCAGTGCAAACACCGCATCCGTGCGCATATCTAGCCATTCTTGCAGCAGAAAGCGGGTTTTCCTGTGAAGTAAAAAGATCCCAGAATGACTGTTCACCGCAAAACTGATTATTATCCTGTTCGATCAGACCGGTAATGGATTTTGTATCATACCCCGCATGTACCAGCTGTACGGCGTTTGAAACGTGCCGTCCAAAATCCCCGCTGCTTCCTGTTTTGATATGGGCAATTATGGCACGAGATACCGCCACATACAGCGGGTTTGCAGTCGGGGCATAAAAATACGAAGAATTCTTGTCATACCATCCTGATTCAGCAAGTGTTTTAACGGTCTGCGTATTGCCGATATATGAGGCAAAGGCGAGAGCCCCAGTGAATGGTCTGACATATGGGTACATAAAAGTGAACCATACAAGCCCATTGAGCAACCCTTTGCGATAAACAACATTTACAGGAAGCATTTGTACGGCGGGTGACGCACTTGAATCCCCCGACCTGGCGGCGGTCATGATGCCCTTGATGATGCCCTGTCGTGGCTTCTTCCGCGCCACCTCAACTGCCATGCGGCAGTCATCAAGAGTGCCGCCGGTAAAAACATAGTCGTAATCAAGTCCGTCTGAGACGTTGCGGATGTAGGCGGCATGCCTGAAGTGATTAAGCATTGATACATCGTCATCACTGAGATCAAATCTGTCACCGGAAACAAGGGTTGAAACCGGGAAGCAAAGCCCGTTTTCAGTTCCCGGCCGCGGCATGCTGACCGCAAGCTCGAGCTTGCCGTTTTTCAGAAGCTCGGCAATTGTAGAAGAAATCCTGTAGTCACCGCTTTTTTCTAGTCCCATGATGCCAAGGTATTCGTGGAATACGATCATTACTTTTGCCGTCGCCGGAGTTGCAAGCGTATCGCAAAGGCTCTTGTTGACGACAACAAGTTTTTTTGCCGGAAAATTCACCGCCTGCACCCTTTGTCCGTCGGCATAAAGAGCCTCATGGGTAACGCGCACCGTGGTTTCGTCAATCGTGTTGTAAAATGCCTTCTGGTCAACGGCCGTTACGTCCAGCTCCGGCAGCATGCGCGCAAGATTGCGGCCGATGGCCACAAACTCGGCCAGACAGCCGTCACCGCCATTGCCTTCGCCGCCGCCACCTCCACCGCTCTTGCCGGCAAATGCGCCGACAGAAAGCAAACTTGTCATCACAAAAAACATGATTGCGGTTTTGGTTGACTTCATTTTCGGTTCTCCTTGTTGGACAGCGGAAAAAGCTGCACACACACCTTGTAAACCTCTCGTTTTTTTCCGTTCGAAAAAACTTTGAACATTTTATCCCTGAAAGTTCTTATGAGCCTTCTGGCTTCCGGCAGCTTGTCAGGATCAGCGGGCATCGTAAGCGCCACGAAATCACGGATGCTGATATCGTCGTTTTCAAGCGACTCGCGCGCGAGTTCGAGATTATGCGCGTGCGCCTGGCGCAGAGGAATATTTGCTATCATGTCCGGGGAATTAAAATTCAGCCCGGTTGATCTCAGGCGCCCTCTTGCGTCGCGCTCGAGCATCTCAAGCCGCTCCAAGCGCTCCAGAGCCGTGCGTGCCTCCTGCACCTTTATATTGAGGCGCCGCGCGATCCATTCCGGTCTGTCACTGAAGCCTTCTGTTTCGGCAAGCGAGACAATTGCGTAGTGATACCATTCGGAAATAATTTTAAACTGGTCAAGCGTGAGCTGGCGGTAATCCAAGGTCGCTGTCTCCGTGCCTGGAGGATCAAGGTGCCGCCTGGCAAACATGCCCAGAAGCATTTCTGCCTCTTCGGGGTCAAGGCAGAGTTGCTCTGCAATTCTGCGCGCAAGCTTGTACGAGACTGAGCGCTTGCCGTTCAATATTTCAGAAAGGGCCGGAGATCCGATCGCAAGCTTGCGGGCAAAAGCCCTTAGTGAAAAGCCGGGATTGCGCATCCGCATCTGCAAAAAACGTTCGTTGAGAAGCCGCTGTACGGCGATCTGGGGGTCATGTTTTGCAAATTCCGCGGATTGTCCGGGTTTTTGAGCGTTCATCACAATGAGGCAGTGTGTGTCATATGCGATTGTGCTTTGCAATACGTTTTGGAGCGGGCCGCTCCATTTATTCCGCCCCATTTTAATTGTGGATGTGTTGCTCCAAAATTTTGGAGCAGTTTATTCCATATTATATTGCAGTGCGCATACCGCATGATAATGGATGGCGTGGTATTTTATTGCGAAACCGAAACGGAGATGAAAAAATGAAAATGCTTATATCATTTGTGGTAATTGTGGTTTTCTCATTGAACAATCTGGCCTTTGCGGCAAACCCAGGCGGGTATCTTCCTGCCACGAGGGTTGTCGAAAGAATACTCAAACATCGTATGAACTCGTGGGTTGGCAGCCTTTCGGATGCAGAACTCGATGGTCATCGGGCGGATATTCTGAGTGAACTGTCCAGGGCAAAAAGCATTATCGAGAAGACCGGCGAGAAACAGCTTGCTGAAAATATTGCCATAAAATCTGAACAGATCAGAAATGGCGATGGAAGTCGTGAGACAAGAGATATTGTCAACAGGCTTTCGGAGGTCGATCTCATGAGAATTGCGCAGGATATTGATGAGGAGGCCGTGCTTGTCGCCGACAACAGCCGTGATGCGGTATTTTTTGCCCTTCTGAGCGAATATCGCACGATAAAGAACATTGCGGCCGACAAATTGTCCAAGCTTACCAAGAAAGAGATACTCGAAAAAATTGATGTTGCAGCAGAAGCGATTAAAAGCAAGAGCAGTACGGAATTTCTAAAGGGCGTCATGGTGTGGGGGGGCATTGCAATTATAATCTTGGGAGCGATTTTGCTTTGTCTTAGCATTATCGTTGGGCTTGCGATCATTGGCACGGGGCTGACGAGTTTGTCTGCCGGTCTGATCTGGACAGTCGTGGAGAACTATTGATGCATATGCGCAGCGCCGGTTGTTCTTGCCGACTTACGCTAATGGTAGCGGGGATCATTGCCTTGGTGATGCAAGGACTTCCCGCGATTGCGGATAATTCTGGCATTGATCCGGGCGGTCTGCGACTTGTTCCGGGAGAAGACGGTGCCCTGCTGCTGCGCAAGGAATTGGCGATACAAAAGGAACTTGCGAAAATACGGCTTGAAATCCTCCGCTTTTCAAAGAGTCATGAAATACGTAAAAATCCGCTCGGGATCAAATACCACGTTATTGGAACTATGAAGCTTTACGACAAAGCAGTATTGCTTGCGAATGGGATTTTTGACCAAATTGGTGAAGGAGTGCCTCTTTATGACAGGGGCGGGATTGCCCTATATCTTGTCAGGTTGAGGCTTGCGGCATCGTTCTGGAGGGTTTCTAGAATCCTTCATTTTGCATCCTACAAAGCGCACGGAAAGAGACTTTGTATTGAATCCGGCGCAGATGAGGCAGGACCTATTTTGGGGTGCGATGATTTTGACTGCGATCCCGTGACTTTCCTGTTCCGGAACTCAAAATGCAGAAAAGCAAAAAAACTCAGGAAAATACATGAATACGCCATGGCAATGGACGTAAAATTCGCAAAAATTGTTTCGCATCTTTACAATGAAAAATGGACCCGTCTTGTTGAAATTGCATCTGTCCGGGATATCGATTTGATCGCTGCTGTCGGCTCGAAAGCATATCTGGAGATTCTGTATTGGGATGCCGTCAACCATATATCCTTCTGTCAAACCATGAACAAAGTGTACAGGTATTAGATTATGGGTAAATTGGCATTAGCCATGCTTGTATTGCTGATGGGCATGTCGGATGCGTCATCCGCCGGCGAATCCTTCTGGTCGTTTTATTTTTACATCAATGCAGATCCGGTTTTGTCGAATGAGGGGATGAAAACCCTGAAGCAGATAAGGAAAATCGCGGCTCGAAACTGTCGTGACGCCGATTTCGCGATAATTTACAGCATAAAATCAAAACAAGAAACAAAAGGGTTCCAGGTCGTGAAAAATTGCGAAATCATCGATCTTTCACGGCAGATTGCATCGAAAAAACTTTCATCTGCATCCACCATGTCCTTTTTCCTGAAAACAAGCGCGGGCATGCTCGCTCCGGATGGCAGAAAATTTCTTTCAATATGGGGGCACGGAAAAGGCTGGCTTGCAAAAGGATATCTTGACGAAGGAAGGGGAGAAGAAAGCGGAAACATGGTTGAATTCGCCCGGGAGACCGGGCGGCGCGGGCTGTTTGATGTACTTGTACTTGATTCGTGCCTCATGTCATCGGTAGAGGTGTTGTATGAGTTCAGAGCCGCTGCGACATATGTGATCGCAAGCCAGCTGGTGCTTAACGATATCGGGATCGATTACTCAACCATTGATACACGCACCGATCCATTGCATTTGTCGATGAATGTAATTTCGGGTACGGCTCGAAGACTCAAGACCAGCAGATTGCTTCCGTTTTCGCTCGCTCTTGTCGATATCGGCAAAATTGAAAAATTCAGAAAATCATTCGAAAACCTGCTGCTCGACATGTCGCTTGCGCTTGCTCCTGTAAAAGGGGGTCCTGAAGACATTCTGGATGAGTTTCTTGGAAAACCGGGCGGGAGGATCACATGGACGAGCATTGATGATCTCGGCCGCGGGATTTATTTATCATCGCGCAGCGGTATTGAAAGCATGAGCGTAGATCTTGGAGCCCTTCTTGACAGGATAAAAACAAGATTTCCAGGGCTTCCCTCGACCGATGACGCGATTGAATCGTACGGTGAGCTGGTTGTGGACCGGCGTTCAAGGACTTCATCGCAAAAGCATACGGGAATATCGATCTTTTTTCCGAAATCCGCCCACTTTGTTTCGAATGAAAAAGATATTGCACATTACAGGAACAAGCTTTCATTTCCGGGAAGTTCAAAATGGCTGGAATTCATCAGGTGGCTTGAAACAAGGCGCGGATTTTTTTCCGCGCCGCAATCATTCAATTAATATAATAAGGAGCAGATGTATGAGGATTTTATCACTGACAATCATGGTATTACTGGTTTTGAACCCCGTGGCGATGGCCTCAAATCCGGCTGCGTACACGCCCGTAACAAATCTTGTTAGCAGGACGCTGAAAGAGGGATTCATGAAAAATTATCTTTCATTGCCGGCGGAGCAGGCTTGGGGGCTTAATGCCGGAATGTTGCGTGAGCTCGGGAAAGCAAAGGCGGTATTGGAAAACATGAGTGATGAAGCGTTTAACGAAACAATCCGAGAGAGGGCCGATGCCATCAGGAACATGAATTCCGAAAGCGAAATAAAAAGAGTTGTCGACGCACTTTCGGATGAACAACTGCAGAGTATCGTTTCTGGCATTGACGAGGAGACGATGCTGCTCGCGGACAGCGTGAAAACAGCCACCGATATGGCACTGAAAAGCGAAGCTCTTGTCGCCCGCAATCTCATGGCGGACAAACTGTTGAAATCCACCAGGGCGGATTTGGTAGAGAAGATCAATTTTGCGGCGGAACTCTCAAAAAGCCGGGTGTCGCAGGAGCTTATCGCCGGAATTCTTCTTGTGCTGGGATTGATTGTTCTGCTTCTCGGGATTCCCGTAGTGTCCATGATAATCATGAATTATGTTTCAATGTTCGCCGGGACGGTATCCATGATAGTTTCCAGTGGCGCGGCGGTAGCACTTGGCGTATCCGCACTGATAGTTTACGTGGCAGAGTAGAGGGACCCTTTAGGTTTTTCCGCATGTGTCCGAAAAGACATTAACAAGGACAAAGCCATAAACAGTGCGGCATCGGGCCGTGGGCAAACAGGGCAAACAGGGCAAGCGGGGCGATACACACAAATGCAGGGCGCCGATCAAAAGACAACTGCCGAATATTCCGAGCTTTTGAACAAGCTAAACGACATTCCGACGCTTCCCGTCGTTGCGATGCGCGTCAATGAGTTGATCAATGATCCGTCGTCGTCGAGTTCAAATATCGCCGACGTGCTCAAAAAAGACCAGGTGCTTACGGCCAAGATCCTCCGCCTGGTGAATTCTTCATATTACGGAATTCCGGGCGGGGTGTCTGACGTGCAGCGGGCGCTTGCGTTTCTGGGGTTCAACACGCTTGCGCAGCTTGTGCTCGGGCTTTCGGTGTTTTCGCTTTTCTCGAAAATCGACAACCAGGACTTTTCGATGCTTGAGTTCTGGCGTCATGCGCTCGGCACCGCCGTGGGCGGCGAGATGCTCGCCCGCAAGCTCAAATTTTCCAAGCCGGAGGAGGCCTTCACCTGCGGCTTGTTGCATGACATCGGCAAACTCGTGCTCCACGAGATAGATGCGCCGCGGCTGCAGAAAATCGTGCACGAAGCCCATGCCCGCGGGTGTTCGTTCGTGGATATCGAGCGCGAGTGGGAAGTGCCGGGTCACACTTATCTTGGCGAGGTTATCGCATCCAAGTGGGGGCTGCCGCAGCTTATCAGGCTCACCATACATTACCACCACATGGATGTCTGGCCGCTGGACACCGTGCTTGCGTCCGCAAAGCCCGTGATCGGCATCGTAAGGCTTTCAAATGCACTTTGCATCAAGACCGGAATCGGCAAGTCCGGCGATTATTCGAGCGGCGAAATCAGCGAGGCGATGCTGCTGCCGCTGGGCATAAAAGAATCCGAACTGCCGCTGCTCGAAAAGCAGCTTGCGGAGGAGATGGAAAAAGCGGGGGCGTTTTTAAGTGCGTATCGCTAGAAAAAGTCCTGTAGAAAAGCATGAGTGCAAATGCGGCGGGCGCTGCGGTGGCGCGGGTGCCGCCGACGCCGCCCTGGAGAGCAAGTACCGGATCATCTTCGAGCAGGCATCCGATGCGATCGTGACCGTGACGCCGGACGGGCTGGTCGATGCCGTCAACAATGCCGCCGAAGAAATGACCGGCTGGCTCAAAAACGAACTCAAGGGAAAACCGGTAACCGATCTCGTGCCCGATCCGGACCGCGTGCACATTCCGTCCCGTTCGCGCCCGCTTGCGCGGGAGATGTTCAAAATCCCCGGCACCTACGAGGACGTGGCGATACTCCGCAATGACGGATACGTGAGGCTTGTCGAGCTGAGCGTGCGGCTCGTGCAGACGGCGGATGCGCCGGCGCTTGCGGTGCTGAGGGACATGACCGAAAAAAAACGCATGGAGCGCGAGCTTATCACCAAGCACGCCGAGCTTCGCAACGCCTATGTCCAGCTCGAAAAACAAAACGCCGAACGCGAGTCGATGCAGCAGACGCTCGTGCAGGCCGGCAAGATGGCCGCTCTTGGAGAGCTTGCCGCCGGCATCGCCCATGAGCTCAACCAGCCGCTGCAGGGAATCCGCGGTTATGCGCAGGAGTTGCAGGCCGTGGCGCTGCCCCTGCTGCGCGGCCGGGAGGGCGCCAGTGAGAGCGAAGCCTGCCTGCGCGAGGTGATCTCCAGCGTCGACAAGATGGCATCGATCATCGACTACCTGCGCGCCTTCACGCGCAAGTCGACCGAGCACCACGAGGAGACCGATGTGCATACCGCGATCGAAGAGGCGCTCAAGATGCTGGCGCGGCAGTTCACGGCGCGCGGCATCAGGGTGGAGCGCGGTTTTGCCGCCGCGCTGCCGCGCATTTACGCAAATCCCCTGCAGCTCGAACAGGTATTCATCAATCTGGCCACCAATGCGCGCGACGCCATCGAGGCGGCCGGCCGGGGAAGCGGCGTGATCCGCATCGCGACGCGCAGGCTTGACGGAAGGATGATCGAAATTTCTTTCAGCGATGACGGCGCCGGGATGAGTGAACGCACGCGCTCAAAGGCGTTCAACCCGTTTTTCACCACGAAAGAAGTGGGCAAGGGGATGGGGCTCGGCCTCAGTCTGAGTTACGGGATGGTGAGCAAACTTCACGGCTCGATCGTGGTGGAAAGCGAACTGGGGCGCGGAACGACATTCGTGATACGGCTGCCGGAGGATTTCAGGGAACTGGGGTAGTGAAAGTCTGATGAGGAGACCGGATGAAACCAAGAGTGCTTGTTGTTGACGACGAAGAGACGATCCGCAGGCTTTTGAAGTCGCGGCTTGACCGCGACGGCTGCGATACCGTGGTCGCCTGCCAGGCCGACGAG
>MEQJ01000067.1 GCA_001770165.1 Bdellovibrionales bacterium RIFOXYD1_FULL_53_11 | reverse complement strand
CGAGCAAAGGCGTTCAAACGGGATGCCCGTGAGGTCGCACCAGGCGCGGTAGCGGTTGCGCACGCGCAGAAGTCCCAGGGCAAACGGCAAATCGAGCAGACGGCTGCGTCTTGTGACAAAGGAGCAAAGTCCGCTCATCCGGACGCGGACGCCCGGAAACAGCCTTCGCGCGATGATGAAATCCCGGAGGTCGCCGCGTATCGTGAGCACGCGGGCTGCCTTGAAAGGCATGGCGGGTACTTTCAGGCCCTCGGTGTCAAAAAACGCCGTACGTTTGCGCGTGGTGTATTTTAGATCAACCGGGATGAACGCTTCCGCGTCCTGCTCCGGCATCGCGGCGCGCAGGAGCGGTATCCAGTCCGGGCGGCAGGCGAGCGCGAAACGCCCCGGCTCCTCGCGCATGACGGCGCACGCGATCAGCGCATCGCCAAGGCCCCAGGGTTCAAACAGGATTTCCCTGGCGGCGGGGCTGTTCAACTCACAAATCCTTTTTGTGTTGAATAGGCGGTGAGCCTGTTGAGAGTTTCAAAAAGTTCCGGGGCCAACGTGATGGACTGGTGCACTACTTGATCAGAAGCCTCGATAAGATATTCGTGAACGATGTCATTCCTTACCTGCCGGAGATCGCGCCAGAGCGCGGCCGAAGCAATCACGCCGCGCGATTCCATCCGGTTAAGGCGGTCGATGTTTGATCCGTCATCGCATAGTTCG
Source organism: Bdellovibrionales bacterium RIFOXYD1_FULL_53_11 (assembly GCA_001770165.1). Lineage (GTDB taxonomy): Bacteria > Bdellovibrionota > UBA1018 > UBA1018 > UBA1018 > XYD1-FULL-53-11. The sequence continues at coordinate 8,745 of MEQJ01000067.1, read as the reverse complement.
AGCTGGTCTATCGTCCTGAACAGCCGCTGGAACAGCATGTCCGAAAGCCGCGCAAACCGTGCGGTCAGTGCTTCCAGGGTTTCGCGATCCTCAACCGCAAGCGCGCCACCGGGATTTGCGGCCGAGCGCGCAAGCGCCGCTTTTGCGCGGGTGAATGATTCTTCGAGCGCATTGCGTGCGGCATCCGCGATTTTAAGCTGTTCTGACAAAAGTGTATTCAGGTTGTTTTGCGCCATATCGTAACCATTTTATCCGATATTATTTTGATAAAAGCCAGAGTCTGGCTGTCTTTTACCTGGGTTCGCGGACCGGTTAGCAGGATGTCCACCTTCCGTTCGCCGATGGAATCTTCAAGCGCGATCCGGAGCTGTCTTTTCAGCGTCTGTGGATCTGCGGGTTCTGTTTCGAGTTCGATCCAAAGATCAATATCGCCGCCGCGTTTTGAAGGATCGGTTCTTGATCCGTAAAGATGGATGTTCCGAAGCGTATCTTCGAATACCCTTGAGCAGGAGCGGATGATCGCATCAGTTTCTTCGCCGACAAGTCTGATCCCGCCACCTTTGCTCATATAAAGATGTTAACATCGCCCAAGGTGCTTGGGTATCTTGATCTTGCTCCAAGGTAATGTCATTATCACGTTTCAAAACACAGCTAGACGGGAGATGCGCAATGCCGACAAAAACCAGTTTCTATCTGACCGAAGCCCAGCTCAGGAGCGAACTCGAAAAATGCGAGTACTGCGAGGAAAAACCCTGCCGTGACGCCTGCCCCTGCGGGTGCTCGCCGGCTGATTTCATCATGGCCGCGCGCGTGGGCGAAAAAGCCGATTACCGGCGCGCCGCCGCCCTCATCATGGGCAACAACCCGCTTGGCGGCATCTGCGGGCTTGTCTGTCCCGACCGCCATTGCATGAGCGCCTGCTCGCGCAAACTTTTTGACTGCGCCGTTAATATTCCGGCGGTGCAGGCCACCATCATCCAGCGCGCGCGGGAGTTGGGCGTGATGCCCGCATTTGCGCATGCGCGCCCGAACGGCAGGCGTGTTGCCGTGGCGGGTGCGGGGCCGGCGGGGCTGGCGGCTGCCGCAGTGCTTGCGCAAAAAGGCTGCAAGGTCGATGTCTTCGAGGCCTCATCGCGCAAGGCCGGCATGTCCGGTCTCATTCCGCCCTTCAGGCTCGACAGCAAAACCCTCAGGGCCGACATTGAATTCGTGAAATCGCTTGGCGACATCCGCATGAAATATTCTTCGCCGGTAAAAAACCCGGCCGCGCTTCGCGAAAAATACGATGCCGTGATCGTCGCCGCCGGGCTCACAAAAGTTTTCAGTCCCGGCATAAAGGGCGAAGCGGGCGCGGTGACCTGGCTTGATTATCTTGCAAGGCCGGCAAAGTTCAAGGTGCGCGGCCGACGGGTGGCCGTGATCGGCGGCGGCGCGGTGGCCGCCGACTGCGCCGAGACCGCCGTAAGGGCCGGGGCGGCGCATGTGGAGCTTTTTGCCCTCGAAAAATTCTCCGAGATGCCGCTTGAGGCGAAAGAACTCGATGGACTGCGGCACTACGGCGTGCAGGTGGGCGGCCGGGTGCGCGTCACGGAAATCCTGCGGTCGGGCCGCCCTGTGCGCGGCCTCAGGACCGTGAAGGTTGATCTTCCGGCCGGAAAAAAATTCTCGCCCCGCGATCTCAAGGACGTCAAGGGCACCGCGCAGACGCGGATGGATATTGATTTTGTGATCATTGCGGCGGGTGCGCGGACGGAACATGCGCCAAAACCGGGAGACGCAAAAAACGGCGTGTTTTACGCCGGTGATGCCGTTAACGGTCCGACCACGGTTGTCGAGGCCGCGGGCGCCGGCAAGAATGCGGCGCTTGAGGTGGAAGCGTTTTTTGAAAATGAAAAGCTCCCGCGCATCCAAAACCGCACAAGATCCGCCCTCGTGCTCGCGGGCCGGAGTCTCCTGCCGGTTCCGCTGGAGGCGGATTTTTTCGGCCGCCGGATCATTTCGCCGTTTCTGCTCTCGGCCGCGCCGCCAAGCGACGGTTACGAGCAGATGAAAAAAGCCTACGACGCCGGCTGGGCCGGCGGTGTGATGAAAACCGCGTTTGACGGGATTCATATCCACATCCCTTCGCAGTACATGTTCGCGTTCAACAAAAACACTTACGGCAACTGCGACAACGTCTCGGGCCATCCGCTCGACCGCGTGTGCGGCGAGATCGAGCGCCTCCGGCGCGAATATCCCGATCATCTCACGCTGGCCTCGACGGGCGGGCCGGTGACGGGCGACGACGCGGTCGACATGCGTGGTTGGCAGGCAAACACGCGCAAACTCGAAGCGGCCGGCGTGATGGGCATCGAGTACAGTTTGTCTTGCCCGCAGGGTGGGGATGGCACGAAGGGCGACATCGTTTCGCAGGACGCGGAGCTGACGGCAAAGATCATCGACTGGATCATGCAAACGGGCGACGGCCGCGTGCCAAAGCTTTTCAAGCTGACGGCCGCGGTGACCGCGATTTACCCCATCATGGACGCGATCCGCAAAGTGCTTGCAAGGCATCCCGGCAAACCGGCCGGCGTGACGCTCGCGAATACTTTTCCCACGCTTGCGTTCCGCAAGGGCGCCAAAACCTCGTGGGAAGAAGGCGTGGTCGTGGGCATGAGCGGCGACGGCGTGACGCCGATCAGCAATCTCACGCTGGCAAATGTTTCTAAAACGGGCGTGACCGTGTCGGGCAACGGCGGCCCGATGGATTACAAGGCGGCGGCCAACTTCCTCGCGCTTGGCGCGGGCACGGTGCAGTTCTGCACGATCGTCATGAAGCACGGTTACGGCATCATCGACGACCTGCACTCCGGGCTTTCGCATCTCCTGGAGGAGCGCGGTCTCAAGTCCGTGCGCGACCTGATAGGCGTGGCGCTGCCGGACCCGGTGACCGGGTTCATGGAGCTTTCGCCCATCAAGAAGATCTCGGCGGTGCACAAGGACCTTTGCGAGCATTGCGGCAACTGCACGCGCTGCCCGTATCTTGCGATCGAACTTGACGGCAGGGGCATTCCAAAAACCGAGGCCGCGCGCTGCATCGGCTGTTCGATCTGCACGCAAAAATGTTTTGCCGGCGCGCTATACATGCGGGACCGCACCACGGCCGAGGCCGAGGCGCTCGTGGAGGCGTGAGTTGCTTGTGATCCGCCGGCTTTTTATCCCGTTTGTTTTCATTCTTCTTGCGGCGTCGGCCGCGCGGGCGGCCAACCCCTACTGCCATGACAGCGTGCTGCAGGTTATTGAGAACAACCAGGTCGCGGCTTTTGAGGGGTTTGAGCAGGAGATGTTCCGGGGACTTTCTGAATACTATACGATGTCATCGCCGTCTTTTGCCAGGGCCCTGGTGGCCGGGATGAAAAAACCGGATTTCAGGTGGCTTGACGCCGGAGGCGGCGCGGGGATGGCGGCGATCGAAAGCCTTTATCCCGCAAATCCCGCCAACCTTGCCTTGCGGCTGGCCGCCCTGGTGAAATTGAGCGACGAGCAGCTTGTCGCGGCATTGGTCGGATCGTTGTCGAAAAAAGGCGTTTTTAACGGGCTGCAGAAATTCATCAAGCCGACGGCCCTGCACTCGGTTACCGTGGTGTCGGCCGAAGACGTGCTTGGAGGGATTCTTGCCAGATCAGATGCTGCCTTGGTTGGAATGTTGAAGTCCAGGATTGTCAAAAAAAGATACATCAAGGATTTCGAAAGAAAACTCAAATCCCTGCGGCTCATGGCGAAGCAGGCGGGGGAACTCAAGCGGTTCAAATACCTGCATGGCAGGAAGCTCAGGGATATTCCGTCTGCGGAGCTTGGCGCGCATGATCTTGTGTCCGATATCTACGGGCCGTTTTCGTATGATCCATGCAGACTTTGTGTCTTGCAATACTATTGCAAGGTTTTGAAGCCCGGAGGAGAGGCGCATATCGTCACCAACCAGGCGCATGTCATGATGCCGGGCGGCGGGATGCTGACGATGACGGAGTTTCTCAAACAATCCGGCATTCCAGGACTTCGCATCACGTCGGATGTCCGCAGGATCGGAATTGAGCTCAAGCCAACCCCCGAAACGCTCGCGGCGCTTGAACGTCTTGAAAAACGGCTGGTGTTGGAATCGGGGATGACCAAAACCAAAACAAAGCCGCCGGTTTTTTATTATCTGCTCAAGTGAGCCGCGGTTGTCCGGGGGGCGGCTGTTGTTTTTTCAGGCACTGTTGTAGGATTTTATCATGGGCTTAAAACAGAGTATCATCCAGATTCACACGGCACTTGAGGAAGCAGGAATCGGGCATGCACTCATCGGGGGGTTCGCGCTTGCGGTGCATGGAATAAACCGTGCCACCGGTGATATCGACCTTCTTGTTGACGAAAACAACAAAACCGCGCTGACCGGAAAAATGGCGGCACTCGGGTATTCCCTGAGGATCGACACCGGCGAAGTAATGCACTTTACCGGCAGCAGCAGGATAGATGTGCTTCTTGCCAGGCGGCCGGTTTCACGAAGAATGCTTGCCGACGCAATGCCAATGCCACCGCTTGGCATCAAGTGTCTTGGTCCGGAGGATCTCATCGGTCTTAAGATTCAGGCCTATTGCAACAACAGGAAAAGAGAATTTCAGGACAAGGCCGACATAGTGTTCCTTCTTCAGAAGTATCCGGATATGGATTTTGATAAAATCAAGTCCTATGCCGATGTTTTCAAGGAATGGGACGAAATACAAAATCTGAGGAACCGCGTATGACGTTCGAAGAATGGCTCGATTTTCTTGACGAGTACTGGGAGATATTCGGCCCCCCGCCTGAAAAAACAGATTTAGAATACAGAAACGTCAGATTTTAAAGCCGCCCCCACGATTTCCGCCGCCTCGCGCTGGATTTCGCGGAGGTGCCCGCTTCCCTTGAAGCTCTCCGCATAAATCTTGTAAACATCCTCGGTGCCCGACGGGCGCGCGGCAAACCAGCCGTTCTCCGTTGTTATTTTAAGTCCGCCGATCAAAGCGTCGTTGCCGGGCGCGCGCGTGAGGCGCGCGGTGATTTTTTCGCCGGCAAGCTGGTCGGCTTTTACTGCTTCCGGCGAGAGTGCGGCCAAAGCTTTTTTCTGCGCGGCCGTCGCCGGCGCGTCCACGCGGTCGTAGACCGGCGAGCCGAAGCGCGACTCCAGTTCCTTGTAGATCACGCCGGGGTCCTTGCCGGTGCGCGCCGTGATCTCGGCGGCCAGAAGATTCAAAATGATCCCGTCCTTGTCCGTGGTCCAGACGGTGCCGTCCAGGCGCAAAAAAGTCGCGCCGGCGCTTTCTTCGCCGCCGAAGCCGTACGAGCCGTCCACGAGTCCGTCGACAAACCATTTGAAGCCCACCGGCACTTCGCAAAGCTTGCGCCCCAGGTGCGCGGCCACGCGGTCGATCATTGAACTCGAAACCAGCGTCTTGCCGATCGCGGCGCCGGCGCTCCAGCGCGGGCGGTTCTGGAAAAGGTACCAGATCGCGGCCGAAAGATAGTGATTGGGATTGAGCAGCCCCGAGGTGCGGGTCACGATGCCGTGGCGGTCGGTGTCGGGGTCGTTGCCGAACGCGACGTCATACCTGTCCTTGAGTTTGATCAGCCCCGCCATGGCCGACGGCGACGAGCAGTCCATCCGGATTTTTCCGTCCTTGTCGACGCACATGAACGAAAACGTCCCGTCCACGGCGCGGTTGACGACGTCGATTTTGAACTTGTAGCGTTCGGCGATCCGGTCCCAGTAGTACACGCCCGCGCCGCCAAGCGGATCAACGCCGAGCTTGAGACCCGCGCGCGCGATGGCTTCCATGTCGATGATGGACGCGAGATCGCCGACGTAGGGCGTGAGGTAGTCGTGCTGCACGGTGGTCGCGGCTTTTGCCGCTTTTTCATACGGCAGGCGCCGGACGTCGCGGAGGCCGCCCCGGATGATTTCATTCGCGCGCTGTTCGATCCATTTCGTGGCGTCGGAGCCCGCGGGGCCGCCGTGGGGCGGATTGTATTTTATGCCGCCGTCGGCGGGCGGGTTGTGCGAAGGCGTGATGATGATGCCGTCGGCAAGCGCGCTGTTTTTTTGTGCGCGGTTATGCGTGATGATCGCGTGCGAGACGACCGGCGTGGGCGTGAAGTCCCCGCAGACGCGGGTCTCGACGCCGTTTGCGGCAAGCACCTCGATCGTGGTCCGGTGCGCCGGGAGCGAAAGCTCGTGCGTGTCGCGTCCGACAAAAACCGGGCCGGTTGTTTTCTGGCCGGCGCGGTATTCGCAAACGGCCTGGACGATGGCGAGAATGTGCGTTTCGGTGAACGAGCCGCAGAGCGACGAGCCGCGGTGCCCAGACGTGCCGAAGGCGACTTTTTGCGCGGCATCCTCCAAATTTGGCTTTTTGTCGTAGTAGGCGGATACAAGTTTTTGAAGATCGACCAGCAGTTCTTTCGGCGCCGGCTTGCCGGCAAGCGGATGTATTGGCATGTATGGGATTTTAGATGCGGCCGCGGCGGAATACAATCCGGCCCGTCATATTTGTATCTTTTTGCTTTTTGGGGACAAAGAGTGGACGTATGCCTCAATGGTGCTCATGGCGTGACTGTCGAACATTTTTTCCTTGCAGTTCGAGCATTCCAAAACCTCAACATCAGGAATGGTGATGCGCTTGCCGTCAATGGTTCTGGTAAGATTTTTATTGATCTTGTTCAAGGTTTTTTTTCCGCAGAAAGGGCATGTTTTAATGTTCATTTCAGCTCCCTATATACCGTTTGGAAGATATCAAAAGATAGAAAACATCCTCGCCTTCAAAATGCTTTATGGTGCCCTTTGTGTAAATTGGAATACCATCCCAGGTGATTCCTGGAATGATATACAGATATTCAATTTTTGAAGTTTTATATTTCGAACGCGATTTGATTTTTTTTGTTATTTTCGGCGCATTGATAATTGCTTCAATAACGTCCATCCTGGTGATGTGATCCCGCAATAGTTCAATTTCAGCTTTTTCAGAGAACAAGTATTTTTGCGCAAGAATCAATCTTTTTATTCTTGCCAGTAACAGCTCATCCATTTTAAAAATCCTCTATCCTGAATATCGAACGTCACTTGTTTTGATGATTTAAGCGCGTATTTCGATGGCATACCAAGGACTGGATTTTAATTCAACGCAGTTTTAGCTGTTTATTGCTTGTATGAAAGCGCGGCCGCGGCGGAATACAATCCGGCCCGTCATATTTGTATCTTTTTGCTTTTTGGGGACAAAGAGTGGACGTATGCCTCAATGGTGCTCATGGCGCGACTGTCGAACATTTTTTCCTTGCAGTTCGAGCATTCCAAAATCTCAACATCAGTAAAAAAGCTGTTTCAAAATTCTGGAACACTTTGTTTCAAAATTTATTGACGCAGGGCGCCCATGAAGATATGCATTGCGTCATATGAGCGCAGATGCCGAAGTAAAAACAATCATTGCAGAGGAGCTGGCCAGGGTTCAGGCAAAGAATCCCTCTTATTCGCTTCGTTCGTATGCAAAAAAACTTGGCATTTCACCGGCGGCGCTTTCAGAAATAATGCGCGGCAGGCGCCCGCTGACGCGCAAGGCGGCCCGTAAAATTCTTGAGCGGCTTTGCGTGCATCCGCAGAAGGCGGAGAAGCTTTTGGCGAAAACCGATCATGTTGATCAGAAGGAGTTTACGAAGATCAACATGGATTATTTTAATGTTATTTCTGATTGGTATTATCTGGCGATTCTGTCGCTTGCCGAGACGGAAGGTTTTTGTGATGAGCCGGAGTGGGTTGCGGAGCGGCTTAATATAAGGAAACGCGATGCCAAGAGCGCGTTTGCGCGGCTTGAGCGGCTCGGGCTTATGGAGCGTCGGGAAGGGGTGCTTTGTCCGACGGGCCTTCAGTATGAGACTTCGCAGGGGATCGCGAATCCCGCGATCCGCAAGAATCATTTTCAGAATCTGGAACTTGCGCGCAAGTCGCTCGAAGGGGATCCGCTTGATGAGCGCGATTTTTCGGCCATTACGATGGTTGTCGATCCGGAGAGGTTGCCGGAGGCAAAGAAAAGGTTAAAGGAATTTCGCAGGGAGTTTTGTTCACACATGGAGTCGGGACGCAAGCGGGAGGTCTACAGGCTCTGTTTACAGTTTTTCCCGTTATCTAAATCCAAAAAGGAGAAAACATGAAACCCGTTAAATTGATGTTGGTGATGTTGATGGCAAGCCTTGGGCTTGGAACCATGGCTTTTGCCGGTAAAGGTGATGGTGGCCATGATGTTGGAAATGGCGGCGGGCTGTGGGTGTGCCGGGAAAAAAACGACACAATCCGTTGGGTCAGGCTTGTGGATTTGTTCGAGGGCAAGCAGCAGCATCGTTTGAATATCCCGGCTGACAATTCTGCCAACTCATATGAAGAGATCGTAAAACAAAAATTAGCCCGCGTGCGTTTGGCTGATCGTGATTTTCATGATGGGATTGAGCCGCATGTTAATGGCGTGCTCAGGTCAATCACGTCAGGCAAGGCACTGACAGAGATGAAGTTATTTGATGTCCCGAAAGACGCGCCAAGCGTTGGCGGGCCCGAGGATGATGAATGGGCGCCCGAGAAGAGTGAATGCATAAAGGGCAAAATAAAATTTGCTCAAGTGGCAAATTATCTGGACAACGGGGCGCTTTATATCCGCAAGAGCATTTGGAATCACAAGAAGTTTTCCGAGCAGGACAAGGCAGCTTTGGTTT
>MEQJ01000066.1:23326-23537 GCA_001770165.1 Bdellovibrionales bacterium RIFOXYD1_FULL_53_11 | reverse complement strand
ATCGTCCCACGGGATTTTAATCGCGCCTCAGCGGCATTCACGCCGCCACTCTCGGTCGCGGTTCTCGGGAACTTGAATTTTATTTTTTCAAAAAAATTCCGCTCACCGTTTTTTCATACAGGTCCACTGTGAGCCCCGGCTGTGCCGGCGGATTAATCCACACGCCACCGGGTACAGCCTTAGGAGTGGGCCTGGATTTGAATCGTTCCGG
>MEQJ01000066.1:15119-23306 GCA_001770165.1 Bdellovibrionales bacterium RIFOXYD1_FULL_53_11 | reverse complement strand
ATAACGTTTTTCCCCGGATTTTGTGCAGCTCCACATGCTTTCCGTAGTGGACCTGCTCTGGCGTGTAGTAGCCAATGCCGGAATGCCGGTGCTCGCAGTTATACCAAGTGAAGAGTTTCCGGCCAATTGCTCTGGCTTCCGTGAGACTGCCAATGCGCCCCGGAAAGAGCGGGCAGTATTTCAGGGTTTTGAATTGAGCCTCTGAGAACGGGTTGTCGTTGCTCACCGACGGTCTGGAAAAACTTTTGTCAATGCCAAGATCGCCGTAGAGCATGTTCACGGTTTTAGATTTCATCGGTGATCCGCGGTCACTGTGGATGGTGAGGGTGCCGGGCGTGATGCCTTGCTTTGCGCAACTCTCCTCGATGAGTTCTTTTGCCAGGATTGATGATTCACGTCCGGCGATCAGATAACCGACGACGTAGCGGCTGAAAATATCCAGCAGGACGTAGAGGTAAAAATATACCCATTTCTCGAACGTGCGAAGCTTGGTTATATCCCATGACCAAACCTGATTCGGCGCGCACGCGAGCAGCTCCGGCTTCTTGTATATGGGGCGTCTCGACACGGCCCGCCGCTCCCTGACTTCGTTTTCCTGGCTAAGAATGCGATACATCGTCCTGACTGCGCAGAGATAAATCCCCTCGTCCAGGAGAGTCGCAAAGATCGCGGCGGGCGACCAGTTTATGAATCTGGAAGAATGGAGAACGTCCAGAACCCTTTGCCGCTCGTCTTCACCAAGGGATCGATGAAACCGGAGCCTTCGGCAGGCCAAAGCCACTTTCTGTTTGAACGACGCGTAATACGACGACCTTGGCAAACCAAGACCGTCGCACACAATTATGACCGGAACTCTCTGGATTACCAAGCTACGAGCTTCGGTTATAACTTCCCTTAACGATCCTCTGGACGGTTTCTCCCCTGATCCTCGAGGTCCATGATTGCTGCTATTTTTTTTTGAGCCTCTATTATTTTTTGCGCCTGGTCATACCCCCCTATGTCAGGAAAGATGTCGCTTGGTCCCCGGAATAAAAAGTTATCCCCGAAATAACTTTTTATTCCGGGGATGCCATCATTCACTCTTCTTTTTGAGGTCAAATAAGGGCGTGCATCCACCGTGCAGCCAATTTGCAGCCATCTATCTGTCCTTCATGCCAGCCTAAGGGGCACGGGAACAGGCTGCCCGGGGATATATGCGAAGTTTGCAGCCGGTTTTAAGCCCTTTCAGCCCCGCCAGCGGGGCAAGCGGAGGCTTGGGAGGTGTTTTTTCAGGGCGTTATCGTCAGCGAATTCGCCCTGCTGTAGGGGCTGCTCAGGTTCTTGGAATAACTCCGCACGCGCCACCAGTACTTGCCGGGAGAGGGCGCGGTGATCACGAAGAAATTCTCCTTCTGGTTTTTTGATATTACGATCCGCTTGAAGTCAGGGTCCGTTCCAAGTTCAAAAACATAACCCTGTGTGAAGGTGGTTTTCTGCCAGGTTATCAGGATCGTATTGTCGCTTGAGGAAAATGATGCCTTTGAAACCACCGCGCCGTCCTCCGGGATCACCAGATTCGGCGGAAGAAACGAGAATGAAAATTCAAGCGGCGGCGAGGTGGCGATGAAGCCGGACTTTGTCTCGGCTGTGATATCATAAAACGCCTTGCCGGTATAAATCTTGTTTTTGTTGAAAGAGTAAGCGGGCGCCTCCAACTCCCGTTGCAGTACATATTTTGTGGCCTTTTGCGAATCCTTGATCCGTATCTTGTATTTTTCCACCCCCTCAACCGGTTTCCACCTGAGCGTGATCGAAAAATTCTGCGACTGGTCCCCGTCATAGGCGTTCGAATCCGTCACCTTGCCGCCAACAAGCGGCGGCAACCCCTCGATGCCCTCGTATTCCCTTTCAAGCACGAATCTTGCGCCGACCCTGACAGGACGCTCCTTGGGACATTCTTCGCAATTCAAAATGAACGTGTATTCGCCTGGTGACTTCAGGGTAACCGTGGCCGTACCGTTTTCTTTTTCCGCCACAAACGGCTTGTCTATCAATACGCCTTTCGTGCCATGCCGCAGGATGTATCTCGCCTTGGTGCCTATCGGTTGGATCTTCCACTGCATCTTCACGGCTTTTTCAAGCACCACCGCGCCATTGTCCAGACGGAAGGTATCACCAGCCTTGGGCGCCAGAACCTGGATCTTGACCGCCGCCTGTTTGATCGCCGGTTTTACGCTTGGTGAAGGACTTGGCGACGGTGACGGACGCGGCACCACAACCGGGCTGGGTGACGGGCTTGGTCTTGGCTTTTCTGGTGCCGGGCCGGGCGGCGCAACCGGCGTTACAACCGGTTTGGGCCTGGCCGAAGGCTTGACCATCGGCGCAGCCGCGACCTTGATGCTCTGCTGGCGGTTCTTTTCAATCGCAATATCACCTTCGCGCGTTTTGAGTACGATCTTGGCATCCTTTGCCTGGCCGCTGACGTTACCGGCGATAACCTCCACGTTTGCGGCACGCGATATGCCGTCAAAGCTGAGTTTTGATTCAAACGCAAGCTTGATCATCGATCCGGGCCCGAGATCGATCGTACTGCCGTCTTCGAGCATTATGGTTGCATGACCGTCGGGACCGGTGACAATAGTGTCATAGTTGTATAGATCGTCGTTGTGTTTGATGCTTCTGAACTCAATATCCACAGAAACCTGCCTGAGCACGCTGCCGCTCGTAGCGGACATCATGCCGATCTTGACCCGCGCCTCGTCGGCATCCTGCCAGCCGAGCACGTATCTGCGAAGAGAAATGTCCGAAAAATACAGATAAGCCGAAACCGCAAGCAGCCCCATGGCCGCCAGAAGAAGAAGCACATCCCAGAATGTGAAACCGCGCTCGTTTCTTCTCATGCGTTGCCCGCGTCGCCTCCGGTTTTGAGAATCTTCGCAACTGCAAGCGTCAGATCGTCATCAAGCTCCTTCAAGCCGTTGTGCTTCATGAAATCTCCCAGGGCCGTGTCAATCACCGCCTCCGGACCCTCGGCAAGCTTTGATTCCACCAGCCTGATCGCACGCTTCTTGCCGAACTGCTCGCCTACCGCATTGGTTCCTTCAAGCAAACCGTCCGTGTAAAGAAAAAGCATGTCTTCCGGGGCGATCTTTACCGACAACTCCTTGTAGTCGGGAACTTCATGAACTTCGCCAAGGCGCATGCCCGTGGATTTCAGGCTTGTCAGATTGAACTTGTCGCTGGCGCGCTTGAAAAGCCATGGCGGATTATGCCCGGCATTTGCATATGTGAGAGTGCCGGCCTTGAAATCAAGAACGCCGTTGAAAAACGTCATCATGATCTTGCCGTTGGCCGTATCGTAAACCACGCGATTGGCATATCCGAGCATGGCTCCGGGCGAAAACGAAAACGCCGGGTCCTGCTCGGCCATCTTGTGCATCACGCTCACGCAGCTCCGCGCCGAGGCGGTGATAAGCGCGCTTGGAAGCCCGTGCCCGGTCGCATCAGCGATCATGACGCAAAGCTTGCTGCCAACCTTGAAAAAACCCCACCAGTCGCCGCCGCATTCGTTGGCGGATTTATACAGGCTGTGGATGTGGATATTGTCGTCGGTGTAACCCGGAGGCGGAATGAGCGTCTGCTGCACGGTCGAGGCGATCGCGATTTCATTTTCGAGATGGACCTTCCGCATGCTTTCCTTGATGAGATCCTCGATCTTATGAGACATCGCCATGAATGAACCTGCGAGCGCACCGATTTCGTCATGGCGCCTGATCGAAAGTTTGATATTGAAATTTCCGGCCGCAACCTCCCGGGTGGCCTTGAACATCCGCACAATGGGCGAAGATATGGACTGCGAAAAAAGTACGGCAAAAATAATGGCGGCACCGATGGCCATGAGTCCGAGAAGAATGAATTTTTCGGTCATTGCATATGTTGAACGCATGGCCACACGCCAGGCGGTCTGTGTGAGCACCACGAGATCAAAGCCCGGCTTGATGAAACTTCCCAGAAACCGTCCGGATTCAATCTCATATTCACGCGCCCCGGCGCTGGTCTGGCTGGACAGGGCCGCATCAAAAAGAGGGTCGTCCGCAATATTCTTCTTGTTATAAAAATCGGCAGTATCGGAGTTGTAAAGCACCCATCCGTCACGGACCGCGATCACGAGTTTTGATGCCTTGATGTCAGAGGCAAACCCCTGGAGCGGAACAAATCCGGCGGCAACCGGTATCCCCGCCGATGCGCTTGCGGATTTCATGTCGGCCAGCAACACGGCAAACACCGGCGGCCTGCCGATTCTGGAAACATTCACGAATGCGAAGGAATTTTTCATGATTTCGCCAAGGGCAAGCTTCATGAGTTCGGGCGTGATCCCCAGATCCTCCTCCGCGCTTCCGCCCCTTTCGACCAAATCCGGTCTGGAGGATTTTAAAACCGGCGACATGGCGGCAGTCCGGGGATCGACTGAATTGACCTCAACCGCCATGACCGCTGACTGGTTTTTCAGGACAGATTCAAATACCGCTTTTTGCTGGAGGGTAACGGGCTTTGCCGGGTCAAATGACGCAAGTGATTGCCTGAGCGCATCAAGCGCGCCCGTTACATGCCCTACGAACTCACGACCGGCAAGCATGGCTTCGGCGGATTGCATCTGGAATGTATATGCGCGCTTGTCCTTTGTGAGTAAAATGATGGTTGAAACGTCCAAAAACGCCACAGAGACGAAGAGCAGTCCGACAACACCGATCAGGAGCTTTTTCCCAAGGGAAAACGAAACCCTAATTTGCTGTTGCCCCATTCTCTTATTTTCACTAATATCCAGGTTAAATTCAACCAGTGCTTTGGCAAGGAGACGGTTTGTCCAGAATTTTACTGCTTGTATCGGCATTCAAAGAGGACGAAGAATTTGCAACGGCGATCGCCGAAACGGCGGGGCTCACCCTCCAAACCGAACCGGATCCGGGTGCCGCCGCCTCCCTGGTCGCCAACGCGGATATCGGCACCATAATGCTGGATGCATCAAGTGAGAAGCAATATCAGGACTTTGAGGCGGCTATTCAGTCGTCGGTAGGGATTTTTTCAGACAAGATCAACGCAAACACGATTCACTTTATCTGTTCCGAAGACCTCGAAAACGCCAAATTTCTGACACAGAGCCCGATGTTCGGCCATTTTGTTTTAAGAAACTATACTTCGCCGAAGGAAAACGGGGAACGTTACGGCAGGCTGGTGAAGGCCACCCTTTCGGAAAGGGCGTTCGGCCTGGAAAACCTCCTCAAGCCGGGCACAAAGGTTCAAACCGTCAAGCTCAAGCTGTCCACCCAGAAGCAGGACGCCGTTGAAGCCGCAAGACAGTACATGATCTCCGCAAAATTCCCGAACCGCATCGCCACCGTCATCGCAAACGCCGTTGACGAGCTGCTGATGAACGCTATTTTTGACGCCCCGGTTGATTCACTTGGAAAACCGCTTCTCTCTTCCACGTCACGCAAAACCGCGCTCAAGCTGGAAGGACAGAACCAGGTGGAAATGCAGATCGGGTTTGACGGCAATATCATCGGCATCACCGCTTCTGACAGCTACGGCAGCCTGGACAAGAACAGACTGATGTCACATATTTCAAAGGTCTACAACGAAGAGGAATACAAGGTCAAAGCAACCGTGGCCGGAGCCGGACTGGGGCTGGCTACCGTATTCCATTCGGGCGGCAGCTTTTTCTTTGTCAGCGAAAACAGGGTCAAAACCGAGGTGTCGGTGTTTTTCCAGCGCCACGACAGCTACCGGGAATTCAAGGACCAGTTCCGGTTCCTTTCGTCACAATTTTATTTTTAACAAACGGAGTGGCAATTGTCTCTGGTACTTGCCTCAACATCCCCGCGAAGAATCGAGCTGCTGAAAAATGCCGGCTTTGATTTTGTTCTTGCAAAACCCGACGCCGACGAGTCGCGACGGCGCGGTGAAAGCCCGAAAGCCATGGCACTCAGGCTTGCGCAGCTCAAAGCCATGTCTGTTGCCGCACTTTTTTCCAATGACAGAAAAACTGCAATAATACTTTCAGCCGATACAATTGTCGTCGCTCCCGATGGAAAAACCGTGCTCGGCAAACCCCGCAATGCGCGCGATGCCGCACGGATGCTCAAGCTGCTCTCCGGACGCACGCACACCGTGATCACCGCCTACTGCCTCGTAAGCAGCAATAGCCGCCGCAAGCTCACAAGGGCCGTCTCCACCCGTGTCACCTTCCGCCCTCTTTCCGGCAGGGAAATATCAAGCTACATCAAAACCCGCGAACCCATGGACAAAGCCGGCGCATATGCCGCGCAGAACGCCGGCATGACCATCATCAAATCGATCCGCGGAAGCTATACAAATGTTGTAGGTCTACCGGTGGCCGAGGTGCTCTCTGATCTGAGAAGAGCGGGTCTGAAATGAATCAAATCGAACCACGCTACCGTACGATCATTGACAGAATAAAGGCGGCGGGCGGCAAACAGACCGTTACGCTTGTTGCAGTCAGCAAACTGCAAAGCGCGGACGCAATAGAAGTGCTGTACCGCCTCGGACACCGTGATTTCGGCGAGAACTACGTACAAGAACTGTTGTCCAAGGCCCAGGAACTTGAGCGCCGCGGCTGCAAGGACATCCGCTGGCATTTCATCGGCCATCTGCAGTCGAACAAGGCCCGCCAGCTCGTGCCGATTGCGCAGTCGGTGCACTCGGTTGGCTCCCTTAAACTCGCAAGCGAGCTTTCAAAGCGCCAGCTTGCGGCCGGACGCCCGAACCGGCTTCCGGTATTCATCGAAGTCAACATCGACCGCGAAGACAGCAAAGCGGGCGCCACGGCGGAAGAAACGCCTGATCTGGCGCGTAAAATCGCGGAGCTTGACGGCATTGAACTTCGCGGGCTCATGTGCATTCCGGCGTTCGGATCGACCGGGGACGGAAAAGCATTTGCCGCATTGAAAAATCTTGCTGCTTCCCTCCATCCGCTGACCGCCGGAGATCTTTCGATGGGCATGACCGACGATTTTGAAATCGCGATCCGCGAAGGAGCGACCCATGTACGCATCGGCACGGCCCTCTTCGGAGCAAGGATATGAAAAATACGCCAACCAACGAACCAATACAAACCTATGCACCCGGCACCGCGGAACGCGACGCGATCGCGCGCGAACTTGCGCGCCAGCGGGATTTAACAGTTGAAATTCCGCTGATCATCGGCGGGCGCGAAATCAGGACCGGCACTACCGCGCCGGTCAGATGCCCGCACGACCATGAATGCCGGCCCGGTATTTATCACCTGGCCCGCGCCGAACACGTGCTGATGGCGGCCGAAGCGTCGCGAACCGCCTGGAACACCTGGTCACGCCGAAGCGCAACCGAACGCGCCGGGGTGTTTCTGAAAGCGGCGGAGCTTGTTTCTGGCAAGTACCGTTACATACTCAATGCAGCCACGATGCTGGGACAGAGCAAGAACATCCAGCAGGCGGAAATCGACTCGGCCGCCGAACTTGCCGACTTTCTGCGCTTCAACGCCTGGTACATGCATCAAATCAACGAAATGCAACCTGCGGTTACGTCGCCAGAAATCATCAACACCTTTGATCCCCGGCCGCTCGAAGGATTTGTCCTTGCAATCACCCCGTTCAACTTCACGGCCATTGCAGGCAATCTGCCCACCGCGCCGGCCATCATGGGAAACGTCTCGCTCTGGAAACCAGCAAGCACCGCTGTTCTAAGCGGTTATTACATCATGAAAATACTTGAAGAGGCGGGACTGCCGCCCGGCGTGATCAATTTTCTCCCCGGCAGCGGACGGGAAATCGGAAATGCGGCGCTCAGCCACCGGGATTTTTCCGGAGTTCATTTTACCGGCTCGACCGCTGTCTTCAACGGCATCTGGAAAACCATAGCCGACAACCTGTCGCGCGGAATCTACAAGTCCTACCCGCGGATTGTCGGCGAAACTGGCGGCAAGAATTTTATTTTCGCCGCCCCGGACGCCGACGTGAGAGCCCTTTCCGTGGCGCTGTTTCGCGGGGCTTTTGAATATCAGGGCCAGAAATGCTCGGCTGCAAGCCGCGCATACATCCCCCGAAGCCTCTGGCCAGAGGTAAAAAACAATCTCATCCAGATGACCGCCGAAGCCAAAACCGGCGACGTTTCGGATCTTGATACCTTTATGGGCGCCGTAATCGACCGTTC
>MEQJ01000066.1:5497-15102 GCA_001770165.1 Bdellovibrionales bacterium RIFOXYD1_FULL_53_11 | reverse complement strand
TCAGATCCGTCACGCGGTTGGTTTATACAGCCGACGGTTATTGAAACCGATGACCCCGTCGGCGAAACAATGAAAGAGGAAATTTTCGGGCCCGTGCTCACTGTTTTTCCATATGAAGAAAAACGCATTGACGAGACGCTGGCGCTTGCGGATTCGACAAGTCCTTATGCGCTCACCGGCGCCGTCTTTTCAGGCGACCGGCGTTTTATTGAAAAAGCATCAAATGCGCTCCGGCATGCGGCGGGAAATTTTTATATCAACGACAAACCGACCGGCGCGGTTGTGGGCCAACAGCCTTTCGGCGGCGCGCGCATGAGCGGTACAAATGACAAATCCGGAAGCCCCCTGAACCTTCTGCGGTGGGTCTCCGCCCGGACAATCAAGGAGAACCTCAATCCTCCCGCCGACTGGCGCTATCCGCACCAAAAAGGCAAATGATCCGCGGAAAATCTATTTTTTCAGCGCGGCGTACACGTTCATGATGCCATGACCGTAGGTATTGTTGGGAACCTGGGTCCCGGGCACCCCGCCACAGCTCTGGTTGTCAGCGGTTTTTGGCGTTGCCGTTGAAGTCAGAAGGGAGATTGTCTCCGCAATCCTGCCTTCAAGCTCCGGGCGCGCGGCCCAGATCAGGGCAACTGCTCCGGCCACATGCGGACCCGCCATCGAGGTGCCGCTCCAGCCTCCTCCGTTGTAACCGCCCGATGGCAGCGTTGAACGGATATTCACGCCGGGCGCAACGATGTTGGGGCCGATGCCGCCATCAAAAGAGGATGGTCCACGACTTGAAAAACTCGCGATCACACCCGTGCGGTGATTATATGCACCGACCGAAAGTACAACCCCCGTATGATATGCTGGCGGATTCTGGATGGTCGAGCACCCGCTGCCCTCGTTGCCGGCCGAAACCACCACCATGATACCTGCCTGCTTCATGGCATGAAGCGATGGAAGTATCTCGTCCCCCGTGCAACCCTCTGAGGGCGGACAGCCCCATGAGTTGTTGATGACGTGCGGAGCTTTTGAAGGATCACCGGCCGTAAGCGGATCCGCGCCATGCGGAAACGGAGCAAGAAAGTATTCAAAACATTCGATGTAGGAAGACGGCGTGCCGTTGCCGCTATCCATGTTGCGACAAGCCATCCATTTTGATCCCGGCGCCATGCCGACCACGTTCTCTCCGCCGTCATCACCGACCATGGTGCCCATCGTATGGGTGCCATGCTCATCGTCATCACACGGAACGGCAGTGTTATAACCGCACTTGTTGGTTTTTTCCTTGCTGATCGGGATGCTAATTGAATCATGCCAGTTATAGGAATGATCCGCCTTCTGACCGTCAAAACCACGGTATTGTTTTTTCAGGGCGAAATGTTCCCAGGCCACGCCGGTATCCTGACCGGCGACCACGATCCCCTCGCCTTTTGTTTTGAATTCGTCCCAGACTTTGTCAGCGCCTGAAAAAATTATATTGTCTCCAATTGTCGTGCGGGACTTTGAATAATCCACAAAAGGCGTTTGCATTGCAACAACCGGATTGCCATAAATTTTGCCGACATCGGCACGCGCCGCAAGTTCCTGCACAAGCACGGGTGTAGCCTCATAAACAGTGATCATGTTTGAAATGTAAAAACGGCGGAATTTGAACCCCTTTGACGTCAGCAGCTCGACAAGCGGCCCCTGTGTTTCGAGGGCCTTGGCGCGCAGAACATCATATACCGCCCGGATACGATCGGCACGGGGCGTTCCGTCCCGCACAACCGCCCTTGAAAGATCCGCCTGTTCCTTGAGTTTTACCATTACAGTGGCGGTTTGGCCGGCAAGCACGTTCCGGGCCGCCAGTGGCGTGAGTTTATTCTCATATGAGTCCGCAACTCCGGACTGTGCCGCCACAAAACCGACAGCAACAATCACGGCGCCGGAGATCGCAAAACCAATCAAGGATTTTCTTGAAACGGATTTATTCATTTTTCCCCCATTTTGTTCTGCCTTGCGCATTCACACTCAAGACATGCGCACAGAATAGTCATGGTCGGATGCATTACAATACGGGCAGATAATTTTCATACCATGAAAGACACGATGCGACATCAAGAGGGGGAACAAAACCACAGCTTGATCCGCCGGGCTTCGTAACTCCAGCGCATGGCGACTAATTCCTTTGCAACGCCACATTCCGCCTGCATGAACGCGGGCGGCGCACTATAACGGTTGTCTGTCACAAAAAGGACCGGCTTGAGAAGCCGGGGCCAGGCCGGACCGAAGCCATCGGTCACGCCTGATTCGGGCCATTCGGCGCGTTCTTTCGCGCTTCGGGGGATGAAACTCACCCGGTGCGCGCCAACCGCATCACCAAGCGCAAAAGCCGCCTGTGACGCCGTTTGATAACGCGAGCCGATTACAGGCAGGGCGCGATAGCGGCCACCCTCCGCCGAATCCAGAAACAACCTGAGTCCTTTCCATCCATGCATGTCATTGGTGACGTCCCATCGCGGGTCAAAATTCCTTCCAAGCACGGAAACATTGAACCACGCAAGAAGCGGCACATGACACATCAATATCGCCAGCGCGCCGAACAGCAATCCGTATGCCACATGCACGTTGCGCCAGACACGCGCCGCTCCGCCGGCGGCCACAAACGCAAGATAAAGCGCCCCGGGCAGCCACACTACAAACGCCCAATGAGGCTTGAAGTCACTCCATGCCGGCTGGACGCAGAATACAAGCGCATGCGGCAGCATCCAGACCAGGACAAAAAACAAAACCCGCGCGCCGGTACCCTTGCGGTAGCGAAAACCTGTAATCCCTTTTGCGAATAATGCCCCGGTAAAAAACACAAGGGCAGGCCCGGCAAGCAGGAGCTGCGAACCCCAGAACTTGAGCCAGCGCACGCCCGAAAACCCGCCGCCGCCATGACGATCGCGAAGCTGATACATGAGCGAGCCCCAGTCGTTCTGAATATTCCACGCAAGCGGCGGAAGTATTCCAAGCACAAAGCCCGCCGCGATCGCTCCCAATGCATGCAATCTCGCGCTGCCGCCCCAGATCAGAATTGCAAGCCCCGCACTTCCCGCCGCAATAACGCCGGAATATTTTGAAAGCATCGCAATTGCCGCGCCCGAGGCCAGCATCAAAAACGACACGGCATCACATTTTTGATTTTTTGCGACCTCCCATGACGCGGTAAAAAGGAGCATCCACCCCAGAAAAAGCGGAAGATCCGGTACAATCATCCAGGCCGCGGCAAACACGCCGGCATACGCACCGATCACGAGCGCCGCAATCCCCGTGCGCGGGCGCCCGGAAACGCCGGCGGCGGACCCCACCCATCCGAGCCCGAGCCACATGATGCCCGCGCCGCAAATAAACGCCGGAAGACGCGCAAGCCCCGGTGTGGCGGCGCCAAAAATCCAACCGAACATCTTTTGAAAAAATGCGATAAGCCATACCACTCCCGGCGGATGAAAGGCAAAACCAAGCCCGGGGTCCTGCGCAAGAAACCAGTAATATGCCTCATCATCGGTCATGCCGAGCAGCGCGCCGTGAACCAGGAGAATCGTAAAAACCAACAAGGAGGCGAACACGCGCATCGGTATATCAACTGCCCTTGCGGACATTGCCCTTCATGAGCAAGGCATAATTGGGAACCTTGAACTCAAACATGGTACGGATGCCGGTCCGGAACTTGGCCCAATACACCCGCGCCTTGCGGGGGTCCGCCGTGGGCAGCTCAAGCGTGATCGTCGGAATACCGCGCTCCTGTCCCGCATAATTGCCAAGGGATCCCGTAAAAAATCCGCCGGATATGGCCCTGAGATGACGGCGCAGCTTGAGACATTCACGCACATATTCGCGCGGAAACCGCGCAAGCGCGAGATTATTGGGGCCGTCGTAATCGGTGAAATTAAGCGGTGCATGGATTGACAGTATTTTTTGCGGCTGGAATTTTTCGATAAGCCCCTTTTGAAAAATTGTCTCGGGCTCCGAATCCGGCGCGTTTCCGGGAAAACGGCGCTTGTCGGAACGGAATCTCGTCTTCCATAATTTGAGGGCTTTTGCATGCCAGTCCCTGGTCGAAAAATTGCGGTTGCAGTCCACCCCGCGGGCATTGACGCGCGTCCTCGGCCGCGCAAAAAGACTGTCGGGATTGATCAGAGGCGCCACCACAACGCGCGCGCCTTTTAATGATGCGATATTGTGCTCAAGCCATTTGATGAGTTCAAAACCGATATAAAGCGGCGTTATCTCGTCACCGTGAACCATTGAAAGAACAAGCGTGGTGTTGGACGATTTTGGATCGCCGAACTCGGCATATACGAGAGGATAGCCATTTACCGAGGTGCTGGCCTCGGTCCACTTGATTCCGTCACAGGGATTTATATTCCACCCGAATTCCTTGATCTCCGCCTTGAGCCGCAAGCACAAATCCTGCATCGAAAGCTGTTTGACGGGCGCAGAAACCGCTGGTCGTGAAGCGCAAAGGACTGCGGCAGCGGCAATCGCAATTACAAACCCGGCTCTACGCATGCTTCCTGCCCTTTTTGATCCTGCGATGGGTAACATACCATTTGAGAAACATTGCCAGAATCACGGCGAGAATAACAAAAAATATACCGTGTTCAATACGCTTGATTATCCTGACCACCCGGTCAAGCTGGTCGCCGAACCAGTAAACCGCGAGGATGATCGCAGGAACGCTGATGAGAGCGGCCATTCCATCGTAGAAAAAAAACTTGCGGAAAGGGACATGAAGCGTTCCGGCCGAAAAAAAGACCGGCGCACGGAACCCGGGCATGAAACGCGCGGCAAAAAGAAGCTTGTCACCCTTTTTTTTGAACTTGTCGCTTACCGCCTGCAGCCTGTCCGGAGGAAACAGCCGACCGAAAAACCAGCCTTTTGCGAGTTTTCTTCCATATTTCGCGCCCAGATAAAAAATCATGCAATCTCCGGCCATGACGCCGAAGAGAGAAATGCCTATGATAAGCCACAGTTTGGTCACGCCATAATATGCCAGTAGTCCCGCCGCAAACAGCGTGACATCCTCGGGCACCGGCAAACCAAGCCCGCAGGCCAGCAAAACAGCCAGTATGATCAAATACGGGGTCGGTCCGTAAAAATTCAATAAAAAATCTACAAAAAAATCCATATCGTCCCGTTATCCTACTTTTTATTAAGCGGATGCGCCAGTCTGTACTCGTCCATAAGCGCGCCCATGTCAATATGTGTATACCTCTGAGTGGTCGAAAGCCTGGCATGGCCGAGCATTTCCTGGATGGTGCGCAGGTCGGCGCCGGCCGCCAGAAGATGGGTCGCAAAGCTGTGCCGGAGCGCATGCGGGGATATTTTCTTGCCGACAGCCGACCTGAGAAGATGTTTGTAAAGCGCGCGGGCCAGGGAGCGCGTCGAAAGCCGACCGCCGGCGCGATTTAAAAAAAGCGGGGCATCCGGCTTCAGCCGTGCGGCGCCGGATGCGTTTTCGCGCGCCGAAAGCCAAGCCATGATTGCATCACGCGCCGGAGATCCGAACGGAACCGAACGCTCCTTCGAACCTTTTCCGGTCACCCGGACCCAGCCGTTTTTGAGGTCAACGCTTCCAACATCGAGCGAAACGGCCTCGCCCACGCGGAGCCCGGCCCCATAAACGAGTTCCAGGATCGCGCGGTCCCTGAGACCGGGCAGACCGGTCGTGTCAGGCGCGGCAATCAGGGATTGCATCTCTTCGATCTTTAAAAATCTCGGCAGCGGACGGTTGGCCTTGGGCGAGGGAACAAGTATTCCGATATCACGGCTCACAAAGCCTGATTTGCGGAGTTCCTTCAAAAAGGAGCGGATGGCCGAAAGCCGCCGGCCGATGGATGACTTTTCGTGCGAATCATGAAGCGAGGAAATATACGATCTCAGATGTGCCGGCTGGAGCATGCGGTCAAGATCCGCAACTGTGCGCACTCCCCTTTTTGAAAGATCAACATTCCAATGCATGAGATCCGTGCCATATGCCCTGATGGTGTGCGCGCTCGCGCCGGCCTGGACCTCGATCCTTCGTAAAAATCCGGCTATCGCGTCCCCTACCACCGTCTGACCGCCGCCCTCTGCCATGTTACCAGTGTAACGACCGGCGAGCCTGTGGTAAAGCTCCACGCATGCGGAGTGTCGTGAATGTTATCGGGGCTGGGCTTGCCGGAAGCGAAGCCGCCTATTTTCTTGCCGAACGCGGCATCCGTGTCGTCCTGTATGAGATGCGTCCGGCGGTTTCAACCCCGGCGCACAAAACCGCGCTCTTTGCCGAACTGGTATGCAGCAACTCCTTTAAATCCCTGGCGGCGGCCTCTGCCCCGGGAATCCTTAAAAACGAGCTTCTCCGCGCCGGATCACTTGTCTTGCGCGCGGCAGGCGGCGCATCGGTGCCTGCCGGTGAAGCTCTTGCCGTTGACCGCGAAATTTTTGCCGCCACCGTGACCCGCGCCATCAAAAGCCACCCCGGCATCACGGTGATAAATGAAGAATCCCATGAGCCGCCGGCGGGCGCCCCAAGCATCATTGCAACCGGGCCGCTCACTTCTCCGGCCATGGCGGCCTGGCTGGCAAAAACCGCCGGCAGCGAACAGCTTTACTTTTATGACGCAATCGCCCCCGTGGTCGAAGCTTCTTCAATCGACATGACTAAAATATTCGAGGCCAACCGTTACAACAAGGGCGGCGAAGAGGCCTACGTAAACTGTCCGTTGGATGACGTCTGCTACCACAACTTCGTAGGAGCACTCCACGAAGCCGAAAAGGTCGAACCGAGACCCTTTGAGAAGGCAAAATATTTTCAAGGCTGCCAGCCCATAGAGACCATCGCCGCAAGCGGGCATGATGCCCTGAGATACGGGCCGATGAAACCCGTCGGACTCACGGACCCCGCGACCGGAAAAGAGCCTCATGCGGTCGTACAACTTAGAGCCGAAAACAAATCCAAAACCGCCTACAACCTCGTCGGGTTCCAGACCCGCATGAAACATGGAGCGCAGGAGCGGGTTTTCAGGATGATACCAGCACTTGCCGGCGCAAAATTCCTGCGCCTCGGCTCGATCCACCGCAACACCTATGTTTGCGGTCCGTCGGCGCTTTGGCCGGATCTTTCGCTCAGGGGCCGTCCGCTGGTTTATCTTGCGGGACAGATCGCGGGCGTGGAGGGCTATCTTGAATCCACCGCCTGCGGAATGCTCTCTGCCGTATTTGCCTTGCAACGGCTGCAGGGCCGGCCGCACTCGGCGCCCCCGGCGGACACCGCCACGGGCGCGCTCCTCCGGCATGTCACGGGCGGCAATCCGGATAATTTCCAGCCTTCGAACATCCACTTCGGCCTTTTTGACATGATGCTGTTTCCGGGCGCGACCGGCGGCAGAAAAGAGGATTCGCGCAAGCTCCTGGCCGCGCAGGCCTCCGGCAGCTTTGAAGCATGGTGGAAGGAACAATCCTTATGACAAGCCGTTTTGTTGGTCCGTTTCTGGTGGGGCTGGCCGCATTTTTATGGGCAACCGACTCGGTTTTCAGGTTTCCGGTGGTCAGCTCGCTTGATCCGACGTTCATAGTGCTTTCGGAGCATGTAATTGTCGTCCTGCTCATGCTACCGCCGATGCTTCTTGTAAAACGCAAGGAGCTGTTGCTGCCAGGCGCGATAGACTGGCTTGCCCTGGCGTTCATCGGAATCGGCGGTTCAGCGATAGCCACCGTGCTGTTTACGGCGGCTTTCATTTTCATCAATCCGTCTGTTGTCATTTTACTTCAAAAAATCCAGCCGGTCGTCGTCGTCACGCTTGCCATGGTTTTTCTCGGCGAACGCCCGAAGCGCAGCTTCTGGGCGTGGGCAATGCTTGCTCTCGCGGCTGCGGTTGTGCTTAGTTTTCCGGATCTCAATTTTACGTTCATCTCGCAGGGGATCAATGTCCGCTCGCGCGGTTTTTATTACGCCCTTGGCGCCGCCGGCATCTGGGCCGCCGCAACGGTGGCGGGGCGGCACGTGGCCGTGAGACACTCCGCCGGTGTCGTGACCTTCTGGCGTTTCGTGTTCGGCCTCGGCGCACTCATTGCCCTTATGTTTTTGCAGGGCGTGAGCGTGCCATGGAATGTCGTGTGGCAGGGACCGACCCTCAAAGCGCTTGCCTACATGGCGCTCATACCGGGTCTGGTTGCAATGGTGATTTACTATGCGGGCCTCCGGCGTACGCCCGCAAGCACGGCAACGTTCATGGAGCTGCTGTTTCCGCTCGGCGCGGTGGCCCTCAATACCTTTTTTCTCGGGATGCCGCTTGACCGCGTGCAGCTTGTGGCCGGCGTGGTGCTTCTGTTTGCGGTCACGATGATCACGATGCAGGGCGGGAGAAAATAAAAAACGCGCCGGACCCGGGATGACGCCCCGGGGCGTGCGCTCATTTTAGATCGGAATAAGTCTCAAAGTTTCGAAAAATTAAACTTAGGGGCATGTCCTTCGGGGGATAAGCCTTGAAGTTTACTTTTTCGAAACTATTGCCGCTCGGCCAGATGAAAGGCGCGGGTGCCAGCTTCCGGTAACCGGCATGGTCAGCGCCGCGCGTGGCGAGCAAGCCATTTTTTAAAAAACATATCGTAGATCGTAACAGATTGATCATACGCATCCACCAGTTCATGTTTAATGAAAAACCGGAGCGTCTTGTCGAGATACTGGCGCGACGAAAGACCGTATTCACGAACCATCTCGTTTGACGGGATTTTCCCGCCATAGTGGGCTATCGCGGCAAGCACCTTGAACTGCCTTGGCGTCAGAAGATTCACATTGTTTTTATAGATTGATTCTTCACGTTCGAGCACGTCCTCGATGACTGCAGACAGGAACTCCTGCGCATCTTTATATTCCTTCATCCTGCCGATCATGTTAAATGCATAAAACGCAAATTTTTCGGTGTTAAAGGGGTGGCCTTCCGTCATTTTCACTATTGCACCGGCAAGACCGCGGTCAAAAAGATCCGCTGTTTTTTTTGTGAGCCCAAGCATCATCTCGACGAGTTCTTCGGACGGAATGAATCCAAGCCTGTATGACACCGCGCTTTGATAGAGCGGTCGTTTTTTAACCGTGAAGATCTCTTCCATCAGGTGCTTCTGGCTGCCTAGAAATATGTACGAAACATTTTCATGCGACTGTATCGCCTTTCTGATCCGCGCCTCCAGCATTTCACTGCTGTCATACCGTCCGACCTGCTGGAATTCGTCAATCGCGAGAATCACGGTTTTCTTTTCACTCTTTGCATATTCTTCAAGCGAATTCAGAACCCGGTCGACATGGACCTCATCCCTCGCTCTTGATGTCCCGATTGTAATTTCAGGCCTGCCCGAATCATCGACAGTGAGCACCGGTACCAGATAATGAAAAATTCTTCTTGCCGCTTTGAGCGCGGACTCGGCCCTGCCGACGATCTGGTTTGACGCCGCCCCGGCTAGCATCATCGCAAAATCCGTTTCTGATGCGGTATCAAAAATGTCGATATAAATGGTTTTTATTTTTTCCTCGTCCGCCAGAATCTCAAAGAGTTTTTTGACAAGCGACGTCTTGCCGAACTTTCTTGGCGAATAAAGCCAGACATTGCTGC
>MEQJ01000066.1:757-5471 GCA_001770165.1 Bdellovibrionales bacterium RIFOXYD1_FULL_53_11 | reverse complement strand
TCCATACAAGAATGGATTATTTTCAACACCCATAACAGCATGATAACATGAATCTTTATGTTGTCAACCATTGGTTGTCAACCGTTAGTTGTCAACCAATGGTTTATCCTACTGCCACCCCTTGCCGACGCGGTAGTGGGTGGAAACGCGCTCACTTGAAAGTGCGGTGTTATAAATGGCAAATTCGTCAATGCTGAATGTGTCGTTGCCAATTGAAATAGTCGCTGGCGACAATGAAGGAATGGCAGGAGATGCAACCGCATTGCCGATATTCACTCCATCCAGAAAAATCGACGAATCCCATTCATTCCGAACCGTGACAATGTGATGCCATAATCCATCGTTCATGGTTCGGGGTGCATCCAAAAATGCTTCATCAGCCCCATCATCAAGATCAAAGAAAAGATAATTATTATTAGCCCCATCACAGCCCGCATAAAAAGCAGTGGGCCCCGAAAAGAAATAAAACATTGTACTACCAGCACATGCTCCACTTTTCTTTACCCAGAATTCCACCGAAAATGGACTGGTAGAAAAACTATTGGTATAAGCACAGCCAACGCTTCCTCCCACGTTAATCGTAATCGCCCTGTTTGTTTCAAGTGTTTTGGCAACCGCTCCTCCAGATAAGACAACATCACCGCTCGGCATCAAAACACAGCCATATCCTCCCGGCACATTGCTGCCATATGACACTCCTCCCTCCTCTTCAAATCTCCAATATGTTACCAGACCTGTCTCCGCATAAATCATCGAATCATAATTTGATGCTACAAACAAACCCGTCATCGCCAGCACATCCTTGTCAGTAAGCAACCCCTTCCCACAGCCAGAATACACAGCCGCGCCCGCCGCAAGCACGGCGGCCGTGAGCATACAACTTATGAGCGGCATGCGCCTTCTCATCAAATACCTCCCAAATACCCCTAAAATTGAAATCCGACGCCGGCCTTGAACTTGAAAACATCGTCGTTGTATGAGGGCCCGCCGGTCATCATCGGACCGGTTATCAACTGTTTTTCATGCGCGTAGCGGCTGGCACCGATGAAAATCCTTTCAATAAAACTCTCATGACCGAAGCTCCACGCAACATTGGCAAGCACAAGACTGCCCGACTTGGAATACCCGCCGGGCCACACTTCAACCCCCATGCCGGCCTCCAAAATAATTGGCCGGAGCAGCGTAAACGACACCAGCCCCGCCCCTTCAACGGCAAGGAATTTTTCGCCGCTGCGCGCGCCCTTGAGCGGCGTAACGGCCCCGTGCAATTTGAAAGTGAGCGGCCCTATGAGACGAATCCAGGGGTTCCAGCTCACCTGCGTTGAAACCACCTGCCCGCCCGTGCCCTGTTTGACAAACGCCCCCGCAATCTGGAACGAAAAAATCTTGAAGCGCGGATCGGGTTTTTCTTCCCTGGCCGCCTCAACAACCCCCGAACGCCGCGACACGGTTGAAAGCTCGGGATCATCTTTGACAAGTGATACAAACTCCGGCTGCTCCTTTTGCAGGGCAGCTGTATACTTCTGCTGGTCAAAAAGCTTCGGCGGCTCGATGGCCTTCTGGACCGCGTCGGTCTCGACAAACTGGTTTTCCTTGACGGGCGTGCCCTTGCCGCTCATCAACGTTGCCTCATCCTTTGCAATCTCCACGGTGCCCTCAAGAGTATGCAGCGCCGCTTTTTCGGCCTCCGTACCAACGCCATAAACAAAGTCGGTGCCACGCACGCCCATAACCGCCGATTTGCTGCGAATGACAAACCGTGGTGGTCCACCTGTAGCGGTCGAAAGCCCTTTGGGCTTTTTGATTATCCCGCGCACCTCGCCCCGGTGCAGCTCGTTCATCTGCGTGGTACCGATGCCTTCCTTCACTTCCATCTCGGTAGCGCGGCCAATCAAAAGCTTCGAGCCGTCCGGGTACAAAACCTTGGCCGATGCATGCGGCCCGGTCTTGATGCGGTCACCAAAATTGATTTCGGTTCCGCGCGTGCCGACCCGGTTACCCTCCGGCGTCTTCACGACAACAACCTTGTCGCCTTCAATCTGTTCGATGATCGGACAGTCGGCGGCATCGGCGGCAATAGAGAACCCTGTCGCGACAAACGCAACAACAGGGACAAACGCCCACCAAGGCAATTTGCGGAAAATGCGTCTTTTCAACATATACGTCCTACAATATCAATAATAACGGGACGGAAGATTCATGGCAAAAGGGCAATTGTTAACTTAACAATTGTTTGTCGGCATCCTACCCCTTTGTGATAAAACGAAAATCCTCGCATGTGTCCGATCTGACACTTGACTCCGGGCCCTCGCGCGGGTTACCAAACCCTTATCAATAGCTAGGGGAAGTCATGATCAAATTACGCACTTATGTTTTCATTGATTCACTGCAACCGCAGCTGGCTGAATATCTGGGCACCACGTCGCAGGGTTTTTTGCCGATCCCGGGGGATGCATCGCTGTGGATCGAGACCGCGCCGGGCATGGCAATCCACCGCTTGACCGATGCCGCGCTCAAAGCCACCAAGGTCCGGCTCGGACAGCAGGTTGTAGAACGTTCGTTCGGCACGCTGGAGGTCCATCACGAAAACCAGGGCGAAGTGAGACAGGCCGGAGAAGCCGTACTGCGCGTAATCGAACAAACGATCGAGAGCAGGCAGAAATGCCGCATCGCCTGGCACGAAACCATCCGCGCGATCGAGCCGGACCACGCCGTCGTGATCAACCGGCAGGGACGAAAGGGCTCGATGCTGCTGCCGGGAATGAGCATGTTCATCCTTGAAACAGAACCGGCAGGTTATATTGTTTTTGCGGCAAACGAGGCCGAAAAAGCCGCAAATGTCACACTGGTCGATGTGCGTGCGTTCGGCGCGTTCGGACGGCTTACGCTCGTGGGAGCGGAAGCCGAGATTGACGAGGCGGCAAAAGCGGCCATGGCCGCGGTAAATTCGCTTACAGGGGTCTCTTCAGAAAAATAACTTTCAATTCTGGTCCGGCCGGAGGGCCGGGTCAATTAACACTCGAAGGAGTAAACGATGTCAGAAGCACTTGGAATGATCGAAACAAAGGGATTCGTCGGAATGGTCGAGGCGTCGGACGCCATGGTCAAGGCCGCGCGCGTCGAGCTCGTGGGTTACGAGCGCATCGGCGGCGGTTACGTGACCGCCATTGTCCGCGGCGATGTCGCCGCCGTGAAGGCCGCCGTTGAAGCCGGTGCCCGCGCCGCTGAAAAAGTGGGCGAGATGGTTTCCGTGCACGTGATCCCGCGCCCGCACGCGAATGTAGACGCCGTTCTGCCGCTCGGCCGCGCCGACGAAGCGAAGTCACAGAAGTAACGCGCCGTGAACGTCGGAAAAGTAGTCGGGACGGTGGTTGCGTCCCGGAAGGATCCCAAACTTGAGGGCCTCAAACTCCTTCTTGTCCAGAACACGGATCTTGCGGGAACGCCAAAAGGTTCGTTGGTCGTAGCGGTCGATGCGGTTGGCGCCGGACTTGGAGAGATCGTCCTCTATTGCGCAGGTTCGAGCGCACGGCAAACGGACATCACCCAAAACCGCCCGGTCGATCATGTCATCATGGCAATCGTTGACGAGATCGAAAGCGGCGGCAAGGTCTCCTTCCACAAATGACGGGCAATCTGTCTGAATCCGAGATCAGGTATCTTGTGGATGCGGTCGCCGAGCGCCTCGCCGGTGGCGGTGTAACAACTCCGCAATCTGCGCACGCGGCCTGCCGACCCGCGAGCAACGCCGTTTCCACCTCATCGGTGGCTTACGCGTCGCTTGACGACGCGGTCGATGCCGCCAGAAGAGCACAGCCCGTTTGGGCGGCGCTGCCGCTTCAAAAACGCAAAAACATCATCGCCCTGATGCGCGAGACGCTCGACAAACACACCGAGGAGCTTTCGCGCATGGCGGTCGAGGAGACCGGGCTCGGCCGCTATGAGGACAAGATAAGCAAGAACAGACTCGTCATTCATAAAACACCCGGTCCCGAATATCTCGAATCCACATCCTGGACCGGCGACGACGGGCTCACGCTTGTTGAATACGCCCCCTATGGCGTGATCGGCGCCATCACGCCCACGACAAATCCGAGCGAAACCGTGATCAACAACGGCATTTCAATGCTCTCTGCGGGCAATACCGCGGTATTCAATCCGCATCCTTCGGCAAAAAATGTTTCGCTCCGGACGATGGAAATAATAAACCAGGTGATTGTCTCGATGGGCGGTCCCCACGGCTGCATGACCACGGTACGTGAACCGACGATCGACACCGCGGGCGCACTGATGAAACACCCGGGCATCCGGTTGCTTGTCGTGACCGGCGGACCGGCGGTCGTAAACGCCGCGATGGCGTCCGGGAAAAAAGTGATTGCGGCAGGCCCGGGCAATCCGCCCGTGGTCGTTGACGAGACGGCCGATCTTGACCAGGCCGCAAAAGGCATCATTGCCGGCGCCTCGCTTGACAACAATATTGTCTGCATCGCCGAGAAGGAAATCATCGCGGTGGCATCGATTGCCGACGAATTACTACGTAAAATGCAGCAGAACCACGCATACCTCCTGAACCCGCAACAGGTCGCGCAGCTGGAAAAAGTCGTGCTTGACGCCGCTTCGGGCGGAAAATATCCGGCCAAACAGTTTGTCGGAAAAAACGCGGCCGTGCTTCTTGACGCCATAGGCGTGAAGGCCGGGCCCGAGATGCGGCTCG
>MEQJ01000066.1:0-717 GCA_001770165.1 Bdellovibrionales bacterium RIFOXYD1_FULL_53_11 | reverse complement strand
CGAGCTTTTGATGCCGCTCGTGCCGCTGGTGCGCGTGCCGAATGTGCATGAAGCAATCCAGATGGCCAAACGCGTTGAGCATGGCAACGGACACACGGCCTGCATGTACAGCAAGAATATCGAGAATCTTCATCGCATGGCCCGGGAGATCAACTGCTCGATCTTCGTCAAAAACGCCCCAAGCTACGCCGGACTCGGCTTTGGCGGCGAGGGCTTTACATCATTTACCATCGCCTCGCCCACGGGCGAAGGTCTTACAACGTGCCGCACCTTTTCGCGCATAAGGCGCTGCACGCTCAAAGACTACTTCAGGATTGTATAATAATGGCATCAACAAAACGAAACGCCCGCGAAGCAACTGAACGGATCGGATCGGCGCACGTACCCTCTCTTGCGTTCATCGAGCTTTCGAGCATCTCGCGGGGGCTTTATCTTACGGATCTCATCCTCAAAAAAGCGCCGGTCAAGGTTATCGCCTCGCAGCCGGTGTCATCGGGCAAGCATGCCATCCTTTATACGGGGGATGTGGCGTCGGTTGACGAATCACACCGGGAGGCCCTCGCATTTGCAGAAGGCACGGTGGTAAAGGAGATTTTTATCCCCGGCGTGCATGAGCAACTCGCGCCCTTTTTGGATTCGCTCTGGACGCAAAACCACATTCAAGTGCGGCCGTCCGATGCCGTCGGGATTGTCGAGTCACAGACACTTGCCGGCGCG
>MEQJ01000065.1:1082-9447 GCA_001770165.1 Bdellovibrionales bacterium RIFOXYD1_FULL_53_11 | reverse complement strand
AGCCTCATCAAGCACATGATCCTCTCGCATCACGGCGAGCTGGAGTTCGGCTCTCCCAAAAGGCCCAAGTGCGTCGAGGCGATGATCCTGCATTATATCGACGATCTTGATTCCAAGGTGAATTCGATCGCCGTATTTGTAGAGCAGGACCAGACGCCCGGCGCGTGGTCGGCGTTCAGCAAGAACTACGACCGGTTTTTTTACAAGGGGACCCGGACGCCCTGAATTCAAGATTTAATTTGTTGTTGGAGCATTTCAGGCCATGAAAAAAAATGAGATACCGCTGCTTTATGGTTCTTGTGATGAAACTGCGGTTTTTTCGGCTCGTGAATACGTGGAATACCAGCAGAAGCGTTGCAAAAAAACACCATCTGTTCCAAAGAGCGTAGTGCTGGCATTTACGCCATGCACCATGCAAATGGCGCGCAGGATCTGTCCGGACAACGTCTTTCAGTCCGGCATCGGCGCTCCAATGGCCGCTATAACGGCAGAGCAACTGGCCGCCCGGGGCGTGGAGAATATTGTTGCGGTCGGGTCGGCCGGTTCGATACATGACAACGTCAATCTCGGTGACATCATCGTGGCCGACAGGGCCGTTCGCGACGAAGGAACGTCTTTTCATTACCTCAAACCTTCGTGGTTCGTGGATGCAGACCGTGAATGGACCGACCGGATCGAGACTGCTGTCCGTCGGGGGGCTGGCACAAAAGCAACCGTCCACCGGGGGACAACATGGACAACGGATGCGGTCTACAGGGAGACACTCTCCAAATATGACCGTTGCCGCCAGGACGGCGTTCTTTGCGTCGAAATGGAGGCCGCCGCCCTGTTTGCGCTGGCCAGCGCAAGAAAAATACGCATCACCACGGTGCATGTAGTGTCCGACCTCATCAGAAGCGGCAGGTGGAACCCGCAGTTTCATTCACCGCTCTATAAGCGGTCGCTTGAGATCGTATTGAAATCCGTGAGCGGAATATTGTAGCTCAGCCGCTCTTTTCCTTGAAGTTTTTGCCGAGCCATGGTTTCGCAATGACCAGCATTACCGGCGAGGCGATGGCGATCAATCCGTAGATGAACCACATGGCTTCGGTATTGATCGTGCCTTGGTCGGGGCAGTACCGGGTAAGGAACCAGCCGGCATACAGGCTGGTGATCACTTTTGTAAGGAACCACGGAAACTGCGCAACGCCCATGTAGGCGCCGGTGCGTCCCGGGGGCGCGATCTCGGCGGCATATTGTAAAAACCGCGGCTGCCAGAGGGCTTCGCCGAGCGTCATGAGCACCAGAAAACCGGCAAGCGTCCAGGGGGACGCGCCAAGCGTGAGCAAAAACGTCGGAGCCGCCATTACGAAGGTGCCGATGACGACCATGTTGTAGATCTTGCGATGTTGCGTGAGCGCGGTCACGACCGGAACAAGAATGAAGATGAGAAGCGGGTTGAAGTTGACGGCGAACTCGAAGTTGTCGCCGATGAACGTGCCCTTGAACGCGCGCTCGACGTATTTGGGAAGCGTGAGCCAGTTGTGCGCGAAAAGCGTTTGCACCGGGATGAGCGCGAAAATGAAGAACGAGAATTTTGCGTCGGCCAGGGGATGGTTTCTGAGCCATCCCAGGACCGAAAATTTTTCCTTCGATTTTGCGGCCTGTTCCGCCGTGGTGTCCTTTTCACCGTCCCTTTCACGCTCAAGTTTTGCCTTTGCGATGGCGTCGTTCATCACTTTTTTTGTAAGAAGGATCGCGCCGACAGTCAGACAGACAATGTTCAGGACCACATAAACCCAGAAGGCGCCGGAGATGCCGATTGCCTTGCGTACCGGCGAGAAAAACGACGGCAGCCAGCCGCCGAGATTCATCAGCGCATAAAGCATGGCATAGCCCATGGCCGAAGTTTTTGCGGTGGTGACCTGTTTTACGGCCGCGTAAACCGCCGGCTGGTAGAGCCCGTAGGCGATCACGATGATGAATATCCCGCCGAGCGCCATGAGATGCGCGGCCGACCAGAGGCCCGTGGCGCCCAGCCCCGTCGCCGGCACGGCCGAGAGCACGATCCGGCCGACCAGCAGCAGCGCGAGCGAGCCGAGCATGGCGGCGCGCACGCTGTAGCGGTCTGTCAGTCCGCCCAGGAACACCATTGAAAGCGTGATGCCCCAAGTGAGGATTCCGACCATCGGGCTTGAGAGCGTGTCGGAAAGCCCGATGTACTGCGTAAAATAGTGGGTGAGATATCCGAGCATGCCGAAGTAGACGAATCCTTCGATGAAATACGTGAAGTTGATGCCCCAGATCGCGCGCGGCGCTTTTACGAGGTCGATAAAGGGCTGGGTGATTTCCTTGAGCGGGCTTGGTTTGGTTACGTTCGTGTCTTTGGTGTTTGCTGACATGTTTTGTTCTCCCCGTCCGGACAATAGCTTAGAAAATTTTTTGAATCGAGTTATTTTATCTTGGGCCTGAGATACGGTTACTTAAGAAGTTGCTTAACCCGCTGACAAAATTCCACATGGGAATCGCTTCGGTGCTTTCAAACGCGTCAGCCGAGAAGGACTACTGGGTTTACTTCCACTGCCAAGATCGAACGAGATAGCCGACTTCCAGCGATGCCACCCCGGAGAAGAACAGGCCAGTAAACCAGGCGATCCATAGCGTAAGCGCCACGGCATCTCCAAAAATCGCGAACACGCCGAGGGAGCAGAAGCCTATCGAGGCGATCTGAAAAAACCTGGTCCGGCGAAGCGCGCGAACTTCTTCGGGCCGTAGGATCAAGCTCGCGATCAACGCGCTTCCGGCGATGAACGTCGCCCCGCAGGCGGCCAGGCAGCCGTACTCTCCGAGGCGCATATAGAATGCCAACAGGCCGTGAGTGTTCAACGGGCTGATGCCGAACTGCGGGCAGAACAGAAGTGAAACACTCCCTGCGAATGCATGGATGATAAGAACCTTCCAGAAAACTCGATAAAACGATGGATTGAGATCGGCGCGCACTTTGCCAAGGATCGTTTCTGAAATAACACGTGGTGGCTGAACCTCCTCGGCAGCCAGGAACTCTCGAAAATTCTTTGTCTGGTTTGTTTCTGCGCTCATTTACGACCTCCTTCCGGACGTAGTATTTGACTCAATCGGCGGACGCCGCGACTCACCAGTTGCCGGATGCCCGCCGGAGAAATTTTCAAAGCCTTGGCGATTTCGCCAAAAGACTTTTCTTGGTAATAGCGCATCTCGATGGCCCGTTGCTGATCCGGGCTAAGTGCTTCCAAATTGACCAGGTCCACTGCGGGTCTGGCCTCCAGGGGTGAATCACGCTCCTCATCAAAGGCAACAGTCTCCGTAACGCGCCCGGTAGCCCTGATTTGGTCAATCAGTACGGAGCGGCAAATCGTAAAAAGCCACGGAAGAAACGGAAGCGAGGATTTGTACTGATGTCGTGCGGCGTGGAATTTTAGAAAAACCATCTGAAGTACGTCGTCGGCCGAGGCGCGGTCATGGAGCCTGTTACGCAGGTATCCATAGACACGCGGCGAATGACGCGCGTAAAGAACATCGAAAGCTTGGGATTCGCCTCGTTGATATGCCTCCATAAGTCCTTCATCCGTACTGTCGGCGGTATTGCCGTTCATAAATGAATACGCTCCCGTAACCTATTTTGTGACGCTGTCACAAATCTGCATCTGCGCTCGTAATACTTTCTGAAAGGAGACAGCGAGTCACGACATCTTAACGTAATTTAACGGTAACACATGCTATGATATTGTAACCATGGGGGATACGGATATGAAGGCATTTTTGGTAGTTTTTAGTATTGTCTTGAACCTCACGGCGCTCGTCCAAATGACTGCTAAAGCGGCTGAGCCATTGTCGCTTGAGGGCGCGCTGAGTGAAGCCCTCGCTGTAAATCCCGGTCTTGCGGCCACGGCGGCCAGATCATCCGTCGAGCACTCCGCGATCCGATCACAGTACAGCCTTGATAATCCAAAGATCGGCTTCATGCGGGAGAATAACCTGAACTTCATGGAGCAGCAGATGGGGCCGATGAACTCCTGGTCCATCTCTCAAGAGATCAAGTTTCCTGTAAAATATTTTTTGATGGGATCTGCACAAATTTCACGCGCCGAAGCCAGTGATCAGATGCTTCAGGAAAAGCGGCTCGAAATACGAGGTAAGGTAATCTCCGCTTATTACAACGTTTACGTGTCTGATCGAATCATCGCGCTGTTCGAGGCGCAGAAAGAAACCTTGCGCGAAATAGCCCGGATCGCGGAGTCGCGATACGCGACCGGCGCCGTGGCTCAACAAGATCAGATGAAGGCCCATGTAGAACAAGCCAAAGTCGAGAACGAACTCATAATGGTAAGACAAGAACGTGAGTCGATGGTGGCGATGTTGAATGCGCTCCTGAACCGGGATGCGTATGATGAAATCACGCTGCCGTCCCAGGACCTGCCGATTCCTTCGCTCGAAAATGTGGCCGATTCGATGCTAAAAAACGTAATGGCAACATCCAAGCGGATCAAGGCATCGAAACTTTCGGTCCGCGAGTCCGATACGAACAAGGCGCTTGCGGGCTGGAGCTATGCTCCCGACTTAATGGTGTCGTATCGAAAGCCTTATTCCGGCGCCCCCGAAGGGGCCTATGCTTTCGCGGTCGAACTCAGTATTCCTCTCTGGTTTTTCATGAAACAGACCAGTGAGTATTCGG
Organism: Bdellovibrionales bacterium RIFOXYD1_FULL_53_11; assembly: GCA_001770165.1. Classification (GTDB taxonomy): domain Bacteria; phylum Bdellovibrionota; class UBA1018; order UBA1018; family UBA1018; genus XYD1-FULL-53-11. The sequence goes on along the minus strand of MEQJ01000065.1, from coordinate 4,757 downwards.
CTGCGTCGCTTCATGTCGTTGAGGCGGAAAAGACGCATGAAGCCACAGTCCGGGACACGACGGCTGAAGCAAGATCGCTTTTTGCGAAGGTCAGATCAAATGGAAGCCTGATCAAAGTATACGAAACCTCGCTGATTCCGCTTGCGAACAATACTTTGAATTCCTCACGTGCGGCCTATCGTGCGGGAAAAACGAGCTTCATTGAGCTGCTGGATAGCGAGCGGGCGCTGTACGAAACCCGAATCGCCTACTATCGCACCCAGGTTCAGTACGTAGAGGTTCTGGTAAAACTTGAGCAGGTTGCCGGAGTGCGCCTGAGTTCACTTCCGGGAGGGAAAAATATATGAGAGCAAAACAATTTGGCATTACGAAGTTCGCGGCAACGCTTGGGTTTCTGCTGTTGTTGTCGTTTTCGGGATGTACGTCGCAGCATGATCATTCGTCTGCTGCGATAGTCGACGCCAAACATGCGTCCGAAAATGCCGACGTGTACACCTGCCCCATGCACCCGCAGATAAAAAAATCCGTTCCCGGACAATGCCCAATTTGCGGGATGAATCTTGAAAAGGTGAACTTGGCACCAGCGCCGCAGCCGTCGAAAGCGCCGGGTAATTCTTCGAACAGGGCACCGGAAGGACACTCGGATGTGAATCTCACGATGGTCAGGAGCCAGATGATCGGCGTCAAACTCGGAATCGCTGAGCGCAAACCGCTTTTCAAGACTATCCGCGCAGCAGGGCGTCTGGCCTTCGATCCAGAACTCTATACGGCCCAAAATGAGTATATCGAGGCTCGCAAACAACTGGATTCCGTGAAGGAATCTCCCTTGTCTGACGTTCGGCAATCCGCCAAACGAATGCTGGACTCGTCGAAGTTACGGCTCAAGATTCTCGGCCTGTCCGATAAACAGATCGCCAATCTTCCTGACGGCGCGGCTGAAAGTGGTTCTGGCGACGTCAGCTTGTTGCTGAATAAAACAGGGCAGTCGGCATGGATTTACGCAGATATCTATGAAATGGACTTGCCCTCTGTCCGGCCTGGATTACCGGCGCAGATCTCAGCCGGATTTCTCGGCGGAAAAATTCTGTCGGCTAAAGTGGTGTCTGTTGATCGGGTCATTAATCCGGCCACAAGGACGGCGAAAGCCAGAATCCTTTTGTTGGAAGCTCGTACGCTTTTGCGTCCGGAATCCTATGTGGACGTCAGCATTCTTTCGCCCATGGGAGAGCAGATAACGGTTCCATACGATGCGGTCTTCGATACTGGAAAAGAAGCCTGGGTATTTGTTGCCGACGGAAATGGCAACTACTCTCCGCGCGTGGTTGCAATTAAATTCACCACTGGTGATGAGATCGCTATTGCTGACGGCATAAAAGAAGGTGAACAGATTGTGACCAGTGCCAACTTTTTAATAGATTCTGAATCGCGACTCCGGGGAGCCATGGTTGCGACCAAGGCCAAGGCGCCGTCTTGTCCGAAAGGACAACACTGGGATGACCCCATGAAAATGTGCATGCCTGATGTGGGGAGCTGATTATGAAAGAAGGCATGATCGAGCGGATTATTGATTTTTGCGCGCGAAACCGGTTCCTGGTGTTTCTATTTGTCGGTGTAGCCGCCATTGGCGGATGGTACTCGTTGCAGAGCATACCGATAGACGCCATTCCGGATTTGTCCGACACCCAGGTAATTATCTACTCTCGATGGGATCGAAGCCCGGACATCATCGAGGATCAGGTTACCTATCCTGTCGTAAGTGCCATGCTCGGCGCCCCCAAGGTCAAGGATATCCGTGGATTTTCGGACTTTGGCTTTTCTTACGTTTACGTCATCTTCCAGGATGGAACAGACATCTACTGGGCCCGGTCCCGCGTGCTCGAATATCTCTCCAAAATCACGCCGCAGCTTCCCGAGGGCGTCCGAACCGAACTCGGCCCGGACGCTACGGGTGTGGGATGGGTTTATCAGTATGCCCTTTCCGATAAGACCGGCGCCCATTCGCTTGCGGAGCTTCGAACGTTACAAGACTGGTATCTTCGCTTTCATCTTCAATCTGTTCCCGGTGTCGCCGAGGTGGCCTCGATAGGAGGATTCCAAAAGCAGTATCAGGTCCAAATCAATCCAAACGCACTCCTTGCCTACAAAATTCCGCTTTCGCGCGTGGTCGAGGCGGTCAAGGACGGCAACAACGATGTGGGCGCGCGGCTGTTGGAGGTTTCCGGCGCAGAGTATATGATCCGGGGCCGGGGGTACGCAAAAAATCTGCATGACATCGAAAATATTGTTCTGGCGGACCAGAACGGCACGCCGGTCTATGTCAAGAATGTCGCCAAAGTCGTCATTGGGCCTGAGATCAGGCGGGGCGTTTCCGATCTTGATGGTGAGGGTGACGCGGTCGGCGGAATCATAGTCATGCGCTTTGGTGAGAATGCCAACCGGGTCATTGACGCAGTTAAGGCCAAGATTGAAGAAATCAAGCCGTCGTTACCGAAAGGAGTTGACCTTCTCACGACCTATGATCGGTCCGATCTCGTGAAACGGGCCATTGCGACGTTGAAGCACGAGCTTACCCTCGAAATGATCATCGTGAGCCTGGTGATTCTTATTTTTCTGCTTCATATCCCGAGCGCGATGATCCCGATCATGACGTTACCGCTCGCCGTGCTGATCAGTTTTATACCTATGCACGCGTTTGGCGTTTCGGCCAACATCATGAGCCTGGGGGGCATTGCCATCGCGATTGGTGCTATGGTCGATGCGGCTATCGTGGTCGTTGAAAACGCTCACAAGCATCTGGAGGAATGGGAGAAGCAGGGAAAAAAAGGCGATGTCAGAGAGGTCGTCATTACGGCGATCAAGGAGGTCGGTCCGGCAAGCTTTTACTCCCTCTTGGTCATAGCGGTTTCCTTCATTCCGATATTCGCGCTTGAAGCCCAGGAAGGACGCCTGTTCAAGCCCCTGGCTTATACGAAAAACCTCTCGATGTTTATCGCGGCATTCCTGAGCATCACGCTCGATCCGGCGATCCGGGTGAGTTTGACTCATTTCTCGCTCCGGCATTTCAAGCCTGAATGGCTTTCGCGTGTCAGAAACACGATTCTGGTCGGAAAAATGTACTCGGAGGAGGAACACCCGGTATCGCGTTTCTTCTTCAAATACTACGGTCCGGTCGTGCATTGGGTTGTCGATCATCGTGTTAAAGTAGTGCTGGCGGCGGTGGCCGCGATGCTCTTGACTGTCCCGGTATTTTTCAGACTTGGCTCCGAGTTCATGCCGCCATTGAACGAAGGCACGATCTTGTACATGCCCACAACGATGCCTGGAATTTCTGTTGGATCTGCGCAGGATTTATTGAAGAGACAGGATCAGGTTTTAAAATCCTTCCCTGAAGTGCAAAGGGTATTCGGCAAAGCGGGACGAGCAGAAACCTCGACTGATCCTGCGCCGTTTTCGATGATGGAAACCACTATTGTATTGAAGCCACAGCATGAGTGGCGCGAAGCAAAACGCTGGTATTCCTTCCTGCCCCGATTCATGCAATGGCCCCTCACGTTTTTCTGGCCGAGATTCATGAGTTGGCAGGAGCTTGTGTCCGAGATGGATGCAAAAACAAAATTTCCGGGCACGACCAATGCCTGGACTATGCCGATCCGCAACCGGATCGACATGCTGACG
>MEQJ01000065.1:0-1074 GCA_001770165.1 Bdellovibrionales bacterium RIFOXYD1_FULL_53_11 | reverse complement strand
CCGCACGCCCGTCGGAATCAAGGTGCTGGGCGCAGATCTCAAACAACTCGAAACGGTCGGTGTGGAACTGGAGAAACTTCTTTCGCAAGTTCCCGGCACCAGAAGCGTGTTTGCGGAAAGGACCACGGGCGGATATTTTCTCGACTATCATTTTAAGCGGGAAAGTCTTGCGCGGTACGGGATCAGTATCGGGCAGGCCCAGGAAGCCCTGATGGCTGCGGTCGGGGGCGAGGCGATTTCAAAAACTATTGAAGGGCGTGAGAGATACACGATCAGCGTGCGGTATTCTCGGGATTTCCGGTCCAATCCGGATGCTTTGAAACGCGTACTTGTCGGAACGCCAGGGGGGGCCCAAATCCCGATGGGGGAATTGGCTGACATCGAGATGCTGAGTGGGCCTTCGATGCTTCGCAACGAGAATGGGATGCTGTCGAGTTACGTTTACGTTGATGTGGCCGACCGGGACATCGGCGGATACGTGAAGGAAGCCAAAACGCTCGTGACCAAGTCGCTGAATCTGCCCGCTGGCGTGGCGTTGAGCTGGAGCGGGCAGTACGAGAATATGATTCGTGTCAGGGAGAAGCTGAAGTTTATCATTCCGATCACGCTGTTCATCGTCTGTTTGCTTCTTTACGCGAATACGAAGTCCTGGGCAAAGACCGGAATTATCCTTCTTGCCGTGCCGTTCTCCGCAGTGGGGGCGATCTGGTTGCTCTATCTGCTTGGGTACAATACGAGCATCGCAGTCTGGGTGGGGCTCATCGCCCTGCTTGGAGTGGACGCGGAGACGGGGATATTCATGCTGCTTTATCTGGATCTCGCTTACAATAAGGCCAAACTATCCGGCAAAATGAACGATTTTGGCGATCTTAGAGAGGCGATTTATCACGGCGCTGTAAAACGCGTACGTCCGAAGATCATGACCGTGGCATGTTTGATGTTGGCGCTCCTGCCGATCATGTGGTCGAGCACAGCCAACGCTGGTGCGGATGTGATGAAGCGGATCGCGGCGCCGATGTTGGGCGGAATTATTACGTCGTTCGCGATGGAGCTGCTTGTTTATCCGGCCATTTA
>MEQJ01000064.1:4709-14362 GCA_001770165.1 Bdellovibrionales bacterium RIFOXYD1_FULL_53_11 | reverse complement strand
CAGATCCTGTGCGCGCCCGAGTAGTAGGCCGCGCGCTGGACTTCGGTGATGCCGGTCGGCAGCGTTTTTGGGTCCGGGCAGTAGGCATCAAGCAGATAGCCGGACATGATAAAGCCCGCCAGCGCCGAAAAGAACGAGTGTAGATGGCTGAAACCGAGATAGAGGCCCTCTTCGCCCTTGGGGGCCTGCACCGAAAAATATTCAAGAAACCTCGGCGAGATGAAACACTCGGCAAAACCCTGTATTGCAATGCCGATTATCATCATGACGGTAAGCGGATGCATGATGAAAAGCCCGAAGATGGACACTTCGGGCCCCGTAAACCCCTCAAGCGTCTGGCTCATGGCCATTGCCAGTGCCGAAATAGGCATGAGCATCATGCCGACCAGCATGGATGTTACGGCCTTGTAGCGTTTCATGAACTGCGTGACGAATACCACGCTGATCACGACCATGAACGGATTGACGTTCGCGAGCCACTCGGGTTTGGCATTTTCGCCGAGCAGCCGGATCACGTATTTGGGCATGGTGGCATACATCTGCTGCTGGATAATCCAGAAGCCGGCGACAATGAGGGTAAGCGCCACCAGGCGGGGCTGGGTAAATATCGCCTTGAGTGACCGCATGACATCCTTGAAGGTCTTGTTTTGAGACGGGGCTTCCATTTCCTTGAAGAAGAATATCGCAAACAGCATTGCGGCAAATGCCATGGCGGCAGAGAAATAATTTACCTGGGCCAGCCCGAGCCCCTGCCGGATGTACGGAACGAATGTCTTGCCGCCGAATGCGCCGATGTTGACCACCCAGTAAAACAGCGAAAAGGCGCGGGCACGGTTTGCCTCGTTTGTGGTTTTGGCGACAGTGCCCGTGATAAGGGGTTTTATGAATGCCGCACCGACCAGCAGAACGCCAAGAAAAAATATTACGGCGGATTTTGAATGGAAGACTCCGAGGAAGAAATAGCCGACCGTCAGCAGTCCGAATGCCAGGACCAGCCCTCTTTTGAATCCGATCCGGTCGACGATTATGCCGGCAAAGGGTGGAAGCAGATACAGTACGGCATAAAAAATTCCGGCGATATAGCCGGTTTCCTTGTCGGTGAAGCCGACAATGTTTGTGAGATAAAGCGTGAGAACGATGAAAAAACCGTAATAAGCGGCGCGCTCGAAGAGTTCCATGACGTTGGCGGTCCAGAACTCGCGCGGGAATTTCCAGGATTCTTGTGAAACTGGTTTTGGAGTGTTTATTGTCATTGATACATCATAGCCAACTGTTGACTGTAAGCAATACCATAAGCTACCCTTCGGGGTGTGATCCGCGATGAGGGGGGACCATGTCCAAGTTTATTTGTCTATATGCGGCGTTGACTTGCATTTTTTCTGCCCAGTCCTGGGCATCGCCGCCGGTCGACCCGGCACTCGCAAAAATCGATGACAAATGTGTGTTGAAAGGTGCCGCCGCCCCGGGCAGGCACGTTTTTTTGATCAAACAATGGCATCTTGACGGTTCCGTGGATACCAGGACAAAACCACCAAAAGAGGCATCTCAAGCGCGCAACCAAGCGGCCATTTTCGGACAGCTCGACAAATGGGTGCAAGGCGGAAAACTTGCCGCCGTGATAGCCGAAGGGTGCAGCGGCGAAATTGCGGCCGGCTCCGCGCTCAAATTCAACGGCTGGACGGTTGCTGATCTCAAGGCCGTGTCAGGTCGTGGTGATTTTGCCGCCGTGATAACCAGCGTGCCGATGAAGATAGAGGCGCGGCATGGTGACAGGATAAAAACCCTGTGCGGTGATGATCCCGCACTTATCAAGGAAAATCTCCGGGCGTTTTCGGACACCAGGGGCGTGATTGGTTTCATGACAAGGCTTGACCAGTACAAAAACGACACCATGCGCGCAAAACCATATCTTGACGGCGTGATCAAACTTTATAAAATGCCGGAAGACACCAGGGTGGAACAGGCGCTCTGGAAGCTGAGGAGCGAGCTGAAGGTGGCCATAAAAAAAATCCTGGAATCTATCGACAAACGCAATGAATCGGTTGTTGCGGCGGTCAAGGCCGCGCCACAGGGGGAGATTGCAGTGGTTTTCGGCGGGGCTCATGCGCCTGGAATCAAGGCTGGCCTGGAAAAAAGCAATATCGCCTGCACCGTGCTTGTGCCGGACGGTTACAGTGACGAAGAAAAAGAGATGATCGAAAAACTCAAGACATTTGCAGGGAAAAAAGAGTGATTCTGCGCGGGATTTTTTCAGTCATGACAGGTCTGCTGGCCGTCAGCGGTTATTCGCAGACGGTTCCGGTTGACAGTCCGGCATCCACGTTCACCTTCAGGATACCTTATGATCCGGGTTCGCTTGACTGGCACAGGGCGTATTCCTCGCAGCAGCTGGCAATTATCCGGAACATAATGGAGGGCCTGGTCAGGCTTGAAAAGGATTTCAGTATTTCGCCTGCGATTGCTTCCAAGTGGAGCATGAGCCCTGATGGAAGGAAATATACCTTCACCATCAGGCCCGGAGCGAGATGGACCGATGGCGTGCCCGTCAAGGCAAAGGATTTTGTTTTCAGCTGGAAGAAGCTTCTTGCGCCGGCAACGGCCATCTCAAACGCCAATTATCTTTTTGATGTCCTGAATGCTGAAAATTATTACAAGGGCAAACTCAAGAATTTTGATTCAGTCGGCGTGAAGGCCCTTGACGACAGCACGCTTGAGGTGCGGCTCGAACGACCGGTGGCACACTGGCTGTTCATGCTTACGGTCTGGGCCACATTTCCGCTCCGCGAGGACGTGGTGAAAAAATACAGCGACAGCTGGGATTCTCCGGGCAGAATTGTCTCGGCCGGTCCCTTCATGATTACCGAAAGGGATGCGGACACCAGGATCGTGATGCGTCCCAATCCGTATTACTACGGCACGCGCGGCAACATAAAAAAAGCAGTCGCTCTTGTCGTGCTTGACGACCGGGATGCCCAGAAAAAATATGACGAGGGTGGACTGGACTTGTTGAGTAACATCGCGCTGTTTGATTTGAAAAAGTACGAAAAATCGGGTGAGCTCAAGAAAATCCCGTATTGGAAGACCTGCTTTTTTGGTTTTACTGCCAAAAAATATCCGGTTTCGAATGAGACCCTGAGGCGCGCGATCGCGATGTCAATTGACAAGAAAAAAATCCTGGAACTCCTGCATGGAGGACAGCGGCCGGCCGACTGGCTCATTCCGACCGACATGTTTTCCCCGCTGGGGCTCAAGCCGTCTTCCGCAATTCCGTACGATCCGGTGCGCGCAAAGCGGGAACTTGTCGCATCCGGAATCAATCCTTCACGGATAACGCTTGAGTACCTGTCCAGCAACCGCGACAGATTCGTGAAAATCGCCAATTTCATAAAAGAGGAATTGAAAAAACATCTTGGCATCGAGGTCGTCATCCAGGCGCTTGAGTTCAGGGCCTTCGCCATCCAGCGGGAGATGGGGGCGTTTCACATGTTCAACGGCTGCTGGGGCTCGGATTATCCTGATCCGGACCAGTTCCTGATGCTGTTTCTGGGAAGTTCGGGTAATTTCAGGTCGGCCTGGAACAATCCCGCTTATGATGAAAAACTCATGAGAGTCCGCGGCATCAAGGACAAGAAGGAAAGATACATGGCATATCTCGAAATGCAGAAGATGCTTGTTCATGACAACGTGATTGTCGTGCCGATGTTCTTCGAGGCGAACACCACGCTTATCAAGCCGCGTGTGTCCGGATATGTTGCCAACGCTCTTGACCAGATATTCCTGAAGGAAGTGAACGTAAGATGAACGGCGCGCTGGTTAAAAGGACGATGCTTCCGGTGGTGTTTGCGGCTGTAGTGGCGTGGCTTGGCGTCGGCCTGTCCCCGGCCAGGGCGTCTGTGCACCAGCTTCCCGAATCGGTTCTTGCCGAGGCGCTTTCCGAAACCGTTCCGACAGCTTTCGAACCGGTGGATTTTTCGGCGGCGGATTTTACGGTGGAGTGGGTGGGCCGGCCGGTGCCGGGCGTGGAATACAGGCTGGGACGCAGGAGCTTTGAGTGGGTCAGGTCGGGAGAGGTATTTCTGTTGCCGCGCGGGAGCCTGATTGTCTCGGTCGAAAACACCACGGGCGGGCAACTGGTGAACGGTGGTTTTGTGCAGGCGCTGGCCGTGGAGGGCGCGCGGGGTACGGCTGAGCTTCCGGTGGCCCTGGTCTCCGGAGCTCATAATGCAATCAGGGTTGTCGTGCGGCGGCCCGGAGCGGGGGAAATGACCGGTGAACTCAGGATCAGGTTCAAACCGGCAAAGAAACGCGATAATGCCCTGGTTTTTGTGGATCACAGCTGTTCTTCGTCAATGGTGTCTGCAAGTTCCACGGGGGCGCGCCCCGACGAGTGGGTTTATATCGGCTGCCGCCAGGTTTTTGCCGAAGGCGATTCGCACCGTGTGACGAGCCTTGAGATGTTTGTTTTCTGGGAAAACGGCGGTGAAAATGTCAGTACGGAAGGTGTAGCCATTACGCCGGCGCAGCCTTATGTGTGGCGGCTCCGCCTCCGGTCAAAACCTGGCAGTATCACGCTCAGGTCCGGCCTGCACGGGATGAAGATATCGTATGGCATTGCCGAAAAAATGCGGCTTGGAAACATGGGGGTGGGGCTGGGGCCTTATACGTATTATTATGACGCCAAAGGGCATGCCGCCGATACCTATGCCCCCGTGGCAACGATGTATGTAAGTTATTTCATACTAGAGACCATGAGGCTTGTGGCGTTCAATGCCACGGTTGCGCATTCATCGTGGAATACCGATCTCGGTGTTTACGTGAATTATGAATCGATCAGGGTTCTTGACCGCCGACTTTCCCTTAATGTCATGCTTGGAGGCCACGGGCTTGTTTATAAATACGGAGGCAAGGTGCATACCAGCTTCGGGTTCCCCCAGGGGGTGGAAGTGATATTCCGCGATGCGTTCAAACGGCGCTGCAATCTTGCGTTCGGGGCCTTTGTCTATCCGCTTATCGATAAAAAATCTTATTATAATCTCTGGGTGAGATGGGGGTCTTCCTATTTTGCAGAGATCAATTATATAAGCTGGCACGAATCACCCGATGAAAGAGACCGGATCTACATGCGTAGCGCCGGCATATCCTTCGGAATGCCGCTTTTCAGCTTCCTTTGACTGCGGGCCTTGCCCCGTGGATGCCATGCTCGCGCAGTTTGGTATAGAGGTGTGACCTGTCCATGCCGAGCGCAAGCGACATCTTGCTGACGTTGCCGCCGTGTTTTGCGTATTCGCGGCGGAGAATCTCGCATTCATGAACAGAGATCTGGTCGTAAAAGCTTGCAGATTCGTCAATCGCCGGATGCGCCGGCCGTCCCGCCGCAAGCACGCAGTCACGGAGTTTAGGGGGCAGGTCGGCGACGTCTATCTCGTCCGAATCGGACATGACGGCAACATATGCAACCACGTTTGCCAGCTCGCGGATGTTGCCCGGCCAGGTGTGCGCGCCCAGAAGATCAACCGCTTCGCGGGTGAAGCCGAGGGCCCTGCCTGGGGCGTGCATTGCCGCAAAGTGATTGAGGAGCGCGGGAATGTCCTCCTGGCGTTCCCTGAGCGGCGGGATAGCGAGAGGCAGAACGCTGAGACGCTGAAACAGGTCGTATTTGAACTGGCCGGTTTTACAAAGCTCTTCCAGGTCCCGGTTGGTGGCGGCAAGCACCCTGAATTCCAGTTTCATGGAACGGGTTGATCCAAGCCTGCAAATTTCCTTTTCCTGGAGCACCCTGAGCAGTTTGCCCTGGATTTCGAGCGGCATGTTGGCGATTTCGTCAAAATAGACAACACCGCCGTCGGCCTCCTCGAAAATGCCTTTGACGGATTTTTCGGCGCCCGTGAACGCCCCCTTTTCATGGCCGAAAAGAATGCTTTCGGCCGTTGAACTCTGAATCGTCGATGAATCCACGGCCACAAACGGTTCAGGCGTCCCGTCCGGGAGCATGCGCCTGAGCTGTCTTGCGACGATTTCCTTGCCGGTGCCGGTTTCTCCGGTGATGAGCACGTTGGCCGGGCTCCCTCGTACGCGGTCGATCGAACGCCTCAGCGCCACGGCCGATTGTGAGGAACCGATGAGCTGCTGTTTGCGCTGGCTTTCGGAGACTTCAAAACTGCGCTGCTGGCTCATGCGTTGGAGTTTGCGCTGTTCAAGCACTCTTTGGATCGCGTGATAAAGCTCGTCTTCGGCGCTGCCCTTGTGGACATAATCCATCGCGCCCAGCCGCATGGCTTCGCGGACGGTTTTGAAATCCGACGATCCGCTTGCAATTACAATAGACATATCCGGGTCGGCGTTTTTGAACTTCGGAATGTATTGAAGACCCTCATTGGTGTTTCGCATGTGTATGTCAAGAAGCAGAAGATCGATGCGGTGGTTTTTGATTATCAGAAGAGCTTCGTCGCCGTTCATTGCCGAGCGGCAATCAGCTCTTCCCTTGAGCGAATGTTTTACGGAAACATGAAAGAGCTGGTCGTCGTCACAGATCAGGATTTGCGGTGTCGTGTTCATGTCTGGACATTATTAAACATCGACGCGCTTGTCGAGATGTGCATGAAAAACGCCCATGATCAGCGAAGTGGGCACAACCGCAAAATAAACCGCGAACATGGCCAGCTTGATGAAGTTGATGCCTCCGAAATCGGCCAGATACCATCTGTAGAACAGGTAAAAGACCGCGGCTCCGAACGTGGCCGCGCATGATACGAGGAGCCAGAAGAGAAGGCCTTCGGGAATGTTGAGAAGCCTGAAGGCAAGGTCCGGGATGGGGCGCCTTGAAGGGGCCCGGACGTAAATAAGCTGTGCCATATTGAAACAAAGGGAACCAAAAAATCCGATGGTAATGCTGACTGCCATGGTATGAGCGCCGAAAATACCGAACCAGGGCGTGACCTTGAACGGCCCCCAGATGCATGGGATCGCGGTTGCCACCGACAGCAGCAGCATGGTTATTCCGGAGTACCAGAAAAGCCATGGGGCGCCGGCAAGTACGACCAGAAGGTGTCTCATGCCGTCGTGCCAGGCGCGAAGGTGCGGTGTACGGCCCTTGAGATCGCGACGGAGCATGACGGGCTCTTCGATGATATTGGCTTCGTGGTTGGCGGCCTTGATAAGGATGGCCGAAGCGAATTCCATTCCGCGGCTTTTAATGCGCCATTTTACAAAGGATTCCTTTTTGAGGCATCTTATACCCGAGTTGCAGTCGGTTATGCAGATGCCGTATAAAAGTCTGATGAGCAGCGACAGCACCGGCGTGCCGAGATATCTGTGCGACAGCGGCATCGCACCCTTGTGTATGGTGCCCGTGATCCTTGATCCCATGGCAAGATCGGCGTCGTATTTTACGGCCGAGTGAAGGAGTTTCACGGCATCACGCGGGCTGTAGGTGCCGTCGGCGTCCGCATAGGCGACCCAGGTCGTTTCGGCGGCAATAATTCCGCCATGCACCGCGGAACCGTAGCCTTTGCGCGGAATATCCACGACCCGGGCCCCGTGTTTGCGGGCTATTTCCCGGGATCCGTCCGTGGAGCCGTTGTCGGCCAGAAGTATTTCCCAGTCGGCGAGAGCGTCTTCTGTAAACACTTCGTTGCATTCTTCAAGTAGTTTTGGAAGGGTCCGGGATTCGTTTAGACACGGCATGACAAAAGTGGCTTTTATTTTCCTGGAGGGCAAGTTTCGTTCTCCTTTGTAGTCAAGGATACCCTAATATTCAGAAATCTGGCAGTCTATGACGCACTGAGCATCAAAAAGTAACCGGGTACGGTCGATAAGCTTTTATGGAGCTGAGCATTATCCTGCCCGTATATAATGAGGTTGAAAACATCGGTCCGCTTATTGACGAGATCGAATGCGTGCTGGCTCCGCTTGCCGGAAAATACGAGATCATTGCCGTGGATGATGGCAGCACTGACGGCAGCCGGGCGGCAATCGAACGCATTTCGCGTGAAAAATTGTTTGTAAGAGGCGTGTTTTTCAGGAAAAACGCAGGGCAGTCCGCCGCTTTCGATGCCGGGTTCAGATGTGCCGTCGGCAAAGTCGTAATCACGATGGATGCCGACAGGCAGAACGATCCTTCAGATATAATACCCATGTATTCAAAAATCACGGGTGGCTGTGATTTCGTGGCGGGCTGGAGAAAAAACCGCAGGGACAACTATTTCTACCGCACGGTACCATCAAGGATCGCAAACGCGCTCATCAAATTTGTCACGCGCACAAAACTGCACGATATGGGTTGTTCGCTCAAGGCTTACAGGCGGGAGATTGTTTCAGAACTCAGGCTTTATGGCGAGATGCACAGGTTCTTGTCCGTCATGGCCGAGAATCTCAGCAATCGCGTTGAAGAGTATGTCGTTCATCACCGTCCGAGGGTGGCGGGCAAGTCGAAATACGGGATTGCACGGACCTTCAAGGTGATTCTTGACCTGATGACAATCTGGTTCATCAAGGGTTTTCAGACGAAGCCTGTTTATGTGTTCGGCGGGGTTGGCATTGCCATGATGACGCTTGGTCTTTGCTGTGCCGGTTTTGTACTCTACCAGAAATTCGGTCTTGGCGTCTGGGTGCACCGCAATCCGCTTTTCATTCTTGCCATCATAACGTCAATGATGGGAGTGCAGTTTCTCGGTCTCGGGATAATCTCGGAACTCATCATAAGGACTTATTTCGAATCACAAGGCAAGCCTGCCTACATTATTTCCTCTACCATCGGCTTTGACCAGGGTGTATTCTCGGAGCGTGTGGTGGAAATCCGTAAAAAAGCGGCGTAAATCCGGTGTTGCCGGAGAGTTTCTTTCAGGCATCGTTGATGCGGCACTGGGCCGCGATGCCGTGCTTGTTGCGGCCGTGCTTTTTATTTCCGTTCTTGCGGCAACGAAGAATTACAGTCATTTCAGCAAATTCGATTATGGCGCTCAGCCGTATCATCAAGTGATGGAGCGTCTTGCAAAAGCCGGCTGGTCCGGCTGGAGCGCATCCGATATCACACCGGCCGTCAAGGCCAGCCCCGAAGTGGCTCATGCCGGTTTATATTATTTCACGATCGGAGTAGCGCACTCCGTTACCGGCATCAGGCTGGGTTTGGTTTATCCTTTGCTGGCAGCTTTTTTCTTTGTTGCGGCCGGGCTTGCGCTCTATGGTGCATGCCGCAATGGATTTGGCATTGATCCGGTTTGCTCGGCCTTCGCCGCAGCGTGGTTTTTGATGCTTCCGGCTCCCAACACTGTTTTCGTTTCGCGCGCATCTCCGGATGTAATGATGCTTTTTTTTGCGGCGCTGGGGCTCTGGATGTGGGCGCGCGGTGCGCTGGTCTGGTGCGCGGTATGGTCGTTTCTTGGCGCGCTTTGTTCTCCGTTAATGCTGGGGCCGGCAATTATTGTTGGAGCGGGGTTGTTGCCTGCCGGAAGCGGAAAGAAAAAAGCTGGTGTTGCTTGTCGTGCATTGCTTCCGCCTTTCGCCGCTTTTGCGGGTTTTCTGGTTCCGTTTGCTGCGGGGATACCCTTCGAATGGCTGCGTGGCGGGGCGCTGGATTCGATTGCCGCTTCGTTCGGGGCAAATACCGGTAAAGGTGTTGATGCATTCGTGGGCGCCTTCCAGGCGGTCTGGTTCCC
>MEQJ01000064.1:0-4701 GCA_001770165.1 Bdellovibrionales bacterium RIFOXYD1_FULL_53_11 | reverse complement strand
GAAGGGAGTGGCCGCTTGTTCTGCCGGCACTTGTGGTCCTGTTGTTTGGTCTTGTTTTGTCACAGGACTGGGCGGCCCTGGTATTTGCTTGTGGTTTTGTGTCCGTGCTTCCGGCGGCAGCGGCATATTTTGAAGAGCTATCCGGAAAAAAATCCGGCTTCGGGTATGCCCTGGCTTCAATGGTCCTCATGCTATTTCTTTTGGATACAAACATGCCAACAGAGCGCTGGCTTGAGGCCGGGCTCTGGCGCTATCTCGTTGCGATCAGCGTTTTATTTTACAATGAATGGAGGATTTCAAGGGCGTGAAACGTTTTTTCGCTCTTGAGCATGTTGTCGCCCTTCTGGCCATTGCCATCGTGCATCTTGCGGTATTTGTCACCCATAACGATCTTTCTGCGCCGCCCTACTGGAATGGCGGGGTGTATGGCAGCTCCGTCCAGCAGTACATAGATGGCGGTTACAGCTTTGATGCCATTGACACCGCAAAATTTCCGCGGTTTGCGATGCACCAGTATCTGCCGTCTTTTGTCCAGCAGGTGATGGGCTGGATCTGGCTTGTCGGCGCGATGCATTCGGCGGGCGTTGAACTTTCTGTGGTTTATGCGCTTTTGCTTTTCTTCGGATTTCTTTTTACGGGCTGGATTTTGTATTTTACGACCCGCCATGGACTCGGGGCGGGGCCGGTTGCGGCGGTTTTTGCGGGTATCTGGTTTGTGATGTTGCCGGGAACAACCATTATTTATACTGTGAAGGCGCATCCCGAGCCGCTTGTGGCTCTGTTCACCGCAATGATCGCATTTTGTGTTTTCACCAGAAGGCATCTTCTTGGAGGAGCATGTGTTTTTGCCGGCATGCTTTCAAAGCACTCGGCTTTTTTTGCCGCAATGGTTGCCGTTGGGGCGCTCATGTCCGAGGCTTGCGCGCCTGGCAGGGCTGAGGCGCGCGCGGGGCTTCGGGGAGGATTCATCTCTGCGCTTCCATATGCGGCCGGGGCGGTCCTGGCGATGCTGGTGCCGGCGGTATTTCTTGCCGATACGACACCGGGATATCTTTTCACCAAGAACACGCTTCGACTCATCTTCGGGCAGGATTATGGATTTTCCTATCAATATATATTACATAATTTTGATGTATTATGGATACCGTTCGTGCTGGGGGCCGCGTCGGGCGATACGCTGATACGCCGAATCGGGTCGGCGGTGTTTCTTCTGCTTCTTGTAATGTTGTCGGTGGTCAGCGACTGGTGGCGCAATCCCTATACCTCGTTTTTTCCGTTCGTGCTTCCAGTGGCGGCCGCTTTCGTGGACAGATTGCAGGTGCTGTCCGGGATCCGTGTGCTGGTTGTTTTTTGCGGAATCGCCCTTGCGCTGATGCTTGTTAAAACGCCGCTGGCGACCAGTCAGCAGCCGCTTTGGTGGACTTATGTACTCGTATGTCTGTTTTTCATGATCATTTTTTCAAATTCCCGTTCAAGTTCCGGCCGCTCCGGCATAGAATCATCATATGCAGGAGAATAAAACGCCGCGGCCACCGGTTGTGGCCCTGATCAATCCGCCCTATTTCAAGGGATTTTCCAGAACGCAGCGCAGCCCCGGCGTGATCAAATCGGGCACCATGTATTATCCGTACTGGCTGGCGCACGCAGCGGCGGTGCTTGAGGCGGACGGTTTTGATATCATGCTTTACGATTGTCCCGCGGCCGGAATGGACAGGGCGGCGCTTCTTGATGCGCTTGGGGCGTTGAAGCCGGGGCTTTGTTTTCTTGAAACGAGCACGGCAAGTGCTGCAAACGACTGCGCCGTGGCGGAGGAGATCAAGTCGCGCATTCCGGGCGTACGGATCTGCATGGGAGGCACGCATGTCTCGGCGCTCTGGAAGGACACGCTTGACGTTCACAAGGGCGTGGATTTCGTGGCGATCGGCGAATATGACTTCACCCTGAGGGATCTTGCCCGCGCCATCAATGCCCGCGCGCACGATTTTACCGGAATCGAAGGGCTGGCCTGCAGGAGCGCGGATGGAGCATCCGTATCGGGCCCGGCCCGCGAGTTCATTGATGATGTTGATGTGTTGCCGTGGATAGCGCCCATATATAAAAAATTCCTGAATCCGGCCAATTACTACTTTGCAATCGCCCACCATCCGATGGCTATGCTCATTGGAGGCCGCGGCTGTCCCGCCCGTTGTACCTACTGCGTATATCCACAAGTGATGCACGGACACCGCTACCGGACCAGATCGGCCGATTCGATTGTCGGCGAAATGCTCTGGATTCAGAAGAACATGCCCGAGGTGCGCGAAATAGTATTCGAGGATGATACGTTCACCGCCGACAAGAGATTTGCCCGGAGGGTTGCCGAGCTTGTAAAACTCCGCGGCGTCGGTCTTCCGTGGTTTGCCAACATAAGGACCAACACCGATCGTGAAACGCTGGCCCTGCTAAAGAGTGCGGGGCTCAGGTGTTGTGCCGTGGGGTTTGAAAGCGGTGATGATGCGATGCTTTCGGCCATGCACAAGGGTGAAACGGTGGAAGTGCATCGCCGGTTCATGAAGGACTGCCGCGAGCTTGGCATCATGGTGCACGGATGTTTCATGGTGGGCTTTCCGGGCGAGACGCGCGAGACAATGGAAGCGACCTTCAATCTCGCGGTGGAACTAGCTCCTGACAGTGCGCAGTTCTACCCCGTGATGCCGTTTCCCGGCACCGAATATTACAAGTGGGCGAGGTTAAGCGGTGTGCTTGATACGCTCGATTATTCCAGATGGCTTGATGCCCATGGCGGACATCGTACCGTGATCAGTCTGCCCGGGCTGCCCGCCCGTGAGATCGAAAAATTCTGCGAAGGTGCCTATATGAGATTTCATTTCGGTCCTTCGTATGTAAGGAGCAAGCTCTGGCAGGCGTTCCGGCAGCCGTCCGAGGGCTGGCGGTCCCTTGTCGCATTTTACAGATTTACGGCCAATAAAATCGCAGCCGTGTTCAGACGCGATTGAGGAGGGTTGGTGGCGGCAACGCTTGATCTTACAATCTGCATTTGTGTCCGCAACGGCGAGAGGCATGTTGACCGGTGTTTCAGCTCCCTCGTGCGGGAGACCGAGGGCAGCGGGGTTGTAATCCATGTTGTCGACCATCTTTCGACCGATCGCACGCCGGAGCTCCTTAAAACCTGGGAAAACGGGCCGGGCAGGGACGGAAGGATCAAACTCTTCAAGTGTGCTGCCGTCGGCATTGCGGCGGCGCGTGATTTTGCCTGGCGCACGGCCACGACGGAGTGGATCGGATTCGTGGATATTGATGCAGATGTGCGCGAAGGCTGGCTGAAAGATATTGCCGCATCGGCTGAAGCTCTCCGGGATGATGCAAAGTGCGCGGCTTTTGGAGGGCGCAATCATGTGCCCGAATCCTCGGGTCCCGCCATTTATCGCGCCTATTCGATTGCGCTGGGATCATATGTGGGCGGGCATGGATCGGTCCTCAACCGCCCGGTGACAAGCCGGGTTGCGGTAGACCATATACCAACTCTCAATGTGGTCTACCGCCGCAAGGCACTGGAGGATGTGGGAGGCTTTGATCCGGTCTTTGAGCGTGTGGCCGAGGATATTGATCTCAGTTTCAGGTTGCGCAGGGCCGGTTACACCCTTTTGGCCGTACCGGGAATGGCATTGGAACACCACATGCGTTACAACCCCGTTGCCTGGGCGCGAAACATGTATCTGTACGGCCGAGGCAGAATGATGTGGATGCTGCGACATCACGGGGCATTCAAGGCAAAATTCGTGGTGGCACCTGTTATCGCTTTCATCTATGCGATTGCGCTTATACATGATCTTTTCACGGGGGCTCCGGCGCGGGCGCTGGTTACGCTTCTTTTTTTGCATTTTGTCGCGGCTCTTGCCGGCATTTTTCCATCCGCCCTCAGAGGGGGGCGCGAAAGACCTGTAAGACTGCTTGATTTCATCGCGGCCGGACTTGTAGTCGTTGTCACACATATATCCTACGGAGCCGGCGCGCTCCGGCAATGGGCCTGGAACCGATTTCTGATTTGATATTCCAGAACGATTTGGTACTCTTTCCAGTATAAAGGGGATGGGGTATGAAAAAATTCATTCTGTTTGCGGGTGTTTCGCTTTTTCCGGCAGCAGTCATGGCGTCAATTGTAAACACTGCGCTGCCAGTGAATTTCAGCGTTGATGCTTCCGGCGGATATTCGCAGAGAGGCGTTTCATCGGCGCTCAAGGATACTCCGAGGCTTGGACAGTACGGATTCGGCATATCAGGCGGATACGAAACCGGACCGTTCATTTTCGGTTTTTGCAGCGATTTCAGATTTATCAACCAGTATTCGACGGTCAAGGTGCTTGTAGGAAATACCCGCGGAACGCGCTGGAATATTGTTTCGCCCATGGCGGGATTCAGATACGGGGCAATGGCGGCGAAAATGGATTTCCAGTTCCTGGGAAATTACAACCTGTCCAACAAGACCGCCGACAATGCCGATCTTTCCTATGGCCGACCGCTCGGCGGGAGGGTCGCGGTTTATTATGTAACCCCGTTCAGCCTGTTGATCGGGGCATATTACGAGCACGTTTGGTTCGGAAGTGAAAAAAATTCAACAAAAAATGAACAGGTTTTGTCTCAAAGAATCGGTTTGTGGCAGTCAGGACTGACTGCTTCGCTGGATGTATTTTGATCCAAAAG
>MEQJ01000063.1:25054-29028 GCA_001770165.1 Bdellovibrionales bacterium RIFOXYD1_FULL_53_11 | reverse complement strand
CGAAGACCACTTGCACTTTTTTGCGATCAGGACGCTGTAAAGGCTCACCGCAAGGCAGTGCGCATAAACGTGGTCGGCATGACCGTTGAGCACCGCAATCAGATCCATCAACGCATCCTGTTCGGTAAGCGTTTTGAGCGTTGTCTCGACCACGGTCCTGGCCGCATCAAATGTCGGCGCGTCAAGCTGGTTGATGAAGATATGCTGGATCAGGGCTTCCGAAGAATGCTTCAAAAAGGAGAGTTTTTTTTCCTTGGGCAGGGCGCTGGCGGCCACCCTCTCAGCAAGGACCACGTTGAAGCCGACATATTTTGTAAAATCCTCCTTGCGCAGATAAAGATAATTGATGTTCTTGCTTTTGTAGGAATCGATCTTGTCACGGGATATGTCCTCGCCATTATGCGCGATTTTCACATATTTGAATTCCGAAAGCCTTATGAAAATATCATATTTGATCTTCCGGCCGCTCACAAACTCATCAAACGGGATCCGGCAATAGTCATAGTCCTGGCTTTTCCGGGTGACATGGACCTCACTGGCGCCAGTTACCTCGCCAAAACACTTCTTGATTGTTTGTAACAGCTCCTCACACTTGAACGGTTTGGCGAGAAAATAATCCGCCCCCATCATATGCGCCTCGGAAGTTTCAGAAATTTCCGCAAAACCGGTCATCAATACCACCGGAACAAGCACATGATTCCTTTTGACGTAGCGCAAAAGATCAATTCCGCCTCCATCCGGCATATGAATGTCTGAAATCACCAGATTGATCCCGCCAAGAATCAAAAGGCTCTGCGCAGCCTTGCCGCCCGGCGCGTCAACGACATCATATCCGTCCTTGACGAGGATTTTCTTTAAAACAGAAAGAAAGGACGCGTCATCGTCTACTATCAGAATGGTTTTGCGCCCTGCTTTTGCAGGCTCATTGGTGTCGTGAGTGGCCATATTGTCATTATATTGTATTTACGGCTCAGCAATCATCAAGCAAATATTATTTTTCGGCCGTGCCCGACCCGCCCCTCCATATGAAGCTATAACCCTGTATAATCACAGCTATGAAAATACTTGTCGTTGACGATGAACCGGATGTCCGTGAAATAATATCTCTTCTGCTGCAGTTTCAATTCAAAGCCTCGATCACCGAAGCCGCTTGCGCACAAAAGGCCATCGATATCCTGGGCAGGGTAAATGACTTTGACTGCATAATCTGCGACTACAACATGCCGGACGGCTCGGGCGAAGATGTTTACAGATTCATGCTCGAAAGCAGCATCAAAATCCCGTTCGTGCTCTGCAGCACAAAAAACGCGATGGAATTCGAAATATTCAGGAAAAACCCGATATACGGCTCTCTCATCAAACCAAACATCAGTGAAGGCCTGAAAAATCTGATGGCGAAGCTGCAAAAATCCGATGATATTCAGACCACCGAAAAAACAGACGACCGTTTCTGCTCGATCAGGACAATGACCGCGATGAGCCTCGGACCGCTTGACTGCAATCTATATATCAGGTTGTCCGGAGGCCGGCATATAAGGATCATGCGCTTCGGAGACGTATTCGATTCAAACGATCTTGCAAAATTCGACATAAAGAACATTGACCGTCTTTATGTAACGGCCGCTGACGCGAATAAAGTCCTTACCTTCCTGATCAAGCAACTGAAAAAAACACAATCACTTGCCATCGAGCCATTGCAAACTGCGTCAGTCGCGCTTGGCACCAGATGCCTCGAGATCATTGACGGATTCAGCCGGGACCTCGGCTTCTCCCCCGAAATCCGGGCCACCGCAAAAAAATGCGTCGAACATGCGATCCAAGCAATCCGCAAACATCCGGAGCTTCGCGAGCTTTACAGCAGGATTGAAATCGACATGAACAGCCACCTTGCTTCGCACAGCCTCGCGCTTGCGCATCTTTCGTGCGGAATTGCAATAAACCTGGGCTGGAGTTCTGATCTGATTCTACACAAACTCGCCCTGGCCGCACTGTTGCATGACATCATGCTTCATGAAGACGGGCTGACAAAACCGCAAACCATTGACGAGTTCATCGCCAGTTACGGCGCCGGATCGAACGACAACATGAAACTGTTTTTGTCCCATCCGGAAACCGCAGCGGCGCTTGTTGCGACATTCGAGGACATGCCCGAAGACGCGGAACTCGTAATACGCCAGCATCACGAACGCCCGGACGGAACCGGGTTTCCAGACAGGCTCACCCATGCAAACATGGACCAGCATGCCGCCGTGCTCGTTTTTGCGGAGGACATGCTGTTTTTCAAGACAAGACATGACCGGCAAACGCATACGTCCGATTTCATCAACAGCCTGACCGCCGAATTTTACAATGGCGTTTTTGAATGCATCACGCAATCGGTGACCCGTGCGCTGGTAAAAAACACCGTATCGTGAGCCGGGATTAAAACAGCTCTCATCCGGGAGCAAGGCCGTGCATGATGATTTTAGCGAGCTGTTTGACGGCATGTCCGCTGCTTCCGCCGGACCGTGTGCCAAAAAATCTTGAATGAAAAACGAATCCAATGATCACAATTATCAACACCAGGGCGCCGATCGCCGGATCAACATCACGCCTGACAAGGCGCTGTGTTTTCATCCTGTCCATAAACTGCAATATCTCTGGCCACAGATGCCGCCGCCAGAGCGCCGAAAACTGGCCGCGCATCCTGTCATTGTGAAGCAGCTCTCCCGACAAGATCTTCAGCTTTTCGCCATGTTCGTCAAACGCCTCCATGCGGTTGGCTATCAAACCGGCAAGAACTTCACCAAGATCGCCATATTGCCCGTCCAGCAGTTTTTTTATTTTTTCCATCTGTTCAGGCACCACCGTCCTGAACATGAGCGGAAACAGTATCCGCCGGTACAAAAGCTCCTTGGACTTGAAATGCTTGAAAAGCGTCCGCTCGGTCACGCCGGCGCATCCCGCTATCGAAGCTGTTGTCGTGCCGTCATAGCCGCGGGCGGCAAAAAGCTTCTCCGCAGCACGCAGGATATCCTTATGCTTGCGGCTCGAAACGCCCTCATAAAGCCCGACCTCCTTCCGAAGCGATCTGAAATCAACATCCATTCTGCCCATTCATAAACAGCTTACGACATCAGGATTATACTTGTAAAGTGTTTACTATACTTATATAGTAGTTACTATACTTCATCCGGAGGGTGGCATGTTTGATCTTGTCAAAGTCGCAATTCGCAACGTCGGGCGCAACAAGCGCAGGAGCATGATAACCATTTTCACCGTATTCATCGGCGTCGTCGTGGCTTCGGGCACGCGCGGGCTGCTGAGCGGGCTGCAGGGGGAGATCAAAAGCGCCCTGGCGCGCAAGATGCACGGCGATCTGCAAATCCACAAGGCAAAGTACCAGGATTCGATCGACACCTCGCCGTTCAAGGTCATGTTTGAATATAATGAAGCGCTGAAGAACCGCATCCTCTCGACGCAGGGAATCCGCGCCGCGGCGCCGCGCATCCGCGCGATGGGGCTCCTGAACCACCAGAAATCCCAGTCCACGCTCCCGGTGATGATACAGGGGATAGAATCAGCAGGCGAGCTGGCCGTCTGCCCGCGGCTCGGACAGGCCGTCGTTGACGGCCGCCTCTTTGATTCGTCGCTCGAAATATCCGCCGCCGCCGTGGCCGACGACAATCTCGAAGAAGCCGCGGGTCTTGATGAGCAGAAAAAACGGGGAAGCAAACCCGCCATCGCCGCCGCAAAAGCCGCGGCCACGCACCGGATTGCGGTCACCCCCACGCTGATGCGCGGCATGAACGCTTCGCTCGGGGATGAAGTGGTGATTGTGGTGCAGGATAAAAACAACATGCAACAGGCGCTGATCGCCAGCATCGCCGGCGTCATCGAATTCGGCCTGCCGGGCGCGCAAAGCCGCATGATCTGGATGGACTTCCGCACGCTGCAGGAACGGCTGGCCCTTACAAACGAAGTTTCGGAAATCG
>MEQJ01000063.1:24295-25044 GCA_001770165.1 Bdellovibrionales bacterium RIFOXYD1_FULL_53_11 | reverse complement strand
AACATATCTCGAGCTCTCGGGCCTGTTCCGTGACGCGATCATGCTGCAAAACATGATTTTTGGAATAGTCGTGATGGTGGTGTTTCTGATCGTGATCTCGGCCATTGTCAACACCTCGCTCATGACCGTGATGGAGCGGACCCGCGAGATCGGGACACTGATGGCCCTGGGTTACAAGCGCATCCACATACTGGCCCTGTTTCTGGTCGAAGCGGCGGTGATCGGCCTCACCGGCGGCGCGGCGGGACTGGCCACGGCGTTCGGACTGATATCGCTTGCGGGCTGGAGAGGAATTGATTTTGCGCTTCCGGGCCAGAACATCAAAACCGTGCTGTATCCGTTCGTGCCTGCATCATTCCTGCTGCTCGCGCTTGCGCTCTCGATGGCAAGTGCGCTCGTTGCATCATTCCTGCCTGCCTACCGGGCCAGCAGGATGAAACCGGTCGAGGCGCTTTCAAAAAACTGACAGGAGGATAAGCCCATGACACTCGCAACAATAACACTTATGCTGCTGGCCCCGCTTGCCGGAGCCGACATCCATACGCAGACCGTAAAAAAAGTCGAAGCCAGTCTCGCCCCCCCGGACTTTGCCGGGCTGTACGAATTCACCAACCACCGGCTTGACGGAACCATCAGCATCAACGAGGTGCGTTTCCAGGTGAAAGACATGGACCACACCTTCGGCGTCTTTGAAAAACCCGAACGCGAAAAAGGCCGCCAGATCCTGCGCGCCGATGACGCGCTGTGGA
>MEQJ01000063.1:22403-24287 GCA_001770165.1 Bdellovibrionales bacterium RIFOXYD1_FULL_53_11 | reverse complement strand
CGGCGATTTTTCGAACGCCGACGTGCTCCGGGCGGACTGGACGGCAAAATACAACGTCACGCTCGCAAAGGAGACGCCCAACCAGTGGATTTTTGATCTCAAGGCCAGTACCACCGGCGCAGCATATGCAAAAATGCGGCTCTGGGTGGACAAAAAAACCGTGCAGCCCGTGCAACAGTTTTTCTATGATTCAAAAGGCACGCAGATCAAAAAATGCCTTTACGGGTCGGTCCGCGCTTTCGGCGCGGTCACCAGGCCCGCGCACCTGGTGATGGAAAACGTCCTGACCGGCCAGCGCTCGGAACTCAAAATCCTGGATTTCAAGACGGGGCAGAAAATAAAAGACAGCCGTTTCGTGGTCGACAACCTCGGGAAATAAAATGCTGATCCAACTGCTTGCAATGCCGCTCCTGCTGGTTTCTTCAGTCGCCCTGGCCGCGGATGACTTGCTCGAAGAAGCTGCTCCCATGAAAGACATGGTAACAGCTCCGCAAAAATCCGCCCTCTCTTCGCCATTTGAATACCGGGCCTACCTGCTGGCCGAATACCAGCGCTGGTGGGTCAGAAACAAAGACGGCGGCTGGAGCGCACCCAACCTGGAAGCCGGGCTCACCGGCAAGCTGTCGGCCGCCGACCGGTGGCAGCTTTATCTCGACGGAACCGGAACCTTCACGGAAAACACCGGCCGGACGCGGGCAGTGCTCGGACAGGCGGGCATCCGCTATGCCCCGGCGCCGTCCTTGCAGCTTAATGCCGGCAAGGAGCGCACGCGCAAATCGCCCGGCCTCATCGTGAGCCCCGGCGATTTCATTCATGCCGGCGAAAACCTGCCAGGCCTGCGCGAGCAACGCACGGGCACCTGGAACATCAGGGTTTCCTGGCAGAGCCCTGTCGCAAGCGTTGACGCCATGGCCCTGCCGCTGATGATCAATGACGAATACGGAATTCCCGTCTCCGACGGGCAGAAACGCGGCGGCGCGCTAAGGGCTTTTTTGCAATACGGCGTATTTGATGCGGCTCTTTCTGGCGGCATAATCGACGGAGGCGCCGTGTTCGGCGCGCACCTGCAGGCGTTCGCATTAAAGGCACTCAAACTTTATGCCGAAGCCGGCTTTCAGCATGACGCCGCGACCCGGGCCATCAAGAAGGAAAACACGCTCGCCGTTCTTGTCGGCGCCAGATACGAAGGGGTAACGGACATGAGCTTCACGGCCGAAGTTTATCGCAACGGCGCGGGCCTGACCGGCGCGGAGCCCGGACGCTTTGCAAAAACATGGTATGCCATCGCGAGCGCAAGCCACGCCAATCTCTGGCGCGAGTCTTCGCTCACGCTCACCCACATCCAAAGCCTTGAAGAAAACTCCTGCTCGCTCCTTGGCCGCTACCAGCTGCCGTTTGGCGCGATGAACACCGCCGGCGTCACGCTTGGCGCGACCCATGGCGCGGCTGGAACACAGTACGGCGCGGGAGTGCCGTCCTGGACCCTTGCCGCCGACTGGAGGATTTCGATATGATCACTTTGGAAAAAATCACAAAAACCTATGAAAGCGGAAAAGTGAGCGTCGCGGCGCTCCGCGGAATCGACATGACGATCAGCGAGGGGGATTTTATCGTCGTGAAAGGCCCGTCCGGGTCCGGAAAATCCACGCTGCTCAACATCATGGGCCTTCTTGATTCGCCCACGAGCGGGCGGGTGCTGCTTGAGGGCCGCCAGGTGACGTATGATGATTTTGATCTTCTGGCCGGCGTGCGCTCCCGCACGATTTCGTTCATCTTCCAGCTTTTCAATCTCAATCCGGTGCTCAGCCTCGAAGAAAACGTGATGGTGCCGCTCATGATCCGCTCCGACATCAAACGCGCCGAAAAACTCCGCCGCGTGGCCGA
>MEQJ01000063.1:15444-22348 GCA_001770165.1 Bdellovibrionales bacterium RIFOXYD1_FULL_53_11 | reverse complement strand
ACTCTCCGGCGGCCAGCGCCAGCGAGTGGCGATTGCGCGGGCCATGGTCACCAATCCGCGCCTGGTGATCGCCGACGAACCCACCGCCAACCTTGATTCGCGGACAACCGAATCCATTCTTGCCCTCATGCAAGATCTCAACCGTGAGAAAGGCACCGCGTTTGTTTTTGCCACGCATGATCCGGTCCTGCAAAAGTACGCAAAAACAACACACACGGTGAAAGACGGCAGCCTGGATTCATAATATGCAATATGTTGCATATTATGATCTTAAAATTAATATAAAATGCAATATAATGCATTTTACATCAAAAACAGATTGACAAGCCGGGGCGGGTATTTGTACCATCATAAATAGAGGAAGAGATGGTTCAATTCAGCCCGTATTTGTCTGATCTTGAGATAAACAAGTTAATTTGTGAGCGAATTAAAGCCATTCGGATAGCCAGGCGGATCACAAGAAAAGAACTTGCTGAACGCTCAGGCGTTGCGCCACGGAGCATCGCCAATCTTGAAGACGGAAAGCATTTTTCTTCGAAGACCCTGATTCCCGTTCTGCGGGTCATGGATTTGCTTGAGAAGCTGGACCACCTGCTTCCGGAGCCACCGGCAACAATCAAAAGCCTGAAAGAAATCAAAGCAATCCCACCGCAAAAGAAAAGAGTAAGAAAGAGCAAGGCAGAGAATGGATAAACCGGTTTCGGCCAATGTTTTTTTGTTCGGGCACAAGGTTGGAGAAATTGTTCACCATCCGGCACGTGGATTTTTTTTCCAGTATGATAAAGAGTTTTTAACTTTGGGCATTAATATTTCCCCAAGAAAACTGAAGAACACATCCAACATAATCCCGATTGATGCCGCGCTGCAAAAAGTCAGATGTTTTTCCGGACTACCCGGAGTTTTTGCGGATTCATTGCCGGACAAATTCGGAAACGAACTTCTTTCCAGGCATTTCAAGGAAAAGGGATTTGACCCGAAAAAAATATCACCGGTACAAAAACTGCTCTATGTTGGAAACACCGCCATGGGCGCTCTGGAATATCAGCCGATGGAAAAAGACGGGGATGTCCCGTCAACCATTGTCCCACTGGAGATTCGCAAGCTTGTGGAACAAGCAAAAAAAGTCATTCGTGGTGAGATTGACTCAAAAATACCAGAAATCATGCTGATCGGGACTTCCGCCGGTGGAGCCAGGGCAAAAGGCCTTGTTGGATGGAACAGGACGAATAATGAGGTGGTGTCGGGAACAAGGAATTTACCCGGCGAATTCGAACATTGGATCATCAAGTTTGATGGAACTGAAAACAGTGAAAAAGGATGGGGGAAAATTGAGTTTACCTATGCTGCAATGGCGCGCATGTCCGGCATCGACATGCCCGAGGTCCATTTACTTCATGAAGAAAACAGATCTCATTTTATGACAAAAAGGTTTGACCGGATAAATGGAGAAAAAGTTCACGTTCATTCTCTTTGCGGGCTGCTGGAACTTGATTATGATCAACACAGGCTTTTTGACTATTCCAGTTTCATCAGGGAAACACTGGAGCTTACAAAACATGTTCATGACGTTGAACAGGTGTTCCGGCGGATGGTTTTTAATATTCTTGCGCGAAACCAGGATGATCATTTGAAAAATTCTGCTTTTATCATGAATAAGACCGGCAAATGGCGACTGGCGCCGGCGTATGATCTTTGCTTTTCCATTGGCGGCTGGTGTGACGATAATCAGCTAACGGTTAACGGAAAGCCGGGAAGCGAAGTCAAGGTTGCAGATTTACTTGAACTAGCCGGGCTGTTTGGCGTCAAAAAAGCGGATGAAATCATCGAAAACATCAATTCATCCATTCTGCAATGGGAAGAGCTGGCCAACACGAACAAGGTCGCCCCGGAAAAAATCGAAGAAATTGCAAAAGCGCACAAGGAAAGAAGGGCTTCCTCGGGAATATGATGATCTTCCGCCTTCCGCCTAATGTCCCTTCGATCTGAACATGGGAATCAGCCCGGCCATTATGAGCGCGTAACCGATAAAAGAGTTTATTGACAGATTTTCGCCGTATGCAAAATAAGACACCAGGCCGGCCCCGGCCGGTTCAAGCAAAATGGCCGTTGATACGGTCGAAGCCTTGAAAAATTTCATCATATAAACCAACAGTGCATGCCCGATTATCGTCGGAAATACGGCTAAAGACACAAAACCGGCATATGTTTTTGCGTCAAACCCGGTGAACGGCGCGCCGGAGGCAAGAACAATTACAAAAGAAAACAATGCACCGGCCAGGTAGACAACGGACATGAGAAAACCGTTCGAAAATTCCGCCCTCAACGGCTTTCCGATAATGAAGTAAACTGAAAAACAAAGTCCTCCAAGAAGCGAAAGGATGTCGCCGAGGATGAACCGCGGAGAGAGGGACAGGTCATGCGACCCGATCAAACCGATGCCGGTGAGGCCGGCGATAATTGCAAGCAAAACCTCGAATCCAATGCGTTCGCCCAGGAAAACGCGCGCGCCGACGGCGGTGAATACGGGGCTTAGCGAAAAACAAATCGCGGCGTTGGCAACAGTGGTGTGTTGCACGCCGGCGATCCAGAAAAACAAGTGAGCGGCGAACATGACGGCCATGCCCGTCAAGGCCAGGAAGGTCTTCCGGTCGATGCGCCGTATTGGGCCTCCGGGGCGATGCCGCCCATGCAGCCATGCAAACGGCACGAACAGCAGGGACGCCAGGGCAAGCCTGTAAAACGCGATTGCAAACGGATGGGCGTCGCAAAGCCGGATGAGATTGCCCGCCTGGGAGAGAACGACGACAGCTATTATGAGCAACGCAAAATTCATATTTGAATTTCAATACTCCATTTTACTCATGAGTAATAATATAATCTCGCCCTTGACCTATTACATTCCATCCCGCTATATTGCGGCGCAACACAAGGAGATCGATGTGAAATATGCCGCTTTGATGATTATTGCCCTCACTTCCGTTTCACAAGCCGGTGCGGACGCTGATACGAACTTCAGAGTCCTTGGAATAACCGAGGTAACAGGCGGCTATGAGAATTTTGTTGCATCAGGACAGACAGCAGACGGCCAGAATATTGTTTTTGCGGGCGGCAACCACGCCTCGGGTGACCTTGGCGGCACATTTCCGTGGGCCAGCCGTAAAAACGGAAGGCTGGTCGGCATGGGATTCAATGACATGCAGCTCCGGCTCGGAAACCGTATGTTTGTTTTTTCGCAGAAGTTTGAAAAAATCCCGACGACAAAACACGTTCCACGCGCCCTGCAAATCGTGCGGGCAGGCAACGGCAGCATCATCCGGCTTTCCATGGATACCAAAGCAGAAGAAGTCAATCCCGACACCGGAAATGTTCTTGATTCAAACATCCGCCTTGCTTTTGTGGTTCACGTCAAGCAAGGAGACAACATCGTCACCAGGCGCGAAGGATTCAAACGCTTCGACGCTTTTTCCGGGGCGGTCGAAGCGATGGGCTGCAAGGGTTTTCCGGTGCTTCCACAACCCGACAACCTGATTTTCTGCTCTCTTCTCACTCATTATGCATGGACACTTGAGAATCTCGGACTCTCCGCCCCGGGCCTTGTTCTTACTGAAGCGGCGCTCCGCCTCGATCCTCTCAAGGAATCACGGGTTTCCATCACAAGCTCCGCCCGGCGCACCGAGACGATCCGTCTGGCTTCGCTGTTCGGCGGCCTTGAAAAAAGCAGCATCACCGTGGTCGCGTCAAAACACAAAACCCTCGATCTTCACATGCAATATGATTACGTGGCGCTCTTTCCGCAGAATCCTGAAAACTGCGGATATACCGGCACGGTGGCCTATATAAGCGGCCTTCTCAACCGCGATCAGGGCTTGCTGCAATCCGTTCTTGATAAGAAGCTGGTCCGCAAATACGCTTCCTCCGCTTTTGTGATTGACCAGAACGGCGACCACATGGCACTAAAAAACATCGAACGTTATAATGCCATTAAATCAGCAGGAGACGTGCTCCGCATGACCGAATTCGGCGCCGCCAGCACCGCCGAACTGCCCGGCCTGCGACACACTTTCGATGTCGGGTCGTTCCACCGCCGGATGATAACCCTTACCGACAGGTTCGACTGCACCTACAGCGGGATGCTTGAAACCCAGTACTGAAAAATTTTGCAAGGCCTGCGCCGGGACGCCTTACGCGCTCCTGCCGCAAGCGACCAGGGTGTTCATAAAAAACAGATCCCTTGCGCTCCGCCTCACGCACCAATCCATCCGCAATCTCATCATCATGGCCCGCGACCTGGAGATGTGGGGGGCGCGCCCCCTCACTGAAATCATGAATTGCGACGAAACCAACCGGTCACGGGCAATGGCGCAGGCGACAAACGAATGGGAACGCCTCAAAACCGCGGGGCGCGATTACGACGGCTTCAACCCCGGCTTCAAAAAACCGCGGATCGCGCGCTCCGTGCGCAAGTCGTCGATCCCCGCCGGAGACAGGATACTGGGCCCCTGCCCCGTCAGCTCGCCGCGCACGCGCTGCTGCAATCTCCTCACCCTGGATACGGCCCGGGGCTGCCTCCACAAGTGCTCGTACTGCTCGGTGCAGGATTTTTTCAAGGCTCCCGCAAAAAGGGGCATCCAGATCGAAAAGAATCTCCGCCAGAAACTCGACGCCCTGGCGCTTGATCCGGACGCGGTCCATCACATCGGCACCGGGCAGTCCTCCGATTCGCTCATGCTCGAAAACCGCTTTGGCGAGCTCGAAGCCCTGGTGGATTTCGCCCGGAAAAACCCCAATGTCATCCTGGAACTCAAAACAAAATCCGCCGCCGTGGAACCGCTTCTCGCCCTCCACCCCCCGCGCAACATCATCTGCACCTGGACCCTGAGCGCGCCTTCAATCATCCGTTGCGAAGAACATCTTGCGGCAAGCCTCGACGAACGGCTCACGGCCGCGGAAAAGGCCGCCGGGGCCGGACTGCTGGTCGGATTCCATTTTCATCCCATGTTCCCGTTTGCAGGATGGGAAAGGGAATATTCCGGAATCTGCAACCGGCTGGTCGAATCATTCAACCCCGGACAAATTGCCATGGTTTCCTTCGGAGCGCTCACTTTTGCCAGATCACTTCCCGCCCGCATCCGCGAACTGCCGTACAAATCAAAAATATTACAGATGCCGCTCACGGAGTGCGCCGGAAAAATATCTTTTCCGGCCGGGGACAAGGTAAAGCTGTTCAGCACGGCATACGCAGCATTGCTTCCCTGGCACGGCCGGGTGTTTTTTTATCTCTGCATGGAACCGCACGAACTGTGGCATGCTTCAATCGGTCATGAATTCCGGAGCAATGAAGATTTCGAACGCGCCATGAAAACAAGTTACATTGAAAAGATACTCGGCCGGTGATAGTTTTTTTTCATGAAACTTGCCGAAAGAATCTCGTGTGTATCCGCCTCTCTCACCCTGGCAATGGATGCAAAAACAAAGGATCTTGCAGCAAAAGGGGTCGATGTCTGCAACTTCACGGTGGGAGAGCCGGATTTTGAAACGCCGCCGCACATCCGCGAAGCGGCAAAACAGGCCCTCGACGCCGGACGCACCAGATACGGACCCTCCGCCGGCGAACCGAAGCTCCGCGATGCGATAGCCGGCAAGCTCCGGCGCGACAACGGCCTCGGATACAAGCGCGAAAACATCGTGGTCTGCAACGGCGGCAAGCAGGCGCTCTTCAACTGTCTGCAAATCATTGCAGGCCCCGGCGACGAAGTCATAATCCCGGCCCCCTACTGGCTCAGCTACCCGGAGATGGTAAAACTCGCCGGCGCCACGCCGGTGATCATAAACACAACACCGCTCTCCAGATTCAAACTGAGTCCGGAGCAGCTCGAAGCCGCCATCACGCCCCGCACGCGCGCGATCATGCTCAACTCGCCGTCCAATCCGACCGGCATGGTGTATTCAAGAGAGGAGCTTGAGGAGCTTGCGCGCGTTATCGTGAAGCATGACCTCCTTGTCATCTCCGACGAAATCTACGAAAAGCTGGTTTACACCGGCTCGCACACAAGCATAGCCTCTCTGGGCGGCGCAATTTTCGAACGCACGGTGGTCTGCAACGGTTTTTCAAAAGCCTATGCCATGACAGGCTGGCGCATCGGATATCTTGCCGGTCCCAAAACACTCATTGACGCGGTAACCAGCCTGCAAAGCCACAGCACATCAAACGTCTGCACGTTTGCCCAGTACGGCGCCATTGCGGCGCTTGAGGGCGACCAGTCTTTTCTGGACCGCATGCGTGACGCCTTTGCCAAACGCCTTGAGCTGATGCACGCCCTGGTAAACGGCATTCCAAAACTTTCCTGCCACCGGAGCGAAGGGGCCTTCTACCTGTTCGTCGATATCAGCAAAACGGGCATGGACTCGATGCAATTCAGCCAGAAACTGCTCGATGATCATCACGTATCTGCGGCGCCCGGCATCGCCTTCGGTGATGACACGCATGTGCGGTTTTCGTACGCCACCAGCGAGGCCGCCATCATCAAAGGCATGGAGCGGGTGAAAAAATTCGTACAGTAACCAAATTACCGGTTGACACCAAATCAATTGGTTTTAGAATCCACGGCATAACGAAGTATTTTCAACCGGAGGGTTTTTCTATGAAGTTCAGATGCATAGTTGTTATCACAGGAATTCTGTTTTCTTTCACGGCCAGCGCCGCAAACAGCGAATGGTGGAACGACATGGGGGCAAGCATGAAGGCAACGGATGATGTCACCGTATCGCTCAAGCTCGGACAAAAATTCACCTCATTCAAGACGCTGTATTTTTATGATTTCAAGCCGAACGGCAAGTACATGGTCAATGACATTTTTGACATCCTCGCCGGCTACCGCCTTGAACGCATCAAAGGCAAATCCTG
>MEQJ01000063.1:5711-15426 GCA_001770165.1 Bdellovibrionales bacterium RIFOXYD1_FULL_53_11 | reverse complement strand
CTCGTCAAAAACCAATTACAAAAACAAGCTCAGCATCACATATCCTTATGAGATTTTCGGCCAGAATTTCGGCCTTACGCTCTGGGATGAACTCTATTTCAGCTTCAACAGCACCGAGTTCAACCGCAACAGGCTGTCCTTTGTTGTTTCCACAAACATCATCAAGAATCTGGCATTCGGACTGGGCTACATGCTCGAATCGGTCAAGAGTGCTTCGTGGAACAGCATCCATATAATGACAAGCGACCTGACTTATTCTTTCTGATTTTTGCGCAGTTGTTTTGTATTCAAAGGCGGCAGCGACAGGTTGCCGCCTTTTTTTCGAGGAGGACACATGAAAAAATCCACTGTCGCCGCACTACCGGTGTTAATGGCCGTCTTTCCATTTCCCGCCTTCGCGCTCGACACGCTCGAACCGTTCGGAATCGGGCTTTCTAATGTTGAAATCTACGGCAGCGCCATCAACAAGGGGGCAACCACCGTGTGGTCAACCGTTGGCTACGGACTTGGAGACTCACTCAACCCCTTCATCACGGGCGGCGCCAATCTCCAGGGCGGCAAGGCAAGCGGGATTTTTTCCTTCAGCAACAACACCACTTTCAAATTCGGCGACTTTGATCTCGATATCATCCCGCATGTCGGCTACAGCGCGGTGTGGTCGGGCGGAGCCGGGGTCGAGCTGACCTACGGCTTTGTGTGGGCCAAGGTCGTGCCGTTTTTGCGGGCTGACACCAGTTTTGCCTTCAGCGGGGGCACCTACGCGCACAGTGCCGGCGGCGGCGCGTTCTGGAAAATATTCAATGGCGGCGAATTCTACGCCAAGGGCTGGTACAACTTCACCGGTTCGAACAACTTCGCATTTGCCGGTGGATTCAACTGCAAGCCCGTGGACTTCATGGAAATCATCACCGAAGGCGGCAAAAGCGGCGAAGTTTACGGCACACTGGGGGCCATCTTCACGTTTGATCCGGCGCTGTTTTAGGAATCCATCCTCGGCGCATCCACCTTGTGCTCCACGCGGGCGCCCTTTCGCTCCTCGCCGGTACCCTTGTAACCCACCAGGCGCGCCACCAGTTTGCCGCTCCAGAGCCTGAAGCGGTCGACGTATGAATATGCCGCCGGAACCACAATCAGACTGAGCAGCGTGGAACTCAGAAGTCCGCCGATCACCGCGATACCCATGCTCGAACGCATGCTCGATGCTTCGTTGAGCCCGACAGCAACAGGAAGCATGCCCGCGACAAGGGCGCCGGTGGTCATCAAAATCGGGCGCAGCCTGGTGCGGCCGGCTTTTAAAATCGCGCTTGCACGGTCCATGCCGGCGGCAACCATCTGGTTTGTGTAATCCACAAGCAGGATGGAGTTTTTGGTCGCAACACCAAGCAGCATTATGCAGCCGATCATCGAAAACATGTCGAGCGTCGAGCGGGTCACAAAAAGCGCAAGAAATGCGCCGCAAATCGCGAGCGGAAGGACAAGCATGATCGTGAAAGGGATGATGAAGGATTCATACAAACTCGCCAGCACGAGGAAGACGAACAGGATGCCGAGAATACCGGCGAGCTTGATGTTTTCGTTGAGTTCCTTGAAACTGTCGGCCTGCCCGACGAAGCTGTAACCCATTCCCTCCGGGAGTTTGACGTCATTTTTGAACATCTTGTGGATATCGGTTATCACGCCGCCAAGCCCCGGCCCCTTCGGGGCAAGATCCGCGCTTATGGAAATGACTTTTGCCTTGTCCTGCCTGTCGATGCTGGCGGGCCCCGTGGCCTTGACGGGCCTGGATACGTCACCAAGGCGCACAAGCGTGTAATTGATGTTCGGCACGAAGATCTGCCCGAAGGACTGCTTGAGATTGCGCTCGTCCTCGCGCATGCGGACGCGGATGTCGTACTCGCGTCCGTGTTCGCGGTACACCGCCGGCGTCACCCCCTCGACCTGGGCGCGAAGCTCGTGTCCGACGGCCGGAATCGAAACGCCAAGCGCCTCGGCCCGCTTGTTCTCAATCTGTATCTGGAACTCGGGCTTGCCGGGCTTGTGGCTGATGTCGGGATCGGTGAGGCCCGGATGTTTTTTCAGGCGCTCGAACACCATGGTTGCATACTTTTCAATCTCACCCAGATCACTGCCCGAGATATTGAGCATGAACGGGCGCATCCCGCCCGCAATGATGTCGATGTCCTTGACGGCGGGCTTTGCATAAGCAAAAGGCTTGAGCTGTTCCCTGAGCTGCGCCTTCATGGCGCTTGTATTGATCTTGCGGTCCTTGCGGCCCACAAGTTCCACGAAGAATGATGCAATATACGGCTCACCGCCCATACCGATCATCATCACGCTCTGCTTGACCTCCTTGTTGGCGCGGATGACATCATCAACCCTGCTTGCAAGCTCGTGCGTGGCATCTATGCTCGCGCCCGGCTGAAGCTCGACGCTGACCATGAACTCGCCGTTGTCGACCGCCGGCATGAAGGTCTTGGTGACCCCCATGAACGAAGCCATGCTGGCAACAAACATGAGCAGCGCCGCCCCCAGAACCACAAGCGGGCGGCGGAGCGTGAATTTGAGGACTTTTTCGTAAACATCATCAAGCCA
This sequence comes from Bdellovibrionales bacterium RIFOXYD1_FULL_53_11, assembly GCA_001770165.1. Taxonomy (GTDB): domain Bacteria; phylum Bdellovibrionota; class UBA1018; order UBA1018; family UBA1018; genus XYD1-FULL-53-11. The sequence goes on along the minus strand of MEQJ01000063.1, from coordinate 12,834 downwards.
TTCCTGGAAGCGCCCGAAGGCATCAAGCATCCAGCCTATGGTGTAATGCCGCACGCCCCGGGTGGCCTTTGTCTCCTGCACGGAGCCCACAAAATACGCCGAAAGCATGGGCGCCATCGTGAGCGCGTCAAAAAGGCTGATCATCATGGCAAAGCATATCGTAAGGCCGAACTCCTTGAAGAACTGTCCCACCATGCCCTGCAAAAATCCGATCGATCCGAACACCGCGACCACCGTAAGGGTGGTGGCCACAACGGCAAGCATGACCTCGCGCGTGCCCTCGATCGCGCCCTGCACCGGCGGCTTGCCCATCTCGTTGTGACGGAAGATGTTTTCGCGCACCACGATGGCATCGTCAATGAGCAGCCCGACCGCAAGACTGAGCGCCAGCAGCGACATCACGTTTACGGTAAACCCGGCAACGGCCATCAGTATGAACGCGCCGATGAGCGAGTTCGGGAGGGCCAGCCCCGTGATGAACGTGGACTTGGCGTTTCCGAGAAAGAAAAACACCACGAGGATCGTAAGAACTATTCCGATCAAAATGGATTCGGTCACATCATCGACGTTGGCGCGGATCATCTTCGAACCGTCACGGACCATCCCGAGCTGCGGCGCGCCCGGTTTGTCCTTCAGGCTTTCGTTGAGGGCGGCGATGCGTTTTTTGATCGAGTCAATGACCGCGATCGTGTTCGCGCCGGATTGTTTGTAGACAATGATCACGGCCGTCTTCCGGCCGTTGAAAAACGATCTGGATTTTTCGTCCTCCAGCGAATCAACCACGCGCCCGACATCGGCCACCGTGGCCGGAACGTCGTTGCCAATGAAATTAACAACTGTTTTTTCGATATCCTTTATGCTTTTGAACTCGCCGAGCGTCCTGAAAACGGTTTCCTTCCCGCCCTCGTCAACCTTGCCGGAGGGTATGTTCATGCCGGCCGCCTGGAGTCTGGCCGCGACCTGCGTGGCAGAAACCTCATAGGACTTGAGCTTCCCGCGGTCGAGTTCAACCCGGATCTCGCGCTTGCGGATGCCGTGGATCGCAACCGACCCCACCTGGTCAACCTGCTCGATCTTGGGTTTTATCACATCATTGGCGAGATCGAACATCTTCGCTTCGGGCAGCTCGGCGACCAATGACAAGATGGTAATGGGCTGGTCCGAAGGATCGAGCCTGCGGATGATCGGCTCGTCGATGCTGTCTGGCAGCTTGCGTTTCGCCCCGCTCACGCGGTCGCGCACCTGCTGCTCGGCGTATTTTACATCCGTGCCGAGCGTAAACTCCACGCTCACGACGCTCACGCCTTCCTTGTTTTTTGACCGGATGGACTTGATTCCGGGCAGCGTGCCGAGCTCGTCCTCGATAATCTTGGAGACCTGGATCTCGATCTCCTCCGGTCCCGCTCCGGGATAAACCGTCTGCACCATGACGTACGGGAAGGTCACATTGGGAAACATATCCACCGGCAGGCGCTTGAGCGAGAGATACCCCACCGCGAGCATCAGGATGACAAGACACGAAATGAAAATCGGGCGTTTGATCGAAAGTGATGCGAGATTCAAGCTGCACCTCCAAAGGTTTTCATGCGGGCCGTGATCTGAAGTATTTCGTTCTGCATCTTGAGATGCGTGAGCTGCGCCGCCGCGTAATCCTGTTCGAACATAAGCACCTGGAATGTCGTCGTGCGACCCCGACCCAGCCGGTCGCGCTCGTGCATGAGCTTGTCATGCTGGATTGTTTCCATTTCGCGCGCCAGCACCAGCCTCCTTTTGGCGTCCTCAAGACGGACGGAGAGGTCGTTCCATTCGCGATCCTGCTCAAAAATCTTGCGCTGGTAATTAAGCCCGGCGGCGGCCTGCTCGCGCGCATGGCCGGAGCGCACGCCCGAAATATCCCACCAGTCGAGCGGCGCCGTGAGCCGGAGGCCCACGGCCTTCGTTGGATAATCCGTCTTGAAGGTCTCGCTCATGGCCTCGCCGGATGCGGCATCCTTGCCGTTGAGGGTGTAGCTGCCAAAAACCTCCAGCGACGGAAGGTGCTTCTGCCGCGCGACATCGGCGCCGCGCACCGCGGCCTCCTGCTGCTCGCGCGCCGATCTCACGTCATCGCGCAACTCGCCGCGGGACGGGGCCGGTAGGCGCGCGATCATGTCGGACGGAATTTTTTCAAGCATTTCTTCGACCTCGTCCTTCTGCAAGCCGCGCGCGGTATTAAAAGCCCGCGCGGCGGCAAGCTCCTCGTCAAGCGCCATCCTGAGTTCGAGCCGGCGCCCCTGCAGCGCGGCCTCGGACTGGTAAAGATCGGCCTTGTCGGCAAGCATGGTGCGCACGCGCCTGGCGTTCCAGTCACGAAGCTTTTCGGAGCGCGCGAGGCTGTCGCGCTGGATTGCGACCGTGTCACGCGCAAGCGAGAGACGCAAAAATGCCACCTCCGCCTCGGCCAGGAGCATGCGGCCGCGGTAACTCTCGCCATAGCTCGCAGCCAGCGCCTGCGCGCGCTGCATGTCGCGAATGGCACGCATTTCGCTGCCAAAAAAATTCCGCCATAGCGGCTGCGAAAGCTCGATCGACAGCCTGCCCTCGTAGCCCTTGGGCACCGGCACATAAAGCGCGTTTGCGCCCTCAATGGCGGCGTAACCCAGCGTGTAGCCGAGTTTTGCCGTGAGTCCCGCCGGAGTCATCTCCGTGATTCCGAACGAATAGGAATTGTACGTGGTTTTTCTGCCCTGGAGCGCGACGTTGGAGGTTTCTTTTTCGTCCACCATCCACTGCGCGTTGGCAAAGAGCGAGGGCATGAACATGAGATTGCCCTCGTCCGCCCGCTCCGCCGCGCCGACGCCCGCCTCCACACCGGCCTTCACCCCCAGATGCCCGGCGCGCACCTGCGAAAGATATTCTTCAAGCGAAAGATTCCCGGCCGCGCCGGCGGCCAGCGCCGTCATTGCCGCAAAAAAACACAATACATGTTGCATGTTCCTCATGTTGCACCCGCCTTTGCAGTGATTCCGTCCACAAACACCTTGAGAACGCCGTATCCGATCCGGTCACGGAAGACGGCATCCTTTATACTGAGCCCGTAACGCCGCTTGCGGATCCACTCGGTCTTCATGATGTGGATCAAAACCCCGAAAAACATCGTAGCCGCATCAAACGGATCGACATCCTTGCGCGCAAGACCTTTTTTTTGCGCATGTTCGATGAACCCGGCAAGCTTCTCAAACGCCACAAGAAATGTTTTGTAGAAAATATCAATCGTCATTTTATTGCAACAGTCAAAATCCCTGTGAATGATCCGCATGAGTTCCGGCTCACCAATATGCGTCCTGAAAAATTCGTCCCGGAACATCGAAAGCCGGAGTTCAAACTCTTCCCGCGTAGACGGAGGTTTGAGTATGCCCTGCGCCACCGCCAGCTTGTCGCAGCCGAACTGTTCGATACAGGCCTTGTAAAGACCTTCCTTGCCGCCGAAATGATAGCTCACCAGGCTCACGTTTACACCGGCCGCGGCGGCAAGCTGATGCACGGATGCGCCGTCATAGCCCTTTTGCGAAAACAGCGTTCGTGCCGCCTTCAGAAGCAGCCCGGCGCTCGGGCGTGCCCTGGCGCGCGGCCGGGGGCGGCCGGCCTTCTGCGTGCCGGACGATTTCTTTTTGTACATGGATGAAGATATTAAACGATTGTATGTTTTTTTCAAACAAATATTTAATTACACTTTTCCATCCTGAAAGCCATATCCTGGTGATAGGCCGCCCACCAGTAGGTCTGGTAGGTGTTGTACCAGAGCGTGCTTGTCCCGCCCTGCTGGTCGGGGTACGGGTCGTTGATTCCGAAACCGACATAAACCTCCGAACCGGCATCGACTTTCGGGTCCACCACTATCCAGTATCTGGCTCCGGCGCGAAGATCGGCAGGCTGCGCAAAATTGAACTGTGTATAGGGCGCGGCATCATTATTCATCCATGCGGGATCGAAAGCCTGGAGCTTGGTTCCCGGCACCTGTGACGCGGCAAGCGCGACCGGCTTGGGACAGGGGCTGTCTTTATAACAGCCGCCCGGCTGCTCCTCATTGATGGTGACCGTTACAAACTGCGGTCTCGCGCCGTATGCGCCGTAACCGACCTTAATCAAAACCCTTGCAAGCCTCATATCCGTTTGCGCAACGAACGACTGGGCCACGAACGGCTTGCTCCATTCCAAACCCTGGGCCAGATAAAACACCTCCGATCGCGGAAACTCAAACACCGTGCCGCCCACGCCGCATCCCGGCGTTTGCGTCTCCGCCATTTGCGGTGCCGGTGTTTGCGGCGCCGGAAACGGGCCCGGGTCAACGCCGCAGCCGCCACTCCAGGCACCCGAAGAGGTGTCTGAATAGCTGCCGCTGTTTGAACTGCTTGCGGTTGCGGTTGCACCACTGCCTCCACTTGTGCCACTTGCGCTTGCGCCGGAGCCCTTCTGGCCGCCACCGCAATTTGGGGCTGCAGCCATCAACGCTACCGTCATTCCTGCCATCATGATTATTTTGATTAGCTTGTTCATGCCTATAGATGTTGCACGGGGCGGGCCCAAATAAAGATGTGTAATTTTAATGTGTTATGGCCGGCCAGCAGTCCCATGTCCCGGATTTTGGAAAGATTTTATCTTGGTGGCGGCATGCACACGACATGGTGAAGGGAGCAGCCCCTGCATGAGAACGAGCCGCAAAGTTTCGAAAAATTAAACTTACTGGCCTGTCCTTCGGGGGATAAGCCTTAAAGTTTAATTTTTCGAAACTTTGCGGATTATCCTCCACTTTCCATGCCGCCCGCAAGCTTGTGCCCGCTGCCAATCACAAATACCGCGCCATGTTTGCGGCAGAGTATGAAAACCCAGAGCCATTCAAACTCAGGTTTTTTGGAACAAACTCCGAAGAAGATCCAAGAACAGCAACAACGACAGCCGTTACAACTCAAATTGTCAGTAAAAAGGGCTTTTCAAACGGTGCATCATAAGATCGCCGCCTAAACCTGACTGTTACCTTTCCAGGGAAAGCCTACATCCCGGATTCTGGAAAGATTTTATCTGGATTTTGCTGAATGCCACCGGACGCAGCGCCTCAAGCGTCAGCGCCCGCGGAAAAACCCAGGGCCGTCCACCAAGAACAAGCATCAACAGGATCGAAAGAGCAAGCCATCTGAAAACAATCACTCCGCCTCCAAAAGATCCTAGAAACCGCCACCGATCACGCCGCCGCCGAGCGCCCCGATCAGAATCCCCGCGGCAAGAAGCCCGACCAGGGCCGGGGCAACCAGCAAAAAGAGCGGCTTGAGCGCCCTTGTCTGCAACAATGAAAGCTCGCGTTCGACATGGGCCCCGAGCCCGGACCCGAGCGCCGCAAGCACCGCCTCCACCCGCTCCGTGCACGGCCGCCCTTCCATGAGGCTGGTTTGTACCGCCCGGCGGATTGCCATACCGGCTTCAATTATCGAACCCCGGGCCCCGGCACGCGGGGCAACCGCTCCGCCCGAACCCCACACCGACGCCCCCCACTCGACCGCAAGATCCGGCACCCGAAGCGTGAGAGATTCACACGCGCGCGTCCAGGCGATGTCGGACGCGGAGCCCGCCCTGACAAGAGCAAGAAAATATTCACCGGCGCACTGTGAAGCGAGCCACCATTTTTTTTGATTCCCCCTGAGACCGCCCCAGCGCGCTTCCCGCGCCATCATGGTGATCCAGACCGCAGAGGCCGAAGCCAGAACGGTTGCGGCAGCCGACACCGCGCACCAGAGCCACGGCCTTGCATCAAGCCCGGGAAGCAGCAGATACAAGGCTCCCCCGAAAAGCGGAGCCATCAGCGCGCAGATCACCGCCTGCGCAAGCGATTGCGAAGCCCTGGCCCGCGCATTGTCGAGCGCGGCCGAGTGGCCGGCGGCAAGCGCGCGCAACCGCCTCATGGTCGGCACCACCGGAGCCCCCTGCCGCCTGAGTTCCTCAACCGCCGACTTCGAAAGTTCACCCCATGGCGCCGGCAACCGCCCGATTCCGCTCCACCGCTCCGGCGCCGGCAGCAATCCCGCCTCAAGCGTGTCCTGTAGTTCATGAAAAACCGCAACCACGTTCAGCAGCGCGGACTTTTCGGCCGCAAAACCGCTTCGCATCGAAACTGCGGCAAAACGGGATAAAAATACAACCCCCGAGACAAACGCCATTGCAGAAAAAATCCAGAGCCACATACGCAGCGGAGCTGTTTCATTTATCGTGCCAGGATGACATCACCCATGCGCAGCAGAAGATCTTCCACTTCGCGCTCAAAACAAACGGGGATCTGCAGCTCAAGATCGCAATACGGAACGCCCGTGCAGCAATCAATCGTGGAATATGCAAGCCAGCCCTCATAGGATTCAAAGATGCAATAAACGTACGCCGAGTCCTTTTTCCGTACCCGGATGCGCTTTAGAACCGCCGCATCATGCCGCCCCGCGACACATATATTATTATCTTTACCTTCTGCCAGTCTTGCCATGTCAAGGCTAGCAACTTATCCTATATGTATGTGGTTTGATAACAAAAAGAAACTTGTCGCAATATTGACGCTGTCAATCTCCCTTGGCTGCAGCTCGGCGAAAAAAAACGCCGATCAGGCCGCACCGGCGCCCGACGGGAACGCCGAATTCAGCAACATACTTGCGGCAATAAATACACGGCTTGACGGACTCGAGACAAAAATGTCCACGCTGAACGACAAGCTCGACAGCAATAAAAAAAGCATGACCGCCGTTTATGGCGAGCAGAACCTCAAAACCGTCGGCGTGATGCCGCATCCGAGCGAGCGCAGCGGAGCGCAGGCCGAAGGGGGCCGGGCAAGCGGCACTGATGGCGGCTATTCGGCCGATGGCGCGGTTAAAAGCTTCCGTGAAGCAATGATCCTGCTGCAAGCCCAGAAATATCCTGAAGCCACGCTTGCCTTTTCATCGTTTCTCGAACGCTTTGCCGACCACCCTCTTGCGGGGACGGCGCAATTTTACATCGGCGAATCTTATTTCAAACAAAAGGAATACAAGCTTGCGCTCCAGGAATACCAGCGCGTGCTCACATCTTACGACCGGAGCCCGAACGTGGCCGAAGCCCTCAGACAGATGGCCGA
>MEQJ01000063.1:0-5615 GCA_001770165.1 Bdellovibrionales bacterium RIFOXYD1_FULL_53_11 | reverse complement strand
CAATCACCCGCCGCGGCGGGTCTTGCTTCGCTGAACCCCGAAGGCACCATAAAACCGCAAAAAAGCGATCTGCTTGAAAAAGCAGTTCAGACAAAAAAGCGCAGGATGCCCAAAAAAGACATTATCGACATCAAGGAGCCCGCCGAAGGCGATACCGAAGAAACCAAGGACAAACATGACACACTCGTAAACCGCGTGACCACCGACGTGCTTTCGAGACACGCGGTTTCCGCGCCCCAGACCTCCGATCTTGACGAACCGCCGGCAACCGCCGCCCAGCCCGACCCCGATACCGAAATAAAACCCGCGGAGGCCCACTAGATGATCCTGAGGGCAATCCCCGCCGCCGCCATGCTGCTGGTCTTTTCCACGACTGCACCCGCAGCCATTGCGCCCACCCGGATGTCGATCGAAAAACAGACCCTGCTGATCGCAAAACATCTGAAGCCGGTATCCGACGACGACTGGAAGAACATCGCCGGAACGCGCGCTGCCGAACAATATTCCATCGTGAAGGGCGACACCCTTTACGGTATTTCAAAGCACCTTTTCGGCGATCCGAAATACTGGCCGAAGATCTGGGCACTCAACAACAAGGATATAACAAATCCGCATCTGATCAGGCCCGGCAACATGATAGCCTTCATGCCCGGTTCCGGTTCCGCGCTTCCGGCGGTTACGATCACTGATGCGGCAGGCGGACCGCCGGTCACGCCGCCAAAACCGGTTCTCCCCGCCGAACGTTCCACGGAATGGAAAAATCTTCCGCACCAGTCCTGGGAAAACGTCAACCTCGAACTGCCTCCGGAAGTGGACCAGCAGGGGTTTGACAAACGGAGCAAGGTCCGCTTCAAAACATTCTCGGGCTACGACCTCAAGGCCATCGCCGCGAGCGAAAAGCTGCCGTCCCTTGGCGAAATTACCGGCGCCAGGAGCGCCGGCACGTATCTCGGGATGGGAGACACGGTTTTCATCGATGCCGACGAAGCACTCCAGATCGGCGAAACCTACGCCATCACCGACAAACCCCATCTGCTGAAATCCCCGAAATCCGATCGCATGGGCTACTCATATTTCGTGTTGGGAACCGTCAAGGTCATCGCCGTGCGCGACAATATTTTCATCGGCACGCTTGTCAACGCCCGGGGCTTCATCCCGCGCGGGGCCTTCCTGATTCCGGTGCCGGCCAAAATCCAGCCCGTCCAGCCCATACCCGCCTCCAACGCCATTGAAGGCATAATGCTGCTCAACAAGGAATTTTCGTCATATCTTGCCGTACAGTACAAAGAGGTGTTTTTCGACCGCGGCTCCGAGGACGGCGTGCAGCCCGGGATGGTTTTCCGCGCCTACCAGCATCGCGACCCGATGAACGACGATAAAATAACGGATTCGGATTACATCATTGCCGCCGACATGATCGTCGTGCAGGCGAGCGAACGCTTCAGTTCGGGGATTGTCATCCGCGCTTATACTCCGATAGAGGAGCACACCAAGGTCGTTCTGCTAACGGACATCTCGGAGCTCAACCGCGCCGCCGGCTTTAGGGACAAGTCACCGGAAGAAAAGATCAGGGATGCCGAACTTGACGATCTTGACAAGCTTGACCAGGGCGGCGGACTCGGCCAGGACGAGCAAAGAGAACTCAAACAGCTTGAACAATGGAAGAAGAACCCCCCGGGCCCGTTGCAAGACACACCGGGAAGCGAGCCGCCACCGCCGCCCGCGCCGGATGCCGTCTCTCCCGAGCTGATGCCGCCCTCGCCGACGCAGGAGCAGGTGGTCGAGATACCAACGACGCCCGAGACCGCGCCCGCGCCGCCGGAAACCGCGCCCGCGCCGGCGCCCGAGCAGCCCTCAGTCACGGAACCAGCGCCGCCGGAAGCAGAGGACGCGCCCGCACCGCCGGAAGCAACGCCTCCCGAGCCGCAGCCGGAGGATGATTCGCTGCCGGTGCCTCCGCCTCCGCCGCCGTCGGCGCAGTAGAAATCAAATAGCTGGTCAGTCCCGGTCAAATGCTGGAAGGAAGTTGCGGATTTTGGGCCTCGGTGCCGGGATTTACCGGCTCTTTTAAATAAACAGCTCGTGACTTGTGATTATTTTATAGAAATATCCACTTTTTATCAGATCATCCGTGACCTCATCCTTGACGATCAGAACTTTCTGAATGGTTTTATTGGTTTTTGTTTTTAAAATATCGATCTTGTTTTCCAGTTCCCTGACCACCTCGATTCCAACCGGTTTTTTTTTGTATTTCATCTCACAAACGGTCATGACGTTGTCACTTCTGTCAAAAAGCAGGTCAATCTGTAATCCTTTTTGAGAACTGTTTTTCCTGAAATACGGTCCACAAGAAAAGTTTATGCCATTAAATCCTAATATTTTGCTGATTTCCAGCAGATGATTCATGCAAAGGGTTTCAAAAGATCTTCCTAGAAAAGAATAAAATGCCGGTGTCTGGGCAAGGCCCGTAAAAACATCCTTTTTGTTGATAAGAATACTTTTTAGATTTGATGCGATGAATTTATGGTAAAATTTCATGAACGGATCGGTTAATACGAACTTTTTTATCTTGGATTCCGGCGCCTTGTCGACCGGAAAATAACTTTTAATAAAACCGGCGGATTCAAGATCAAAAAGATCTACAGATAAATGTCCCGACAAATCAACGCCGGACAGTCTTGCCATGTCTTCCCTGAAGAGTCCTGCTTCGTACTTTGCCAGCAGTTTGATGATTTTTGAATAGACATCTCTTTTTCCGAAATGAGAAATAAAAATCCGCTCATATTCATTGATGAAAAAACCATTTTTCTTAAAAGCGGTTTCATTAATTCCCGCATAAAGGGATGTATAATTTTTAACAAGGTTTAGATATAAGGGTATGCCGCCCAGCAGCAGGACCGCCTCTATGGTTTCTATTTTTCCATGTCCACAAAGAAGTTCAGCGGCGTCCTTTAATTTAAAGGGCTCAAGATTTATTTCCAGATCCACCCTGCCGTACAGGGCTTTTGATTTTATCACTTTTCTGGTCATGAACGAAGCAATGGACCCGCATAGAACAAGCGTGGTTCCCGGGAATTTTGAAAGATACTGTTCCCAGACCATTTTCAATTCTGCAACAAGGTTGTCCCTGTAGGAGGCCATCCATTGAAACTCGTCCAATACTATTACAAAGGGTTTTTTATTGAGTATTGGTTTGAGCTGAATCAGGGCGTTTTTCCAATCCTTGACTTCGAAATCAATGTTTTGATCCTGGGACTGTTGTTTGAGCTGGAATAGAAAATTCATGATCTGCTTTTTGGGGTTTTGATTTTCAATGCCCTCAAAAAAAAGCACAGAATCTCTTAAAAAAGCTTCTTTTATCAAGGATGTTTTTCCAACTCTTCTTCTACCGTACAATACGGCAATTTTTGCTTCTTTATCGCGTCTGAGCAATTGCAGTTGCCTGATTTCTTCTTTGCGTCCCACAAATCCGGTTTGATTTAAATTAGGTCCCATGACACCATTGTAGTTTCACATAGGACTTTGTGCAATAAAAAAACGGTCCTATCCGATGTTATTTTATAAACATAGGACCATTGTTGGTGTTAATTCCAGCCGCAGGCGCTCCTTGCATATGCTCACCTTCCAACATCCAGATTATACGGCCGGCCGTTTTCGGTCATCGTGATTTTGAGTTTGACCGGGGTTGCCACGTGTTGGCTGATATTGGTTTTGTAATCTTCTTCATCCGGGAACAAAAAGACGTTGTTTGTCCGCTCCTTGTATTCCTTGTTCCTGCTTAACTCGCCGCGGATCGCGTCGTAATTTTTGCCACCCCTTACGGCGGTGAGGAGCAGCCGCGTGGCGTGAGTGTCGTAGTTGGCAAAGTCATGCGTCATCGTAAGCGTCGGGATGTTCAGCAGCAGCTTGGATGCGGCTTCGGGTATTTCGTAAATCGCCTTTTTTGCCGACCAGCAACTGTTGTTGATGTACAAAAGCTGGCCCTTGCCGCCCGTTTCACGCTCCTTGATCCAGGAGCCGAACTCGCTGTTTGCGATTAGCGTCGTCCCGCCGCCGTCATCCACCGGAAACACGAGCGTTATCGTTTCCCGGCGGCCGCCGGGAAGCTTTTTCTCGCCCTTTACAAAATATGCCTTGTTGTCCACGCGGAACAGGTTTTTCTCGTCGCCGTCCGAGTGCGCCTCCTTGATGAAGTAATCCGCCCTTCCGGATCCTATCTCCGAAGCGATAAAGTGCTTGAGGTTCTGGATTTTGGTTTTGCCGCCGAATGAAAACCCCTGGCTTTTGTAATATTCCAGATATTCGTTCATCATGTGCGTGCCCGAACTGACGTTGTTTGATCCCACCACGACAAGTCCAGAAAACGATTTGTCCGTCCACATGCTTTTGTAGTCGGGGGCATCACCGCCCGGGATGATGTTCTTTGTTTTTCCAGTCTTGAATACAGCCTGTGCTTCGTATTTCCGTCCGTTTGACCGCCAGGCGTATGATACGGTTTTTGTTTTTTTGGCCTTTGGTATCCCGACGGCATCGAGGGTCTTGGTATAAAACCAGAATTTGTTCTTTCCCTCTTCGTCCCCGTCAATGGCTCCGGTAGAGAGCATCATGGGCTTGAATCCATCTTTGGTTCTCATAAACGTGATGTCGGACAAGGTCTTTGGCTTTTCGCCAAATATAGGCGCCATGGTTTGATAAATGAATTTGTAGAGCTTTGACTGGAACACGCCGCTGTATTCGGGTGTATCGACGGCGCGGTTTGAGATGCTTTCGGTTATCCGGTGCAAAAACGCATCTTTTTGCTGCCTGGAGAGAAGGCCGGACAAGGGTCCGATGCCGGACCAGTCGGAGGACAGGGATTTTGTTTTGTCATAAAGCAGATAGTCGATATGTCGGACAGCCTTGTCTGAAAGCGCCCGGTTTTCTTTTTCGGTCGTGCAGTTGTCAGATGGCGTATTTTTTATCTCAAGAATAAACGGGAACTTTTTCAGGAGATATTCATATAGCTGGTTTGATTTATACAAAACGCCTCTGACGGCTGAAATCACAAGCGACGGCTCTGTTTTGTGCATGCCTGATTTCAAAATGGCCAGCAGCGCCTCAAGATGCGTGTGGTCTTCGGGATCAAAGCCTCCCGGTTTTTGAAATCTTTTGAGATAAAGCTTTGCAAGCTCAAACGGGATTGTTTTCGCGCCGCCGGGCAATGCGGTGGCCTTGTCCCAAAGCGCCTTGTCAAAATCAATCTTGCAAGCCGTATCAGGAAGATTTTTCAAAAAAACGGTTGCCGCCTCCGCACTGCCACGCGCGCAGGTGGCGCAATTGCCGCCGCTTTCGCGCACGGAAGAAGATTCCGCACGAAGACGCCCGGGTACGCATGAGGTTTGCATTGAAGTGATTCTAACCCCGTTACCGCCGACGGTAACAATGCGCTTGCCGTCAGGAGAGAAATTTGCTGAACACACCGGACTTTCGTGATTTATTGTCGTAATGATATTGCCGGTAGCCGCTTCCACCACTTTTGCGCTACCTTCATCTGATGCGGTAACAATGCGCTTGCCGTCAGGAGAGAAATTTGCTGAACGCATCCGACTTCTGTGATTTATTATTGTAATGACCTT
>MEQJ01000062.1:9923-12477 GCA_001770165.1 Bdellovibrionales bacterium RIFOXYD1_FULL_53_11 | reverse complement strand
ATCTCAACCACAAGATCACCATAGCCGTGCTTGGTGAAGGCGAGGTTTTTGGCGAGCTTGGATTTTTTGACGCCCAGCCGATCATAGGATTTTTTAGCCGCACTTTCCATTCCTGATAAACTCACTTATCGCTAATCCCCCCTCTAACCAAGCGCTTGCGCGCGAAAATTAGAGCCTGTTTTATATGATTATCCCTCAATGATTACATAAAAGAAACACGCTCGCCCTGAGCCAGACAAAATAGTGGACCAAAAAAACACAACATTTAAAATCCCATACAGATTTGTGGTGGTGGACGAGCGAGCATGAGCACTGGCGGCTCTGCCGGGAGCTTCATGCTTTCCAAAAATGGCCGGATCACCTTTTTCTGCGTGATCATAGATATGACCTTGAGTTTGCCACCACAGCTTGAGCATTTCAGCACATCGATATCAAACACCCTCTTTAAAAGTGCCGACCACTCCAACCGGCGCGATTCACTAAAAACCCGCGCATGCTCGTCATCCATATCTACACTTGGGACTATGCTGCGACGATGGCTGTACCGCGGTGCCAACACGCCGTGGTAGCGCACCAGATTTGCCCGTGGCGGGGGCACAAGTGCCGCCAGCTTTTCGATCAATTCCAGCGGTTCAAAAATCACATGCGTACTTCCATCCGAAAAAGGATGCCTCAGCCGATAGCCAATCCTTTCGTTCGAAAGCTCGATCATTCGCTCCAGCGCAATCGGCGGTCGCATCAAATATTTGCACAAATTTTCCAAACGCTCGCGTTTTTTGGCTCCAACCACAACATTCGCATTAAGGCTGTATCCCATGCTCCGGGCAGAGCACGGACCATTTGATTTTTGTTCACCAGTGCCAGGAACACCACCCCAGGTCTTAAGCCGCTGCTGTATCGATGCAGACAAACAGCCATCATACATTCCACCTTGTTCTTGACACTCGATATGATAGCCCTTGCCATCCAGCATTTTTGCAATGCGCCCGATGATTGTATCAAGGATTTTTGCAACATCCTCATTGGATGGTGCCGTCAATTTTTTAAAAACAGGCGGCAGCCCTTTTTCCGGCCGCATGTACACGCCATCAAGAACAAGCGAGTGGAAATGTATATTCAAATTAAGCGCACCGCCAAAACGCTGCACCACCGTAAATGCGCCGGTTTTAGCTCCCTTTATACCCTGCTTGCGCGCAATTTTTGCCATCCACGATGAAATGGTCTTGATGTAAATACCAAGCACGGCCGTAACAAGCGCCGGACGGCGCGATAACATGAAGCGAAGCCGGTAAGGAAGCGTAAGCACCCACTGCCGCACCGGCACGTGCGGTATCACATGATCCACAAGATGAGCAGCAGTGTTGCTCATTCTTCTCGCACCGCAAGACGGACAGAAACCACGTCGCTTGCATGAAAACGCAACGACCGAATTGGTTCTGCACTCTGGACAATAAAGCCGCACAAAACCTTGCGCCAGGATGCCGCAATCAAGATATGCAGCTAGCTCATTGACAACATATGCCGGCACACCATCACCATCCCCTGCCCTGCACGCATCATCCAAAAAAGTGTTCAGATAATTCTGCATGACTTTGTACAGCGGTGTGTTTTCGGGTTCGTGTCGTTGATAGCTGGCTTTTTGCATCGCTGACGCAGTGAGTGCAATTTTCAGGATGCCGATTCAGGGGATTTTTAAGTACCAGTGTATGAAATCAACCCCAAGAGAATGGAAAGCAGACTGACATTAACTTTCATGACGCAGACCTTAACCAAAAGGTGGTGACCACCTTTTGAGGTTTACCCTCAAAATCTCTGATGTTAGAATTTTCATATGAAAACTAAAATAAGCTCATGGATGGGGTTGTTTTTGGGGACTTTGGTTTTTGCATTCGCGCAGGCGCCGCAAGCAGCCGCCGCGGCAGTGCTAAATACAAAAGCTGCGCAAAACACAAAGGCGGTCGATATTAATTCCGTGCAAAAATGGATCGCACGCACGGGCGCCGCCTGGACGGCAAAAAAAAACTGGGTCTCGGAGCTTTCGCGCGAAGAAGCCCGGAGAATGCTCGGCTCGATCGACGAGCCGACCGGCATGCTTATAATGAATGACAACAAAATCGCGGCCAGAAATTCAATCGACTGGCGCAACAAAGAGGGCGTGAACTGGCTCGGGCCGATGATGAACCAGGGCAACTGCGGAAGCTGCGTGGCGTTTGCGGCCGTCGCAACGCTCGAAGCGCAGTATTCCATTACCTACGGCTTCCCGATGATGCGCCCGACATTTTCACCACAAGCCCTTTTTGCCTGTGGCGGCGGCGGCTGCAACTCGGGCTGGCGCCCGGCAAGCGCCGCAAGCTTCATGAAACGCACCGGCGTCGTTGACGATGCCTGCATGCCCTACACCTCCGGCTCCACCGGCGAAGACGCCACGTGCAACATCGGCTGCATCGACTCTGGTGCACGCACCTTCAAGATCGACGGCTCAAGCCAGCCCTCCAGCGGATGGTTTACAAACATTGAAAGCGTCAAGGCGGCGATCCACAAGGGGCCGCTCATG
>MEQJ01000062.1:0-9883 GCA_001770165.1 Bdellovibrionales bacterium RIFOXYD1_FULL_53_11 | reverse complement strand
GTCGGTTACGACGACACGTCGCGCACCTGGATAATCCGCAACAGCTGGGGCCCCGAGTGGGGCAATGGCGGCTACGCCCGCATAAGCTGGGACGATAAATCCGGCATCGGCAATTCAACCTGGCTGCTCAGCGTGCCGGTCCAAACCGAATACCTGGCAGTCCTCTCCCCGCAGGACCGCGAATACGCGTGGGACACATACAATATAAAAGTTGCAACAGCACTCAAGGAAAGCCGCGAAGTCCTCATCCGCCTCCGCAACGCCGAAGGCCTCGAACTCCAGAGCGTGAGCTGCACGCCGGATGATCAAACCGCGTGCACGGCAAAACTCGATACCACGCAGCTCAAGGAAGGGCGCTATGAGCTTTTTGCGGAAGCCGCCAAAGGCTCCGCGCTCCGTTCGCAGGTGCGCGCTTTTTACGTCATAAACAGCGCCCCGCAGCTCAAGCTCTCCTACATCCCCGTGGGCGTGGATCTCTCAAAAACGGTGAAGGGCCGCATCGAGTTCGAGATCACCACGGATTCTGCACCAGTGCCGATGAGCAGGGTCGATTTTGTCGCGCGCGGCGCGGATGGACGCGAATCCATCAAGTCAAACGAGTTCGTGCTCGGAAAAATGAAGATGGGCTGGCGCTCGAACTCCACCACGAACGGCGAATATGAGATCTTTTTCCGCGGCGAAATGCCCTGGCGCGGAAAAACGTACCGCTTCGCCACCGAGCCGGTGAAAATCAACGTACAGAACTGAACCGCTTAAGACACTTCGGCGCGTACCAAACGACTTTTGAACGATCTTTGCCAATGCCGCCGCGCTCGGCCCACTGGAAGTACCCGGCATCGCCAAGCGGCATGCCGAGATACTCGCGGAATTTTGCCTGGCAATCCGGCGCCCCCGCCCCCGTCCAGACATCCGGGTACACCAGCACTGCCGCGATCCCCGGCACCGATTCCAGGTACCGGCACAGATTGTCCCACTCGCGGTCTTCGAAACAACGCTGCATGCGCCAGGCGTCGAACCACGAGGTATACGGCTCCTTGTTGTAAATGCGGCAATGGGCCTCGACGGTGCGAGCCTGATAAAGACCATGAATTGCCTTGTCGTGCCAGCCCCTCAGGCACTGCCCGACCGCGGAATGAGGATAATTGGGACATTGCTCGTTGGTGCAGACACCATTACCGCCTGCGACACAAAACGGAAGATCAAGCACGATGCGTCCGGGCGCATCGCGCACGCCTTCAAGAAGTTTTTCGAACTGTTTCTCGACGGGCGGCATGTAACTGACGGGATAGGAAAGCCACCCGGCCTCAAGCGTGCCCAGAAAAACGCATGCATACACCGTCCAGCGCGTGGTGCGGGGCCACGCGGCGCGGGCCCGCAGATACGCACATTTGATCTCCGGCCACGAAAGCGCGATGATCCCGGCAAGAGTCGCGGGTAGGAAAAGCCCCATGCGGCTCGCGACACGGAAAAAATCCATGAACGGCACGGCGGACTGGATGAGATCCCTGAACCAGTAGGGTTTGCCCGAAACCATGTACCGGACAATCACGGCCAGAAAAAGCGCGAGCGGGGCAACCGCGCCAAGCCCCGTCCCGCCCAGTCTCCGCACCGCAAGCAGCATGGCCAGAAGGGCGGGAAGCCAGTAAATCCAACCAACCGTGATCACCGTTTCACTGATGTCGATTTTCGGAAGATCAGGATGCCAGCCAAAAATCCATTCCACGGGCTTCAGAAGAGGCCTGAGCCAGAGCGGCTCCACCAGGCGTCCCGGCTCTGCAAACCATCCGATCGGCTGGTAAACCTTGCCGGCCGTCAACGCTTCGCGAACAAGCGGTAGATACCACCTGAACTCGATCACAACGAGCGCCGCGCAGGCCAGCAGCGGCCAGACGGCCCCCTTGGCCGAGCCCTCGACGGCAATTCTGCGGCCGCGACGGAATCTCACGCCGGCCAGAAGCAGCATCGCGCCGTGCGAGATCATCCATTCCATCACGAGCGGGCCCCAGAAATATCCGGCCGCACAAAACATCCCGAGCCCGACCGCCGAGCGCCAGAGTTCGAGTGTCCACGACCATTTGTTCTCGCGCCACAGCCGCTGCCAGATCCAGGCATCCATGAAGACGGCCAGGTAGATCCAGTGTTCGGGGAGATGTTCGAAATGGTGGTATATCTTGAAATGGCGCGGAATATTGAAGGTAACGGCAATCGCGGCCAGAAGCCAGGCCGAACGCGCACCAAGCCCCATGCGCCTGAGGATGAATCCCACTCCGAGAAAAGCGAGCAGAAGCGACAGGCCGAAATAAATCCACAGGAACGGAAAATCGCGGCTGATCATCCAGGCATAGGCACCCAGCCAGTCGCGCTCGATGGACCACGAGATGAACGGGATCGCGGCCCCCGCCGGCGCAAAAAAACTGTCGGTCCTGAATACGGGTTTGCCGTGTTTTATGAGATTTTCAGCCATGACCTGCCGGACGTGGTCGGGGCAGAAATCCTCGGAATAACCTATCCGGCTGAACCCCGGCGGATGAACCATGTACCAGTAGAAAAGCACTGCCGCGAGGCCGGCGATGAAGGCCCATCTTTTGTTGAGAAACCCTAGCATCCTGATAAACACTTAACTCATGTGGCGCCAAAAATCGCTCACTTTTGCAATGCTCATAATTGCCACCGCGCTGATCCTGCGCACGGCTTTTTTGTCGCGCATGGAATTCAAGTCCGACGAACGCACAAGCGCGACCATAATCCGGTCACTCAAAATGATGCCGTTCACCTTCACGGCGCCAGAGGTGTCGGAGCATTCCGGGATCAGGCATCCGTCGGGGTTTTATTATTTTACAAGAATCCTTGCGCCGGATCCGGCCAGGCCGCTCGATATCGCGCTTGCAATCGCGCTCTTCAACACCCTGGCCATAGCGCTTGCGGCGCTTGCGCATTTGCCGCTTTTTGCGCTCATGTGCGCGACGAGCACCGCCTTGGTGCTGGGCTCGCGCAAGATCTGGCCGCCCGACCTGGTCGCGCCCTGGATGATAATATCGATCACGCTGATCGAGACCGCCTTGCGCGCAGAAACCGGCGGCAAAACCCGTTTGCGGCTCAGCCGCGCGGCGGCGGCGGCGGCCGGGCTTTCGCTCTGGCTGGGCGCGCACATGTATCTGGCCGGGGCGCTCGTGGCGATGATCGGCACGATCGCATTTTTTATTGCGCTCCGGCTTCGACGGTCCCGCGCCGTTCCCGCTTTCGCCTTTGGCGCGGTGGCGGGCGCCGCATCCCTTCTGCCCTATGCGTTTGCCGTCCGTCAGGATATCGCGATGCTGGCCGCGCGCATAAATCCATCACTTTTGGGAAGAGCCCTGGGCTCGGCGATTTCCAGTGCTTCGCCGCTTGATTTTTACATGCTGTATCTCATGCCCGAATCGTGGAAGATCCTCAACGCAGGGGGCGTGGCCGCCGTCCTTGCGTATCTTGCCACAAGTGCTGCGATCGTTCTCTGGTGCGCGCTCATGGGCGGAGCGTTTTTTTCGGCAATCCGTCCCGGGCCGCCTGCATACCGTGAAATACTTTCTTCGCCATCAGCACTTGCAGCACTCGCCCTTCTGGCGGTTTTTCCCTGTGCGCTTTCAGTTGCCGGACTCGGAAATCATCTGCACTACTGGTTTGGCGTGATGCCGTTTTCGTACTATCTGGTTTCCTGGATCCAGCCACGCGCGGGCGCGACGCTCAAACGCCTGTTCACGTTTCTCATCGCGGCAGGATGCATTTTTTCATTCATTGCGACAAGCTGCGTGCTGGTGCTTGTCTACCAACTGGACGGCCTGCCGGGCGAATACGGCCCTGCAAAGCAGCGCACTCAAGTACAGAATGCGCTCCAAACGGTTCCCCGGTTCAAGGATTGCAAATCCATGTCGGCACGCTGTCGGCCCAGGAAACGATGTTTGCATACAACAAGGGATAAAGCCGCTTGTGAAAGCCATGCAAACGCAGATCCGAGATTATTTTTTTTTCCAAGTCTCTTTTGTCGTACTCCTTGCCACAGGCTTCGCTCCTGATCACCAGCGCGGCCGCCAGGGCCCCGGTGCGGTCTGAACCATGAAAGCAATGGAAATAGACCGCGCCATCCCCCTTCCGGATGATCTTGAGAACAAGCCTCATGGCCTTGCGGATTTTATCATAAGCAAAAAAAACATCCGCCCCGGGAAACGACACAAGCGTGATTCTCCGGTTCAGGCACTTCAGCTTGCTGGCGGCGCAGGCGCCGGCATCATCACTGAAAAATCTTTCCAGATTGATTACGTACCGGATGTCGAGGGCGGCAAGATCCCGGTAATCAACCTCATGCCACATCCGCGCCCCGCGATAGATGCCCGGCAGTACTTCTGAAAAATTATCCGGAAGCGCGAAAGATGGACCGGCCTGAAGAAATGCAACCAGGACAAACGCCAGCAGCTTTTTCATTCATCCGGCAATAACAACAACCGGCCGGAACAAGCAAGCGCAACCTTCCGCGCGGCGAACTTGAAATACAACTGATCTATTACTGTATACGACCCAAACAATATTTTGATTGCCATAACGCATAGTGTTACATATGTTGACCGCGTGTTTTACCGTGTGTGGATTTTCGGAATAACTGCATTTGCAGCGTTGGCCATGAATCCGGCCGCCCCGCGTGCCGCAGAACAAAGCTGCGACAGGTATGATTCGCTTCTCACCCGCATCGAAGGAAGAATAGACTGGGCCGCAATACCCAAAGAATGCCGAAGCACGATCTGGAACAAATACCATTTGGAGATCATCTTCAAAAAAAGCTTTGCGCCCACCCCCGGACACACCCCTGCGGGCATTGATGCCTCTTTGATTTATGATGCGTATCTCTCATACTGGCACAGTTTTTTTTACAGATGCGCCCTGAACGGCAACCGGGAGATGTACCTGAGCTGCATCCGCAGTTACGGGAAAAATGAATTCAACTATTTCGGCCAGCTTCTCGATGCGCTTGCGGACGGGCAGATTTTGCAGTCGATCAAGAACCTTGGAAGCGATTATTACAGCCTGATGACCGAAAACCACGTCAAACTGCTCAAAATATTCCACCGCCTGGTATCCGCCGGCTCCGCAAACGCCATGCTGGACATCGCAAAAAGCTCGGCCCGGATGCTTTCGACGCAGGAAAAAATCACACTGGTGCAGATGCTCGGCATTATCGCCCGCACCAGCTACGACACAAAGCGCCGCGACGACGGCATAAAAAGCGAAGGCGTTGTCGGCCTCGGCGAAATGCAGGACGTGTGGCGCTACAACATCATCTCCGGATACGGGCGGGCAGACAATAACCTGTTGGGCATCGGAAAATTCTCGGGCGTTTGCAGGGATATCGCATCAGCCCAGGGCGTGCTGCTGCAGACAATGGGCTTCAAGGACACCTATGTAATATCCCGCGGACACGCGGGCACCAGTCTTTATCATTCGAGCGTGATCACGCTCGACCCCGACACCCGGAGCACCCTGTATCATCTCGACTACGGAAACATGCACGCCAACGCCACCGGCGACGCACGCGCTCTTTTTGTCGGGCAGAAGGACGTCGCGATCAACTACTGGATCTCCCGGCCCGGAGGCCAGACGGTCGACAATATCCAAAGCGAACTCGGAAAATTCCTTTCGACCGCCGCGGGGTTTGACATCAGGCGCATTGATCCGCTTGCGCGAAACCATGGATCGGTGATCGGCTTTGATTTTTATTCCTCCTCGATAGTCGAGACAAGAATCCTGAGCGGCTACGGCACCGACGGAAACGGCGCGCAATACGTATATTCCGGGGTAAATATGGCTTGGGATGTTTCGGGCTTCTTTCCGGGGCGCGCCGGCGCCGTGGTTGCCGCCCAGATGCAAAACGCCGGACGGTTTTCCGAATCCGACTTCAACTACAACATGAGCATCTTTTTCCTGCAGATCGAACAGATGGTGCGGACAGGCGGGATTTTTCTTACCAAAAGCCTGAAAGCAAGGATCGAGGCATATGCCACCCTGATCTTCGCGGCCGGCGCGCTCGAAGGCGGGGATGAAACATACAAAATTATCCAGGGGGACATGAGATTCGGCGCCAACCTGAAATTCTACCACCGGCTCTGGAAAGACCGCTTCCAGGCCACCTACCTGTTCGGCATCCAGGCATCGCCCGGCCTGGACGACATCCGCAACAACCACTACAAACAAGGCGGCAACGCCATGATCACCCATTTGCTGTTTTCGGCCGAAGGGAGACTGCGGCTTGCCGGCTCGGGGGCCGGAAAAGCCTACCTGCTCGCGGCGGCCACCGTGCTGTACGACCTGCTCGGCTACCGCGGCCGCATCGAAGCCGGGATCGAACTTGATAAATTCTACGCCGGAGCGCAGCTCGAAGGACGGCTGACCGGCGACACGCTCGCGGTGCAGGACGGCGCCGCCAGACAGGTGGTGGTAAACCTCGCGTGGAGCCCGACAAAAGTCATAAGCTTCATGCTGTCCGGATTCATTTCACTTGAGGACAAACGAAGCACCGGACTGGTTTTCAATACGCTCTTTTCGTATTAGAATCATTGGATATCGCCAATGGATTTGATAATGAGTTTTTTATATTAACCAGGAAGAAACCCATAGCACGAATTGCATTTGCCCTCCTTGCGGCGCTGCCCTTCATGGCAATGGCCGCCGTGTGGCTCACGCCGCTCGCGTTCGTGCCGGTGCCATGGCCGGACGACTCGGCGTTTTATTTCGTCGCCAAGGATTTTTTCGCCTGGCCGCCGCGCTGGGTGATGATGCCGCAGGCGCCTTTCGAGCCGTCATATGCGATATTCAACTTCAACACCATGCCGCTCTACCCCCTGCTTGTCGGGCTTGGCCGGCTTATTGGCATTGACGGCAGCTTCGGGATCAAATTCTGGCCGCTCGTCTTTTGGGCGCTCAGCGGGTCGCTCGCGGTCCTCTGGCTCGGGCGCAAGGGGCTCTCGCTCACGGGCTGCGCCGCCGTCGCGCTTCTGTTTTCGCTCGATCCGGCCATGCGCTGGGCATCAAATCTTGTGCGTCCCGAATCCCTGATCGGGCTTTGCGGCACGGCTCTTGTGCTCGGGCTCACGCTCGGTTTTCCGGCGCGCTGGGGCGCGCGGGGACTTTGGGACCCGGTCGCGGCATTGCTGGCTGTCGCCGCCTACGCGCACTTCAACGCAATACACCTCGTGCTTCCGGTCATCGCCGCGTTCGTGCCGGAGCCGCGAAAACTGCTAAAGACCGGCGCGCGCACGATCCTATATCTCCTTCCGTGGATCGCAACAGTGCTCATGCACCCGGGGCTTTTCATCAAACAGATGCAGGTCCAGTGGCTCCGGCTGGAAATCCGAAGCGAATGGCTTGACTCCGTCCCGGAAGCGCTTGCCAGCCTCTTTCAGACGATGGGCAGCCCGTTTGCCTGGCATCCGTCGATCAAATGGGCGGCGGTTGTCATGTGGGTGCTGATTTTCCTGGCCTTTGCGTGGGTCGCGGTTGAGAACCTGTTCATTCCCGCATACCGGACGCTCCGGCAGGCGCTTGCCGTTTCAAAACACCAAAAATACACTCCGGCCATTGATAAATCTTTTTCGCTGCTGCCGTCGTGTGCCTGGCTCGCCTCCGCGATCTGGCTCTGGGACTCAAAGCCCGAGCTGTGGTTTGTCTTCTATCTGCACGTCTCGCTCTGGACGTTTGCGGGACTGGCGCTTCTCAAGCTCTCAAAACACCGCGTCCGGCGCGCGGCGCTTGTGACTTTGCTTTTTGCCGCCAGCGGGGTTTTTCTTCATGTAAACGTTTTCCAGCTTCACGCGCTGCGCGCGGAACGCCTGAGCTGGCGCTGGAGCGAATATTATAAATTTGTCGATTGCATCGATGCCCGGCTGAAAAAACTGGAAGCGGACCTGGGCCACCCCAAGCCCATGCGCGCCTGGTTTCCGACCTTCCCGGACGTGACGGTGGAGCTGTCGCGCCGCCATCCCGCCTGGCAGTTCACGCGCACGAATGATTTTCATGACCGCATACCGCTGGCAATGCAGCACGGCCGTGACGTCGAAGCCGTGGTCGTGACCGAAACCCTCGGCTGGGAAGAACGCACGGTGTCCTCGCCCATGCAGGAGGTGCCCGAAATACGCTCGGTCTGGATGGACTGGCAGCCGTATTTTTTGAGCCGTTTTCTGGAAGAAAAAAGCTGGAAACCCGTGCGTCACATCTGCCAGCGGGGAAGATGGACGGCGTTCATGTACATGGAATAAACCGGTCAATTTACACAGGCTTAGGGACCTGCTATCCTACACTTGGGGGTGAACATGTCAGCCAAAGCACTGCCATATGTCCAAACAGTAGCGTTAATGTCATTACTGTTTCTTCCTGCTGCCACAGCGGTTGAAAAGGGGCGGCCTGCTATGCCGACGCCGTATTATTTTACCAAATCCCGCACTCAAGTGGCCCGAAGCGCCGGAGCCGACCCCTTCGGAAATCTGTGCGTAGAAACCGTCAAGACAATTAATGGATACAAAACCGTTCAGAAGTTCAGACGGGAGCTGAATTCGGAAGTGGTGACCCAGCCGGTTGCATCGCCGGACAAGTCCATTTTGGCTGTGCCGACAAAAGACGGCGAGCTGCATCTTCTGTATTCAGACGGTTTGCGGCGGGTGTTCAAGAGCGGGGCCGGCGGCACTCTTTCAAAGCCGGCATTCTACAAGGATGGCTCGCTGGTGGTTGGCACGGCCGACGGGCGCGTCGTGTTTCTAAGCGATTCGGGTGAAGAAAAAGCTTCGTACAAGGCCGGTTCGCGGATCACCGCCACGCCGACCATACTCAAGAACGGGAATGTCGTTGTGATCACAAACGACGGAAAAGCAAGCATCGTAAACCGGCAGGGAAAGCTGCTCGGGACGTTTGATGCCGGCGCAAAAACGAACGCCGGCGTGATCGAACTCAAAAACGGAAATCTCGCGCTTGCGACGCAAGGCGGAAAACTCCAGCTAAGGACAAGCGGCGGCCGGCTTGTTTCGGAATATGACGCCAAAGGCGATGTATACGCGACGCCGCTTGAGCTGCCGGGCGGAGATGTGGCGTTTGGAACGGTGGACGACAATGGCGGCCGGATTGTTTACCTGTCCCGGGACGGAAAACTCAAGACCACGGTGTCCGTTGGCGATCCTGTATACGCCACGCCGGCGCTTACAAGATATGGAACGCTGGTGGTGGGCACGTACACAGGCAGGGTGTATTTTCTCGACCAGCACGGAAAGAACCTTGCCGAGTCAAGATTTTACGGAAAAAACACCGGCAATTTGTATCATGGCGATCATTTGAAACCATTTGCCGACCAGGGCTTCACGGCATCGCCCGTGGTGCTTGATGATGATTCCATATTACTCAAGGGGCACCGCGGGGCGCTGGCCCGCTTCCAGGATAAAACAATATTCGAGATCAAGAGGCATGGCAAGAAAACCGGGGGTTTCAACATGACGTCGCCGGTGGTTCTTGACGACAGCGCGGTGGCTGAGACGGACATGGACGGTAACGTTGAATATATTGAACTGAAACATACGGAAGGGGAAGACGCCAGGATATTTGTAAAATGCAGCGGATCAAGCAGACAAAAAGCCGCTATGGGTGAGGTGGATGTCAACATGAATCATGGAATTCTGTCCATGCTGCTGGGACCGAAAAAGAGTGCCCATGGCACTTACGGCGCCCAATGCACAAAAATGGTTGAAGCCCCGCAGGTCCACGTAACAAATCGTTCGTTCAAAACCGGTGACGCGGTTACTTCCTCGCCCGCAATAATGAGCGACGGCACCGTGGTGGTGGGATCAGATGATGGCCATGTGTACTATCTGGATAAAAACGG
>MEQJ01000061.1:13203-14075 GCA_001770165.1 Bdellovibrionales bacterium RIFOXYD1_FULL_53_11 | reverse complement strand
TCTTGCGATCGGATTTATATCAGCCGTGGCACTGCTTGTCTTCAAGCTGGTGACCGACAAGAGGGACCGGACAAAAGCTTGAATCCGCCCTTCTAGCGCAAAAGCCGCACCTGCGCAGCGGCTTTTTGTTCAAAACCATGCTCTTCGGCGACAATGAACGCCGGTCGGCGTTTGACTTCATTGAAAATCCGCGCGAGATACTGACCCACGATGCCGAGCGCCAGAAGCTGTATCCCTCCAAAAACCACAAAAACCGTGCTGAAAGCGGTAACCCCGGGAATCCCGGGACGGCCTGAAATCTTTACCGCCATCCATGCAAACCCCATGAAAAATCCGGCAGCCATCATCACCGCTCCTGCCGCAAGAATCAGATGGAGCGGAAGCATTGAAAAACCGAAAATCCCGTCCAGCCCGACCTTGATCGATCCCGTCCAGCGGTTGTATTTGGTCGTACCGCAGGCTCTGGTGACGCGGTCGTATTCCACCGCCGCATGCTTGAATCCGACAAGACCGGTAAGCCCGCGCAGAAAAAAATCCGAGTCACCGAGACGCACCACATGCTTGACAACCCTTGAGGACATAAGCCTGAAATCACCGGTATCCCTCGGAATCGGAACCCGTGCCAGAAGCGATATCACCCGGTAACCTGCATGCGCCACAAACGAGCGGACGGGATTTTCCCCTTTCTTGCTGCGTCGGCGGGCGTAGACAACATCATTGCCTTCCCGCCACTTGCGGATCATCTCCGGTATGAGGGCGGGCGGGTCCTGCAGGTCTGAATCCATCACCACGCAGGCATCGCCCTTTGCATAAACAAGTCCGGCCAGCGTACATGCAGCTTGGCCGAAACGGCGCGACATCACCAGCATGCG
>MEQJ01000061.1:9994-13147 GCA_001770165.1 Bdellovibrionales bacterium RIFOXYD1_FULL_53_11 | reverse complement strand
ACTCGATATCCGCGAGCGCACCAGCCACGGCTGCCGCAAATCTTCCAACACCACCGGCTTCGTTGTAAACCGGGACGACAATGGAAAGCGAAAGGGACCCTGTCATGATTCAATTCTATGTCCGGAGCACCAAATGAGAAAGGCTATTTTCGTACTCATTCGTATCCCAGCCTTTCCATGTCTTCCTCGGTCATTCCGAGATAATGCCCCAGCTCGTGAATCAGCGTCATCCGCACCTCACGCTCAAGTCCGGCGCGCGAATCCGAGCTTTCCTCGATATCCCCCTGAAAAAGATGAATCATCGGAGGTTCCTGTCCGCCAGAATCTTCAAGCACCCGCCCGCCCTTGACGGGACCGGTGCTGAGGCCAAGCAACAGCTCGTCCTCTTCAAGCCCGAGGTTTTTCTTTTCATCACGCGCGGGGCGGAAGCGGACAACCACCGGCACCTCTTCCTTCAGGATTTTTGCAAATTTCCGCGGAAGAGCATCAACAGCCTTGCCGACCAGCCGTTCAAACTCCTCTTTTGAAACCTTGAACGTCACACGGCACCACTCAAGATTTTTTAAGGAGTACGCCCCAGAATCCGTCACCATGCGGGGACTTGTGAGGAGCAAGCAACCACTCGCGAATACGGGCAGCGCCCGGAAGCGCGGCCTTGTCGACAGCGCGTACACCCTCATCCTTGAAGATTGAACAAACCGAATACATCATGAGCCCGCCGGAGCGGACCCGGCTCCAGCCTTCATGTAACAACTCCTGTTGTGTTGAATATATGCCCTTCAGATCGGTTTCCTTCTTGATCCATCTGATATCAGGATGCCGCCTTATCACTCCGCTTCCGGAGCAGGGGGCGTCCACCCAGACAAAATCAAACGGCGCCATGGACAGAAGCGAATCCTTTGCGACAACCTTGATTTTCACGGTGCCGTCGCGCGACATTCGTTCAACAGACCTCTGCAAAAGTTCAAGCCGCCTGCCATCGCGGTCGGAGGCGGTTACTTCGATTCCATTCCAGGCCATCCCTATGGATTTTCCTCCCGGCGATGCGCAAAGATCAAGCGCACGGCAGGGCTTTATTCCGGTTTTTTTGAGTTCTTCTGAAACGTCCTCGACCAGGATCTGGCTCGAAACATCCTGGACAAAAAATGCGCCGTCTTCAAAGCCGGGCCAGGAATCGGGGCTGCCCGAGGCGGCTCTGGCCCTGTATGCGCCCCGCAATGCATGCGGATCGAATTTGTCGCCCGGATCTTTCCTTGAACGAATCCATGTATCCGGTCTTTCAAGGGACACGGCGGCATATTCACGCGCCCACTCAAGACCGTGATCCGCGTGCAACTTGAGCCACATCCACTCCGGCATGCTTGCCCATCTTGCCGAAGTTTCGAGCGTCATGCGCTCGTCATATTTCATTGAAGACCATTTTTTCGCATTCCTCGAAATATTCCTGAGCAGGGCGTTGGCGAATTTTGCGGGCGGCTCGCCTTCGGCCGCCTTCACGAGATCCACGGTTTCGGAAACCACATCGCCCGGATTCGTCCTGTCCTGCGCAACAAGCTGGTAGGCGGCAAGATAGAGCACCCGGCGCAGCCATCCCGATGGTTTTTTTCGGAGCGCACCCGAATCAATCGCCTCGTCAAGGCGCCCCTTCCATCTGAGCGTTCCCGAGCAGACTTCGTTCATCCATGCGCGCAGAGCGCCGTCTTTCATTGCCGCGGATTCAGCCTGCATCGCATCATCAAGATGCAAGCCGCTGCCCAGAACGGATCCGATCACGCGTATTGCGGCTTCGCGCGGGTATTTCACCGGGCGCCCGACCAGAGCCAGTAAATGCCCGGCTCGAGAGCGAGCGCGCCGCCCGAGTGCGTGCCAAACGCACCGCCGATCACCCGCGACAAAAGTCCACGGCTCCCACCGCCATAGCCGTCATCATCGCCCGATGCATCGTCAAAAAGCGACATCCACCATTTGCGTTTGCTCTTGTCCGCATAAACGACTTTTGGCTTGCCTTTTATATTTGCCATCTTTGCCGCTTCATCAATCGCATCCTGAAGCGAACCGACCTCGTCCACAAGCTTGTGCGCCTTTGCCTGTACGCCCGACATGATGCGGCCATCGGCAATCGCGGTCACCTTTTCCATTGTGAGCTTTCGTCCCTCGACCACGGCCTTTTTGAACTGGACAAGAACATCATCCACCATGGCCTGCATCAGCGCCTTTTCTTCCCCGGTCATCTCGCGGTATTCAGCGCCGGAATCCTTATATTTGCCGGTTTTTATGGCAAAGCGTTGTATTTTTGCCCAATCGTAAAGCCTTTGAAGATTTGCAAACTCCATGATCACGCCGATCGAACCCGTTATCGTTCCTGGATTTGCATAAACCTTTTTGGCTCCGGCCGCGATGTAATATGCGCCGCTTGCCGCAACCGATGCCATCGAGGCGACAATCGGCTTCTTGTATCTTCGCACCGCCTGGTAAATTTCCTGCGACGGCGCAACGGCACCGCCCGGCGAGTTGAGCCTCACGACCACCGCCTTTACAGAAGTGTCTTCTTCGTATTTTTCGAGTTTACGGAGCACCTTCTTTGAGTCAAGTATCACGCCGGCTATATCGACAACCGCCACGCTGCCACCGCCAAAGATCGCGCCGCCCTTTCCGCCCCCTCTGCCTGCAGTCATGAAAAGCACGGCCGACACGATTAGAAATATGATAAAAAATGCGCCCGAAAGAATGAGCACTACGGTCAACGGATTGACAGGTTTTTTTGCGGTTTCCATAGGTTGGATTTTCGGTCATGCGGCGTGTTTAGACAACATAATTTATAGGTGTAGAATGAATATCATGGGGGGCATGGCATGAACTCCGTCAAGACCTCTGATCCAAACTCCCGGCGGCACAAGCGCCACATTTGCAGCTCTTGTGTCAATTTTTTTGTCTCCTGGGACGCCGCAAACCCGTGGGGCTGTAAAGCTCACGGCTTCAAGTCATACGAGCCGCCCGACGTGGTGGTGGCAAGGACTTCGGGGATTGTCTGTCAGCTGTTTGAAGAAAAAAACTCCCTGCACGCACCATCCCCTCAAGACGCATCGCGGCAAGATGATATCGACCCGCGCCTGAGGAAAGGAAACTGGGAATTCACGGCGTAAATCCCGGCGC
>MEQJ01000061.1:6639-9985 GCA_001770165.1 Bdellovibrionales bacterium RIFOXYD1_FULL_53_11 | reverse complement strand
CCATTCAAGCCCGGATTTTTGCATCCATGCCGGAGCGCGCTCCTTCGTGCCGGATAAAAAATCAAACGCGGCGCCAACGCCAAAAAACAACGTTTCCGCAGCGCCAACGCTCACTGCATTCATCCAAAGCTCCTGTTTGGGCGCCCCAAGCCCGACCCAGATGTATTTCGGCGGATTGCCTCCAGGGCATTTGACCAGAAAATTCCACCAGTCCTCAACCGCACTATTGACACCAAACGGCCTCAGCGGCGTGACATAACTGATGCAACGAACACCAAATCTTTCGGCGATGATCTCGGCCTGTCCCGGTCTGCCGCCGATAAACCCATGCGTCTCGCCACGGGTATCCGCAAGCATCCTTGCCATGAAATCCGGGCCGCACACGCGCGATGCGATCCTCCGCCCCATCAACCTCGAAACCCACACCAGCGGAAGTCCGTCGGCGACGGATAAAAAAGCGCCATTAAGGGTGTTCTTCAACGCATGATTGTCGCCCGATTCCGTAACCGAGTGCACATTGGCAAAACAAACATATCCGCCCGGCACGGCCTTGCAGGCCGCAAGCACCCCGTCCATTCCGAGCCGCGAGATTCCGACACCGAGTATTTCGCACCTGTCCTGGTTCATGCTGTTATGGACGATCATACCAAAGTCAGCTAAAAGATAAAACAGCGAGGACACAATGAACGAAGATCCAAGACACCGAAACAAATGCTTTGGCACCGGCACCATACATGGCTATCTCACGGAGTACACAACCGCCCTCTCCCGCGCCTTGGAGAACATCAAGCCAGAGACACTCAACAAGGCCTTCAATGTGATTGAAACCGCGATCAACTCCGGCGGAAGAGTGTTGATCGCCGGAAACGGCGGCTCGGCAAGCATCGCGGATCACGCTTCGTGCGACTGGTCCAAGGGTACCATGAGCAAAAAATACAAACCTCTGCCGGTGATTTCGCTCGCATCAAATGTATCCCTCATGACCGCAATAGCCAATGACTTCGGCTATGATGAGATTTTTTCAACCCAGCTCCGCATCCTGGGTAAAGGCGGAGACGTACTGATTCTCATCTCTTCTTCCGGAAACAGCCCCAACGTCCTCAAGGCCGCACATGAAGCCCGCAGTATTGGCATCAAAACCGTGGGGCTTTCCGGTTTTGCCGGCGGAAAACTCATGGAGCTGGTCGACGCCCCGGTGCATGTCGAATACAGCAATTATGGCGTCGCCGAAGACGCGCACCAGATCCTGCTCCATGTGTTTTCACAGGTGCTCGCGGCAAGACGCGACAAATAAAACACCCTGATGCTGCACATCCAAAACCTGTCCAAGCAGTACGGGGCGCGGGCGCTGTTCGAGGAAACGGACGCACATCTCGGCTACCGCTCGCGCGTCGCGCTCATCGGGCCGAACGGCTCCGGAAAAACAACGCTCATCAGGATGATCATCGGGGAGGAATCCCCCGACGCCGGAACAATTTCGCGCGCAGGCCGGCTTTCGATCGGATATCTTTCGCAGAATGTCCCCAAATTTTCAGGACGGACCGTGCTGGAAGAAATAATGCGGCTTGACGGTCGGCGGGAGGAACTTCTGGAGGAAAAAAAATCCCTTGAAGCCGCCTTTGCGGAGAGCGGAACCGGCAGCGGTCTGGAACGCTACGGACGCCTTCAGGAAGAACTCGAATGCCTTGACGAGTACCGGCTCGAATCCCGGGCCAAGGCCATTTTACTTGGCATGGGTTTCAAGGAAAAGGATTACCTGCGCCCGCTGACCGAACTCAGCGGCGGCTGGCTCATGCGGGTTGCGCTATCCAGGATTCTGCTCATCCAGCCCGACCTGCTGCTTCTGGACGAACCGACCAACCATCTTGATCTCGAGTCCCTTCTCTGGCTCGAGGAATTCCTGCGCGCATTCCGCGGGGCAATGCTGGTCGTGAGTCATGACCGCGCATTTTTGAACCGTCTTGTCACCGAGGTGTGGGAACTCGACCAGAAACAGGTCTGGAGCTATAGTGGCAATATTGATTCATTTGCCGTTCAAAAAGAGGAGCGTCTCCAGCTACTGCGCGCAAAATACGACAGCCAGCAATCACGGATGGAAGCGCTTGAGGCATTCATCACGCGCTTCGGCGCAAAAGCCACAAAAGCCCGGCAGGCGCAGAGCCGCGCCAAGCAGCTCGAAAAAATCCAAAACGAGCTTGTCCGCCTCCCGGAACACCGCCAGACGATACGTTTCCGGTTTCCGCAGGCTCCGTACAGCGGTAAAGAGGTTTTTACGGTAAAAAATGCAACCGTCAGTTACGGCACAAACGCGGTGTTCAAAAATCTTGACTGGGTCATCCAGCGCGGCAGGCGGGTGGCGGTTGTTGGCGTCAACGGCGCCGGCAAGACCACGCTCCTCAAGCTCCTAGCCGGGCAGCTTGACCCGGCCAGCGGTACGGCAACGCTCGGACATCTTGTCAAGCCCGGTTACTACGCCCAGCACCAGGCCGAGATCTTGAATCTTGGAAACACCGTACTGCAGGAACTCGAAGCCATGGCGCCGCTGATGCCGGTCAGCCAGGTGCGTGCAGTTGCGGGGGCATTCCTGCTTACCGGCGATGCGGTCGAAAAAAAGTGCGCCATTTTATCCGGAGGTGAAAAGGCGCGCGTCGCACTCGCCAAGCTTCTTCTCTCACCCAGCAACTTCCTGATTCTTGATGAGCCGACCAACCATCTTGATGCCGATTCGCGCGAAGTACTGCTCGACGCGCTCAAAAATTTCGCGGGTACGCTTTGCGTTGTCTCCCATGACAGATCCTTTATCGGACCGCTTGTGGACACCGTGCTTGAGATAATCCCGCCCGGGAGCGGCGATGGCTCCCGGGTTGTGCAGCTTGTCTGCGGATACGAAGATTATCTTTCCCGGATTGAGCGCGAAGCGAGAGAAAAAATCCGCACCACAGAAAAACCCGTTGAAAAAGCCGCTGCCGCCGTCAGCCTGCCGGAAACGCCCCGCGGCCCGTCCAACAACCAGAAAAACGCCTGGCGCCGCGAGCTTTCCACGCTGGAAAACGACATAGACCGGCTCGAATCCCGGCAGAGCGAAATCCACGCCATGCTTGCCGGATCAGAAATTTATGAACAGCCAGCGGAACTTTCTGCATTGATCAGTGAACAGGCCGGAATCAGCAAGACCCTTGCCGCAAAACTCGAGCGCTGGGCGGAGCTCGAAGAGCTGTTGCGATAAGACACCGCTAGCATCTCTTCCTTGCGGGACTTTTCCAGAAAAACGCGCAAAGCACAAAACCCGCTGCCGCACAGCTGGCCCAGAATCCAAAACCTCCGGCCCATCCCGTGCGGTCCAGAA
>MEQJ01000061.1:0-6596 GCA_001770165.1 Bdellovibrionales bacterium RIFOXYD1_FULL_53_11 | reverse complement strand
GCACACCCCCACAAGCCCGGCGGCGGCGGATGCGACCTTTGCGCTGCCGCCCACGTCCACGGATGCAATACCGCCAAGGATGGACTGCGGACCCTCGACCATGAAGCCGATCACCGCAAGAAGCCCGAGATCCACCAGATGGTTTGCGTGGGAACCCGAAAAATAAAAACATGCTATCGCAACTCCAAGGATAAAAAGCATGATCGAGTTTACGACCTTGAACGAACCCCGGAACACCACGTCCGACACCCAGCCCGCCACCAGCACGCCGGCAATACCAAAGAGCGGAATGCTTGCCGCCATGGCGGCGGCGGCGGCCGGCGCGTAGCCCTTGCGCTCGATCATGAACTTGGCGGCCCAGTCAAGCGTGCCGAACCGGATGATATAGACACAAAGGTTGATCATCGCAATAACCCAGAGCTGCTTGTTGAACACGACCCTTCTGAAAAAAACGCCCCAGTAATCCTCAGTGTCCTCTTTGGCATCGCAGGCAAACGGAACCACCTTGGGCAATCCCTTGGACTCCGGAGTATCCGCAAGGGCAAAGAACATGGCAATGCCGGTCACGATGCAAATCGCGCCTGGAATATAAAAACACATGCGCCAGTTGTTGTCCGTACCATGTAAAATAACAGCGGTAAGCGCCAACACTGCGGCGGTACCTGCCTGATGCGATGTAGTCCAGAGCGCCCAGCGCGTGGCCTTGCCCTCCGGCTCGTACCAGATCGTAAGACCCCGTGCGATCGGCGGGAACCCCATCGATTGCGCCCAACCGTTCATGCCCCATGCAAGGGCCAGCCCCCAGAGCGAAGCAAGAGACCCGAACCAGATATTTATGACGCCCGAAAGAATCAGGCCGGTTGCCATAAAGGTGCGGATATTGGACCTGTCGGCAAGTATCCCGTTCAAAAATTTTCCAAGCCCATACGTCACATAAAGCGTCGATCCGAGAATCCCGAGCTGCATGTTTGAATAACCAAGATCACTGCCCAATATCGGAAGCACGGCCGAGATGTTCTTGCGGCCGAAATACAACAAACCGTAACCGAAAAACATGGCCGCGAGCATCCTGATGCGCCAGTGGCGGAACAAATTTTTCCGAGCCTCCTCTCCCTGCACGCGAGGCGCCGCCGACTCGGGGGTATACAATCCAGCCAGGAATCCAACAACCGCATTGCTTCTTGTTTTTTTCATATCGGATATTACGGTTATTATTGCAGTGCAGGATCAATTACAAATCAATACTGGACTTGGGCATTCATGAAAACGGTTGTTCCTTCGGTGGGAATTTCGCCGCTTTTACGACGCTCCAATGCAGAAGAGATGTCAAGGACAAGACTCAGATAGTCAGTGGGACTGTAAACAATCCTGCCGCCGAATCTGCGTTCCGCGCCGTCCTGGAACAAAGCCGTATGCTCGCCCAGACGTCCTTCGATACGGGCCATGACCGACACCTGTGGCGCGGCCACTCCGGCTTCAACAACCCCGCTTTGTCCGAGTTCATTGATCACAAGCGATGTGGCGGCCACCAGAAATGCCCGCCCCTTTTCCGTTTTGGCAAGTGCATAGCGGAACCTGGCATTGAACAGCAAATACTGCAAAAACGCCGTGGGCTTCATTTTACCCTCTCCGAGCCTCGAGTCGTTGTAGTCGGTGCCTCCCATCTGAAAACGTGCCTCGTACCTGGAGGTGAATTTGCGAATCTCAGGATTGCCCTGTTCCAATATTACGCCGCCGCCGGCCAGGCCCTCATAGGTTTTCGCCGCCTTGCCTTTTGCGGGATCGTCCTTGTCCATCCCGTCACGGTTTCTGACATATGAAAACAGTCCTTGAGCCAATGCCTCAAAACGCAGGTTGAATTCCCTGCCAAGCTTCAGTTCCTTCGTCCTGTAAAGGTATTCCAAACGGCCATAAAGAACATCAAGGTTCAGGATTTTCCCGTTTGGCAGCCCCATTACAAGGCCCTTTCTCTGCTGGTTGGCGTAAATCGTACCAACGGTAAGCTTTCCAAACCGGCCCGCGGCATTGCCGATTGAACCGTTTATCCCGGCAAACATGTAAAATGCGCCCAGGGCGTCTTCTCCCGTGCCGGTCCGCAAGCTCACGTCATGCTGGCGTCCGCCACTCAAGGATGCCACTCCCGCCACAAGATGGCCCCGCTCCCTGGCCAGCGGGTCCCATTTCTGGATGTCAAATCCGGCCGCACTTGAAAGAAACCGTCCGAACTCGCTTTGCGTGACGAGCGCGCGTTTTCCACCGGGGATGTTGACATCGTAAGTTATGCCCCTGTCGGAGCCTCCCTGAAAAAGCGCCATGAAGTTGGTTTGGCCCCTGTGTTGGATGTTTCCATAATCGAGGACAAAAAGTTTTTTATCGGTAGGGTGCCGCGTGATTGCGACCTGGTGCGCACCCGTCATTGTATCAAATGAGATCATGTAGGTGGACTTGAAACCGGCTGCCTTGAGCATCAAAGCCTGTGCGGTCATGATATCGCGACAAACCCCCAGATTCCTGCCCTCGGAAGCAATCGGGGTGGGATACCGGCTGTGATACAGGCCGATGAAGTAGTTTTGCCTGGTATTTTCCTGGAGCTGCTCAAGCGTTACAATGCCTTTTCCGGCCCCGTTGACCCCGTTCAAGCGGTCGCCGTCATAAAACTCATTTCGTTGCCAGCCCCAGATGGACACGGCCATCAGGACTTCTTCCGGCGAATAGTTCCGTCCCCTGCCCTTGGTGTTGCGTTTCAGATGGCCAAGAATGTCGGAATTGAAATTCATTTCATGAAAAAGCCGGATGGTTTTCTTTTCTGAAGTGCTCAGTCCCTTTTCCTGGTTGTTTATTATGCTGTTGTCCACACCGCTTGTGTAGATTTTATTGAATTCGAGCGCCGCAGCACGAAAATTATCCCGTAGACAGGCATTATACAGCTCTGTTGCGTTGGAGGCGGAATTGTTTTTCTGGCAGGATCTGACAAAGCCAAGAATCATTTCCGTGTACCGCCGGAGCAATTTCATCGGCATCTCCGTGACCTGCGCGGGAGCCGCTTTTTCAGCGGTGGAGTATTGCATTTTTATCTCAATGGAAGGGCCCAGAAAACTGCCAAGATCGAAATATGACCAACACTCTTTCGGCAAAGCCAGCCGCCCCTTCTCCCGGATTCCGTCCACGAAAGAGTTGACTCTGGATGCTTTTAAAATGATCGCTGCGGATTGAGCCGACAGCCTGATCTGCTCGGCAATATCCTTGTAGCGGCAGCAGTCACAGGAAGACGAGGGGGAGGCCAGCGCAAGATGCGGGATCAAAACCGCAATACTGGAAAATACAATAATTGATGTAATTGTCTTCACAGAATATACAAATCCTCTCTCCATGACTTAATATGAAGCAAGTGGAATGCCACCGCCCCCGTCGCATATTATTGTTTTTATTGATATATTTTTCGAGATCGAATAGGGTACTGTATAAGATATAGCCAACAGGAGGACATATGACCAAGACGACAAACACCCTGGCCGCGATCGCTATTTCCGTGCTGTTTTTCACTGCCACCACTGCAAGCGCGGGGGGCAGCCGCTTCGCACATGTTGCGGCATTTGCCGGCGCGACAAACAGCGGAAGCAGCACCCACCTTACACTTGGAGCCGAACTTGAGATCAAACCTCCGGCCCTGCTTGGCTTCATCGGCATCGAAACAATTGGTGAACGCATATTTTCCGCTCCCGCCGTACATGTCGCAGGCATCGGCCTGGCCGTGCATCCGCTTCTTGGTTTCAAGTTCCGCGCCATCCCGGGGCTTCTCCTCGCCGGCAGCTCGCATTTTTTGATGCGCGTCGGCGCCGGCTATGATTTTTCGTTCACGCCGCTGATCATAACGCCATCGTTCAATCTCGATTTTGTAAACGGACAGACCCTGAAAGTTTTTGGCGTTTCAGTGGGGGTCGGGATCTGAATAAAATTTTGGGTCTTCGCGGCGGAAGACGAAGGATGCAGCCTCTTTTAAAAATTTTCCTTGAAAAACGTTTGCCACGGAAGGATTTCAACCCCTTCTGAAATCCTGGGCTTATTCTCGCGGCATAGAATTATGCGTTTGGAGCCGGGAAAATCCTTTTTGAAATGATTAACCTTTGAAACCATCCCGGATAAAGTGTTTTTATTAGCGTGGATTTGCCAGTGCCGCGGGCCCCAAATACAAAAAAACTGCTTTTTTTGGAGGGATCAAGATGTCTTCCGACCATACTCCATAAATGTACCGTAAATCCGGAGTGCAGTCAGTTTCATTGCATCTGGAAATACCCTATTCCGTTTCCCGCGACCACTTCATCAATGTCTGCCAGGCCCCAAGGATATAACCGCGACTTGTCACTGCCTTCATCCAAGAAAGTCAGGGTCTGATCCCTGATTATCTCGGCAAGTTTCATGGCGCGCAGGTATCTATGAAACGCGCACAGCCTGGTTGTACGCGGCTTGTTCTCCATTTTTGCGGCAAGGGCGCTGAGATTGATCGAAAGCTCGTTTGCCGGATCCGGGTAGATGCTGTCAAGATGTGCGTTCATGCAGATGCTTGACGGGAATTTTTTAGGCCAGTTTTTGTGTGTTGCGAGCACGAGAGTACAAAGTTGACCGAGCGTCTGGCCATTCGGGCGGTTCGGTCCGCGCAAGGCCTCGCCGGATGAAGCGCCGTGTATACTACGGCTCTCTTTGCTCAACAAGCTATCACCAAGGGGGAGAAACCATCCTCCTTCGCGCGCTATAATATCTTCCATTCGTCATACGGTTTTTTATAGGAAATTCAGCCAATTATACTGTCATATCTAATATATTCACTATAGGCTATTTTCATAGTATACTTTTATAGGAGAAACATACGGTATTTTATAGGAGTTTATTATGCCTTCTGACCGGATACAAGCAGTCAAGAAATGGTGGGGCAATCACGTAAACGAACATCCGGCATGGAGAACGGAGGAACTGCCTGACAAATGGTTCAAAGATATTCTTCTATCCCTTGGCTTGGCCCATGAAATCCGCAGGGATGCGATTGTTCTTGGAAAACCTGGCGCCGAACTTCCAGTTCTCATACGTTCCCACTTCTGGGAAATCGTATCATGCATCCTGAAACCATATGCCCCGTATTCAATCAACGGAATAACCGCCATCAAATTTCATCTTGGCGACAAAAGCATCCCGTACGAAATCAGCATCATCACAAAAAGTTCGAGCACTCGCATAGACATCCACGGGATATCCACGTTGATCCTGGAAAAACAACCGGCCTTCTTCAAAAACACGGATACAGTCAGAAACGGGCCGGCAATTGAATCACCCGAAAGCCTGCTGGTGCACCTGAGACCACTGCACCTGCGCGATCATCCCCAGATCATCAGCGCATTCCTGAAGGCAGTGGATTTTGACCATGAACTACTCAGGACGCTTCTCCTGCAGAAAAGCCGCCCCATAGTATTCCGGCGGCTCGCAACGCTTTTCAAGCAGGTCGGAAAACATGCAGAAGCCAAACTTGTTCTGGGCGCCGTCAGGATCACAACAAGCTATTCCCCGCCCGGAAAATCCCAGATCCTGAAATATTCCCTGCCGGAATCCGTAGCCAAAAGCAGAAGAATGTCCGATCCGGTTCATGAAATACGGTTCAGGGACCAGTTGCGCATCTACCGCGATCGTGCGCTCGATTGCATGAAAAAAATCAAAATCCCGGAATGGAACCTGAAGAAGATCCTGTCCCATGCCGAGCAGACAAAAAAATACGACACATACCATTCTTCGACCATTGAAGGCTATGCAGTCACCCGTGAGGAAATCCAGCTGCTCATGGAAGGCCGGGAGACCAGCACAACCGGAGCAAACCACGAAGAGATTCACCGGAAAATGGCGCTCAAGGGATACCTGGATGCCCACAAATTCGTATTACAGCTCGTTTCGGACAATTTCAGGTCCGACACCCCCCTTACGGAATCCACAATACGCGAAATCTACGCACACCTCTTCTCCCCGTCGCTTGATGCAGGACTGATCAGGAGAGACCAGCTCACAAGCTACAGGAACACTGCCGTATATATCCGCAACTCCCGGCATGTCCCGCCAAACCACGAAAAAGTCGGCGACCTGATGAGATGCTTGGTGGAGGAAGCAAATGGAATTGAAAATTCAATGGTCCGCGCACTGCTCACCCATTACGGATTCGTCACCATCCATCCCTATCCTGACGGCAATGGCCGCGCTGCACGCTTCCTGATGAACCACGTATTATGCACCTCCGGCATCCCCTGGATTACCATTCGTATCGACGACCGAGAAAAGTATTTCAAAGCACTTGAAACCGCACAATGCGACGAGGACATCATTCCCCTGGCGGAACTGTTGAAACAGTACCTTGAAGAAAGCAGATAGCCCCGCCGCCGTGAGTTTCCGGCGCGCATATTCATAAAGAAAATCGTGTTGGTGGCCCGATTGGAAGCGGCAGTTTCAAACTGGGCCAAAAACGGAAGAACGGCTGGGGCCATGAGCCGGGGCTGTTTTCTGACCGGAGTAGTTTTTCTTGCGAGAATAAGAACAGAGCATTTGCGAGAATAAGAACAGAGCAT
>MEQJ01000060.1:3741-13586 GCA_001770165.1 Bdellovibrionales bacterium RIFOXYD1_FULL_53_11 | reverse complement strand
TTATAGACGGATGTATCCGCTATTGTCCGGGCAGGCTTGACGATCTGGTTTATATTGAGGTTTGAGAGGTTGTTGTGGAGCAGGGCCTTCTTGTTGTGGGGCGCCTGAGTTGGGTTTTGGGCGATGGTTGTCATAGCGCACCCCCGATGGTGCTTGGGGCTTGTGCGCGTAGCGCTCGAATCCGGCCTTCTATCTCAACCGATAGTTTGGAGTAATCCCCGGCTGCTGCCGATCCCGGAGCGTATTCAAACACTGTCTGGCCAAGCGTTGGGGCCTCGCGGAAGGCAACCGACCGCCTGATTTTTGTGTCAAAAGTCGCAGCCCCGAAATTTTGTATGACCGCTTCTGTTGTCTGGCTGCATATGATCGTGCGGTCCACCATGGTCATGAGGTAGCCAAGCACGTTGATTGCAGGGTTGGTTATCCGGATTTCTTCGACTTCACCGAGGAGTTTTTGAATCCCCATGAGCGCGAAGTAATTTGAATCGACGGGGACGACCAATTGATCGGCGACATTCAAAACCGAATTAAGAAGCGGGCCGTAGCTCGGGGTGCTGTCGATGATGATGTAATCATAGGCGCTACGGACTTCGCGCAGTCTTTGCGCAAGCCTGAGTTCCGAGTTTACCATGGTCAGCATGCCGCGCTCGACACGCGCAAGGTTGGTGTTTGCGATAATGACGTCCATCCCGGTTCGCTTGTTGATTGCCGATTGAACGGGGACAGACTTGTCCCAGATAAGATCAGCTATGCTTATGCCTTGGTCCTTGGTCTTGAACCCGAGGGAATTGGAAGCATTGCCCTGCGGGTCCATGTCCACGACAAGTATTTTTTTGCCGCTCAGGGCAAACGCGTGGGCCAGGTTTACTGCTGTGGTTGATTTTCCCGTGCCACCCTTTTGCGTGGCCACCGCTAAAATTGTTGATTGCGATGAATGCATAATTATTTTTCTCCAGTTGACAGCAGGCACGCATCTATTTAATTATGGAGATGCACATGCCAGAAACCGCGAAAGCGATTTCGGTTAAAATCGAGTCAGTGATCAGGTCGTCCAAACTAGAGCACTGACAGGTTGGAAAAAGATTCAAGCCCGACGGGAATACCGCCGGGCTTTTTTGCTTTTATGGTTTATGGTGGTCTTGTTTGTTCTGGCATCTGATCCCCCTTCCGTTACTGCAAAAATATTTTTGGGCAGCCCGGTCAGTAGGAAGATTGTAGGTAAAAAGTAGGAAACTCCCGAAATGTAGCGACAGATCGGGAAATATCGGAGCTGCGACTCGCTTCCAACTGCTTGAATCGATTAGCTCGTGATTTCCAATTTTTACCGTTTTATTCAGAAATGGCCATATCAGGAATGGCGATCCCGAGTGGGCTCGAACCACCGACCTACTGCTTAGAAGGCAGTTGCTCTATCCGACTGAGCTACGGGATCGCATATATTACTTTAATGCATCGCATGGTGGCAAATGCAACAGAAAATTATCTTTCGTTGACGCCAAAGCGCCGGGTTTGATAACGTTATAAGCTGAAATCCATTAACAACAACGTGAGGAGATAATAATGGCTAAGAAATTCGTCACCATTGACGGCAACACGGCTGCGGCACATGTGGCTTATGCATTCAGCGACGTGGCAACGATTTTTCCGATCACGCCGTC
The DNA here is from genome assembly GCA_001770165.1 of Bdellovibrionales bacterium RIFOXYD1_FULL_53_11. Taxonomy (GTDB): domain Bacteria; phylum Bdellovibrionota; class UBA1018; order UBA1018; family UBA1018; genus XYD1-FULL-53-11. The sequence continues at coordinate 11,928 of MEQJ01000060.1, read as the reverse complement.
GTCCACCATGGGCGAGCTGGCGGATGCCTGGTCGGCCGAGGGCCGGCTCAACATGTTCGGCCAGAAACTCTGCGTTGTTGAAATGCAGTCCGAAGGCGGCGCCGCGGGCGGCGTGCACGGCGCGGCGTCGGCTGGCGCCCTCACAACAACCTTCACCTGCTCACAGGGCCTGCTGCTCATGATTCCGAACATGCACAAACTGGCGGGCGAACTCAGCCCCTGCGTATTCCATGTTTCGGCCCGTGCGGTGGCATCACACGCGCTTTCGATTTTCGGCGACCACACCGACGTCATGGGTTGCCGCAATACGGGTTTTGCAATGATTGCGGCGGGGTCCGTCCAGGAAGTCCACGATCTCGCGCTGGTGAGCCATATCGCGACGCTCAAGAGCAAAATCCCGTTCCTCCATTATTTTGACGGCTTCCGCACTTCGAATGAAATTCAGAAGGTTGAAATAAACGATTACGAGGATTTCAAGACGCTTGCGCCGTGGGACGACATCAAGGCGTTCCGCCGCCGGGCCCTTAATCCCGATCATCCTCATCTTCGCGGAACAGCGCAGAATCCCGATCACTTTTTCCAGGCGCGCGAAGCCGCCAACAAATACTACACGGCAACTCCCGGGATCGTCGAAGAGGCAATGAAGCAGGTAGGTCGGCTTGTCGGCAGGAGCTACCAGCTTTTTGACTACGTCGGCGCGCCCGATGCCGAGCATGTTGTCATCATGATGGGCAGCGGCGCCGAAGCCGCCGACGAGACCGTGCATTACCTCACTGGCAAGGGTGAAAAGGTGGGGTTGCTCAAGGTCCGGCTCTACCGGCCGTGGTCAAAAGAGCATCTGCTCCGCGTGCTGCCGAAATCGGCCAAAAAAATCACCGTGCTTGACCGCACCAAGGAATCCGGCGCGCTCGCCGATCCTTTGTATCTTGATATTGCGGCCACCTGTTTTGAAGAGGGCATGCAGCCGAAGCTTTATGCCGGACGCTATGGCATCAGCTCCAAGGAGTTCACGCCGACAATGGTCAAGGCCGTTTACGACAATATGAAGTCGGGTCAGACCAAGGATCGCTTTACTGTCGGGATCAACGATGATGTCTATCACTTGTCACTCAAACCCGGTGAGCCGCTGGATATCACGTCAAAGGGCACGGTGAGCTGCAAGTTCTGGGGCCTTGGCTCTGACGGCACGGTGGGCGCCAACAAGTCGGCGATCAAGATCATCGGCAACAAGACCAGCCAGTACGCTCAAGGATACTTCGTGTATGATTCCAAAAAATCCGGAGGCATCACGGTATCTCATCTCAGGTTCGGCAAGGAGCCGATCAAGAGTTCGTATCTGGTTTCGATGGCCGATTACGTAGCCTGCCACAACCAGTCCTATGTCGGCGTTTATGACATCCTTGCGGATCTCAAGCCGGGCGCGACGTTCGTGCTCAATTGCATGTGGGACGAAAAAGAACTCGAACAGCAGCTTCCGGGCTCCTGGAAACGAACGCTTGCAGCCAAAAAGGCGAGATTCTACACCATTGACGCGCTCAAGATCGCCCGCGAAATCGGTCTTGGCAACCGCATCAACATGCTGATGCAGACGGTGTTTTTTGCGACGGCAAACGTCATCCCGATAGAAGACGCGATCAAGTTCCTCAAGGAGGAGATCAAGAAGACCTACGGCTCCAAGGGCCAGAAGATCATAGACATGAACAATGCAAGCGTCGACGCGGCGCGTGCGGCCATGCGGGAGATCAAGGTTCCGGCCTCCTGGGCCGATGCCCCGCTCGAAAAGCTGCAGCATCGTGACGAGCCCAAATTCGTCAGTGAGGTCATGCGCCCGATTCTTCTGCAAAAGGGCGATACGGTGCCGGTCAGTGCTTTTGCCGGGGCGCTTGACGGCAGTTACCAGGGCGGTTCGCCTGATGGCGCATTTCCGGCGGGCACGACGCGTTACGAAAAGCGCGGCATCGCCGTCGAGGTGCCGGTCTGGGTTGCCGAGAATTGCATTCAGTGCAACCAGTGCTCGCTCGTGTGTCCGCATGCGGCGATCAGGGCGCGGGTGTTCAAACCGGAGGATCTGCAAAACGCCCCGTCAAGTTTTATCACGGCCGACGGCAAGGGTACGCCGCTCAAGGGATACAAGTACCGGATCCAGCCCTATGTGCTGGATTGCACGGGCTGCGGCAACTGCGGCGATGTTTGTCCGACCAAGCCTGACAAGCGTGCGCTGGTGTTCAAGCCGCTTCATGAACGGCGCGAAGTCGAGATGGTCAACGAGAAGTTTTCCGAGGGGCTCCCCACGATAGACAACTTGATGGACAAGACAACAATCAAGGGCGTCCAGTTCCGCAAGCCGCTGTTTGAATTTTCGGGCGCGTGCGCGGGCTGCGGCGAGACCCCGTATGTAAAACTGGCCACGCAGGTTGCCGGCAATCGCATGATTGTCGCCAATGCCACGGGCTGCTCGTCGATTTACGGCGGCACCTGTCCTTCAACGCCATATCCGGTGGACGATCACGGGCGCGGCCCGGCGTGGGCAAACAGCCTGTTCGAGGACAACGCCGAGTACGGGTTCGGAATGCAGCTTGCCTATCTGCAGCGGCGCGAGTATCTCGCGCTCCAGGTCGACAAGGCCCTGCAGGACGGCTCGGTGAGCGGCGCTGTCAAGCAGGCCCTCACGGACTGGAAGAGCGTCATGCATGACGGCGACAAGTCGCTTGAAGCGGGTGACCGGCTCGCGGCGGCGCTTTCAAAAGAAGCCCGCGGCAACCAGCAGCTCGAACATTTGATGGAGATGCGCGATCTTTTCAGCAAAAAATCCGTGTGGATCATCGGTGGCGACGGCTGGGCGTATGACATCGGCTACGGCGGTCTTGACCACGTGCTGGCGATGAATCACGACGTCAACATGCTGGTGCTCGACACCGAGGTGTATTCAAACACCGGCGGCCAGAGTTCCAAGGCGTCGCCAACCGGCGCAGTCGCGAAATTTGCGGCAAGCGGCAAGAAGACGAGCAAGAAAAATCTCGCCATCATGGCGATGAACTACGGCTACGTCTATGTCGCGCAGGTTGCGCTTGGGGCCAAGATGCAACAGGCCGTGAAGGCATTTGTCGAGGCCGAAAGCTTCCCGGGCCCGTCGATCATCATCGCTTATGCTTCCTGCATCAACCACGGCATCAGCGCCGGGATGGGCAAGAGCATGGAAGAGATGAATCGTGCGGTGGAGAGCGGCTACTGGCCGATCTTCCGTTATGATCCGAGGCGCCGGGCCGAGGGCAAGAATCCGTTCCAGCTTGACTGCAAGGAACCTACGCTTCCTTTAAGCGATTTTCTCAAGGGCGAGGTCAGGTACAGGACACTCATGCAATCCAATCCGGAGGAGGCTACGAAGCTCCAGAAGCGGCTTGAGGAAGAATGCAAGCAGCGGCTGAGGATGTACCAGAAGTTTGCCGAGGGCGACGGGATAATATAACCAAAAGGTGGTCACCACCTTTTGGTTGAGAAGCGCGTCATTCAGCCGCGCACAAACGCAAAACCGTGCGTCCAGCATATTCTGTTTGGCGTCGCGTCAGGGCTGTTTGCGGCTTTTCAGTGTCAACCCTTCAATTGGCGGTTACAATATCTCCATGGACTATAAATTGAAAAAGCTGACTGGTTTCGGCGGACGTCCGGGTCCGCTCGTGCTGGTGATCATGGATGGAGTGGGGATCGGGAAGAAGGACAAGGGTGATGCGTTCCATCTTGCCAATCCGGTTAACATCAATCGCATGATCGAGGAGGCGAAAGCCCGGAAGCTCTACGCCGAACTCAGGGCGCATGGCCCGTGGGTCGGGTTGCCCAGCAAGGAAGACATGGGCAATTCCGAGGTTGGCCACAACGCGATCGGGGGTGGGCAGGTGGTGGCGCAGGGTGCCAAGCGGGTGAATGCCTCGATTGAAAGCGGCGAGATACTCAAAACGCCGTCATGGAAAAAATGCATTGAGGAGACGGCGCGAGCCGGAAAAACGGCGCATTTCTTCGGCCTGCTTTCGGACGGCAATGTGCATTCGAATACGACGCAGCTTTTTGCGCTTCTTGACCGTGCGGCGGGCGCCGGCATCAAAAAAATCCGCGTGCATCCGCTCTTGGACGGCCGCGACGTGCCGCCGGACTCGGGACTTGCATACCTTGAAAAGCTTGAGGCAAAACTTGCGGAGCTGTCGCGCGCGGGCGCCGACGCGCGCATCGCCTCGGGCGGCGGACGCATGTATGTAACCATGGACCGGTATTACTCGGACTGGGGCGTTGTAAAGCGCGGGTATTACGCGCATGTATACGGCAAAATCCTCGATGAAGAGATCACTTCGCAGTACAAGGGGTATTTTACAAGCGCACGGGAGGCGGTTGAGACGGCGCGGCGTGTTTACCCCGACAAACAGGACCAGTTCACTCCGCCGTTTGTGATAGTCGATGGCGCCGGAAATCCCGTCGGCAGGATGGAAGACGGCGACGCGGTGATAAATTTCAATTTCCGTGGCGACAGGGCGATCGAGATTTCCGAGGCCTTTCTCAAAAAGGACTTCAAGGGCTTTGATCGCGGCAAGGCTCCTCCTCGTGTAAAATACGCAGGGCTTCTTGAATACGACGCCGAAGCCCGTCTGCCGCCTGATTTTCTTGTGCCTCCGCCTTCGATCCAGAACGTGTCGGCGCAGTATCTGTGCGCATCTGGTGTGAAAAGCTATGCTGTCGCCGAGACGCACAAGTTCGGACACGTTACCTATTTCTGGAATGGGAACCGTTCGGGTTATATCGATGAAAAAATGGAAAAATACGAGGAGATCAGATCGCTGCCGAGCGAGACCATCGAAGCGCAGCCCGAGATGAAGATATTTGAAGTGACCGACCGGCTTGTTGCGGCGATAAAGAGCGGCCAGTACCGCTATCTGCGCGTGAACTTCGCAAACGGTGACATGGTCGGGCACACCGGCAATATTGAATCATGCATCAAGGCCATGCGCGCGCTTGATGCATGCATGAAGCGTGTTGTGGACGAGACGGCCGCCCTTGGCGGGCTGCTTGTGATCTCGGCGGATCACGGCAATGTGGAAGAAAAGCTCGACAAGAAGGGCAAGGTGGTCACAAGCCATTCACTTAATCCCGTGCCGTTTTTGGTGGTCGACCCCGGCCTTCGGGGCGAGTACACGGTCGATGCTTCCGTGGTGGCCGAACCCGGCGTGGGCAACATCACCGCTTCATTCATCAATCTGCTGGGCTTCGTTGCGCCGGATTTTTACGAAAAATCGTTGATCAGATTCAGTTGAGTGCTGAAAAGATATGCGAGCAGAACACCTCCAGATCGGTGAGGTTGTTTGCCAGTATGGACTTGAGGATGTTCACGTCAAGCTGTTCATAATCATGAACGGCAATGTTCCTGAATCCGGCCATCTTTTTCATCTGTGCGGCGGATTCACGGGGAATGATGTTTTCGCGGGCAAGTATTTCAAATGATTCCTTGTAGGATGCGGGAAGCTTCAGGTTTTTTTCGGCTATGATGGTGTGGGCGATGTCGATGCAGGCTTGTGCCGCACGTTGCAGATTGAGCACGAAGACATCCTGGTTGATGGGGTCCTCAAGCCTGCTTCCGTCTCCATTTGTGATTTTTCGGATGGTTTTGAGACAATTCTGCACGATGGAGATTTTTGACAGGATGACGTCCTTTTCAAGCATTCTTGATTCCTTTCACGAGACGGTCCTCAATGATTTTTCTGGAGCGTTTGAAGTCAATATATTCCGAAATCTTCCTTGACTTGAAGGCTATAAGCGCATGTGGATTGTTGTTCAGTATGACTTCGCCGTTTGCAAGTATCTGCGCTGTAATTATCACGTCGCTTGTGTTCAGGATTACGGTGTCCAGGTCCCGCGAGAAGTTGCGCGAAAGCCGCGAGAGGAACTCAAGCTTTTTTTTGGCGTTTTCGGGCGGCTTTTTCAGGAAAATCCCTACGTCAATGTCGCTTTCCGCGCCCAGCCTGTTTTCCCTGGCCGAACCGAACAGGATGGCAAAAACCGCGTTGTTTGCCAGCAGGGAGGTCAGCTTGGAGATGGCTTGTTCCCGTGTTTCCATGGGATCAGGATAACATTCAGTAGTTGCGGATTTCAAGCCAGAGGTTGTTGAGCCGGGCCATGCGGACGTCTTCCGGGGCGATGTCGCGCGCGTAGTGCAGCGCACTCTGGACAAGCGGCTTGGCCACCGCGCTCCAGTCGGAGTTGTTGGCTGCATGCGCCCCCTTTGCCAGCACCGAGGCGGTCCCGGCCAGATGGTAAAAGGCATCGAAGGATTTCGGATCGACGGAAATCTTGGACATCAGCGCGCCGAGCGCTTCGGAGGTGGTGGCAATGAAGTCCTGCTGACCGGCCGGGCCGCCGGAGACGGCTCCCGGCTGGGCGAGTTTGACCGTCGCGAGCGCGCGGTCGGCCCAGGCTTTGCCCTTTGCAAGATCGTCAGACACCCGCTGGCTTCTGATGGCCTGTTCAAACACCCCTGAAGCAACACTTCGGATGCCGGCTTCCTGAACGGGGCGTTCAAGAATGAAGGCCTGGTGGTTGCCGCCGTTTGAGATGAAAACAAAGCGTTCTTCGGAATGCGTCCGGCCCGCCGCCTGGAGACGGATGCCCTGCGGCTGCTCGCTGTCGGGGATTGCGGGGTTGCTCACCACAAACCATTCAATTGAAAGGCCGTTTGAGCCGGTGTGCTCGCGCATCTCGCGGATATGCCGCCCGATGGAATGTTCACGCAGCTTCATGCAACGTGCGATTCCGGTACCGGCTCCGAACGGTGACATGAGACAATCCTTGATTGTGCGGCGGAACAAGCCGGGAGCGAATCTGTTTTTCTGCTCCGGCGAACGCGGTCCTTCGATGACAAGTCTTGTGCCCGGCATATCCCATCTTGCAATGATGTGTCCCACGAACTGGTGCGGCGGACCTTTTTCATAAGGCAGTTCGTAAAGAACCGCCTTTCCGGCGTACACTTTCGGCCAGGCCCCGATGGCATAATAAAACGGCGTGACGCCCCAGGTGGCGGTACCGGCCACCTCCTCCGGGACAAAAGGCGCAAGCGGTTTTGTGGCGGCCCGGATGACAAACGGATGGTCGAAGATGGCGGATCTGGCGAAAAGCGCCGAAGCGGCAGCCATGAGGAGCGTCAAAAAGCTGGCAACAACGGTGAAGGCAGGACCCGGTTTTTCATTGTACACGCATTTTGTCCCGGTGACCGTCAGCCTCCAGAGGAGCTGGCCGGTGCTGGCCGAAAACAGGCGCTTCATGGCAAGCCACAGGCCGACTGATAGCACGGTGGCGGCGGCAAGATATGAGTACAAGTTCACCGGAATGGAAAAAAAGCTGTGCCAGAGCCACCAGGCGGACGCAAAAAGAGCGGCCGTGCAACTCAGGTCGACCAAGAGGGCGGCCAGCCTGACGAAAACACCCGCCCTGGTTCCCCGGATGCCGACTCCCGCCACATGAATGACCGGTTTGCTTTCGCCGAGACTCATTTGACTCCCCCGCTACTCAGGTTACACTAAAAATAAGGTGCAGCAAATGGAAAGGCGGCCGTGTTGATCGAGGTTAGCAGGCTCAACGGAAAGAGCTTTGTCATGAATTGCGAGCTTATCAGGTTTATCGAGTCCTCTCCGGACACGATCATCACGCTGGTGGGCGGCGAGAAAATCATGGTGCGCGACAGCGTGGAAGAAGTCGTGCAAAAGACAATCCAGTACCGCAAAAGACTTTATCAGGAGCCGCTTGATGCAATTACGGCGCAAAACGGCGGCAGTCGAAGGGATGGTTAGACGATGGACATATTTTCCATAATCGGAATATTAATGGGGTTTGCCGGTATTGTCGGCGGGCAGGTTCTTGAGGGCGGCCACGTCGGACAGATCATGCAGGGCACGGCGGCCATCATCGTGTTCGGCGGCACTTTCGGCGCCATGCTTGTTTCGTATCCGCCGCAGGATATCAAAAGGGCGTTTGCAAACCTTCCGATGATTTTCAAAACCGTCAACATGGATGTGCGTCCGGTGATTGACGAGATAATCAAGATTGCAACAATCGCCCGCAAGGAAGGCGTGCTCGCGGTGGAAGGCCAGAGGGATTCAATCCAGAATCCGCTTTTCAAGAAATCCATCAAGTACGTGATCGACGGCTTCGAGCCCA
>MEQJ01000060.1:2411-3697 GCA_001770165.1 Bdellovibrionales bacterium RIFOXYD1_FULL_53_11 | reverse complement strand
GCGGTCGCCTTCGTCGCGACGGTTTACGGCGTGGGATCGGCAAACCTGATTCTCATGCCGTTCGGCACGAAGCTCAAGCGCAAGGCGCAGCAGACCGCCCTGACCAAGGAGGTTGTGAAGCTCGGGGTGGTGGGCATCCAGGAGGGCTTGAACCCGCACTTCCTGCAGGAGAAACTTGAGGTTTACGTTGAAGAGCATCTGCGCCGCGGCGACGACCATGGCGCCAAGAAGGAAGGGTGAGGGTTCGGACAGGCGATGAAGAAAAAACACCCCGAACATGTCAACCTCGAACGCTGGCTGGTGTCCTACGCGGATTTCATCACGCTGCTGTTCGCGTTTTTCGTCATCATGTATGCCATCTCGCAATCGGATATTTCAAAGTTCAAGAAGGTGTCGGCCAGCATCCGCGCGGCTTTTGCGGCGGCCGGACCCGTTGGCATGATCGATCTTGGCGGAAAGGCGGGGGGGGACTCGCCGAATGCCTTCGAGGATATCGACACTTCGGGCGGCAGGACTCATAATCTGCCGGCCGGAAAATCAAATACGTCGGCGGACCCGGACCCCCAGTTGCAGGAGATGCGCGATCTGCTCGAAGAAACAATCAGCCTTGAGCTGGGCGTTACGGATCTTTCTGAAAAAATGCAGATGCAGTTTGACAGCCGCGGACTGGTGGTGCGGCTGGCGGCCAAGGACTTTTTTGAACAGGGCGCGATTGAAGTGCGTCCGGATCTCAGGCCGATCCTGGACCGCATCGGGCGTATTGTTGCCAAGACAAAAAGGATTGTGCGCATCGAAGGGCATTCGGACCCTTCAGAATCCAATACCGAAGGCTATGCGAGTGACTGGGATTTGTCAGCGGCCCGGGCATCGTGGGTTGCCCGTTACTGGCTCAAGCGGCTCGAAATGGACCCGAGACGCATCGGAATAGCCGGGTATTCGCATCACCGGCCGCTTACCGACAACGCCAATGAGTGGGGGCGGGCCGCCAATCGCAGGGTCGAGATCATAATTCTCAATTCGCTCTACGAAATGTGACAATTTATTGACGCAGCTCCGGGCCGAAGCACTGGCCGCCTTTTATTCTCCGTGGATGTTCCGATGAGTGTATTGAAAAGGAGCGGAGCTATGGACAGGGTGATCCGCAATATGGGCTTGGGGATGTTTGGGGCAATCATGATGGCAGGTGGTGCGCTGGCCGATACGGTGCTTCTGGTGCCGCCACCGCCCAAAAATCCGGATGTGTATGAAGAAAAATATCCGGAATCATTTTTCGGCCGGGCGCCTGC
>MEQJ01000060.1:1793-2381 GCA_001770165.1 Bdellovibrionales bacterium RIFOXYD1_FULL_53_11 | reverse complement strand
GGACAAGCCGGTGGTTCCAACCACGGCTCCGGCAACCGTAGAACAGACCAAAGCCGATCCTCGCGGTGACATCGGAAAGGCCGTAACCGGCATCAAGGGCGTGCAGGAGGTCGCGGTCATTGCAAGCGATCTCGGATTTTTTCCGAAAGTGTTTTTTGTCGCACGCGACGTGCCGGTGCGCATGTTTGTGACCGGTGCGTCCAAGAACACCCTTTGCGTGATGATGGACTCGTTCCAGGTGCGCAAACAGGTGCGCGCGCAGCGGATTGAAGAAATCACGTTTACTCCGAACCAGCCGGGCAAATACAGGTTCTACTGTCCGGTGAATGGAATGGAAGGGACAATGGTGGTCAAGGAACTCACTTCTAGTCTTGATCCCTGAGCGGCGCGGGAGGAATTGAAGAGTGGGCGTTTTTGAGGATTCGGTAGCAACATTTCTCGGACCCGTAAAACAATACCTCGACGACAACTCCGTCACCGAGGTGCTTGTTAACGGACCGATGGAAGTGTTTATCGAGCGTAAGGGTCTTCTCGAAATGACGGACGCCAGATTCAAGGACGAGCAGGCGCTGCAGGCTGCGGTAAGAA
>MEQJ01000060.1:0-1777 GCA_001770165.1 Bdellovibrionales bacterium RIFOXYD1_FULL_53_11 | reverse complement strand
CGGTCGCCGCATAGACGAAGAAAACCCGACGCTCGATGCGCGCCTTCCGGACGGTTCGCGCGTTCATGCCGTGCTGCCGCCCTGTTCGCGAAAGGGCACGACGCTTTCAATCCGCAAATTTTCAAGCGTTACCCCGTCGTTTGTCGACATTATAAACCGTGGAACCATTTCGAAGGATGCGGCAAGATTTTTGGACGTCTGCGTCTATCTTGCAAAGAACATAATTGTTTCGGGTGGCACCGGCTCCGGCAAGACGACGCTTCTCAATATCATCGGTTCGCGCGTGCCGGGAACGCAGCGGCTTCTGATCATCGAGGACGCCAGTGAACTCAGGATCAAGACGGACCATGTGGTGTTTTTCGAGACCAAGGCTCCGGACCCGACCGGCAAGGGTGCCGTGACGATACGCGATCTTATCAGATCGTCGCTCCGTCTCCGTCCGGACCGCATCATCGTCGGCGAGGTGCGCGGTCCCGAGGCGATTGATCTTATCACGGCAATGAACACGGGGCATGGCGGTTCGATGGGCACCACGCATGCCAACACCCCTTATGACGCACTCGTGAGGCTCGAAACCCTGGCGATGATGGGTGACACCAACGTGCCGGTTGCGGCGATAAGGCGGCAGATTGCCGCCGCCGTGCATCTCGTGATTCAGATCAAGCGCATGAACGATGGAACACGCAAGGTGACGAATATTTCGGAGGTCGTTCCGGAGGTCGATGAGATCGGCCGTTATCAGATAAGGGATATCTTCAAATTTGTTCAGAGAGGTCGTACTGCGGAAGGGAAGATCGTGGGCGAGTTTGTTGCTACGGGCCATGTCCCTTCTTTCATGCACGAAATAGAAATCAACCGCCTGCCTTTCCCGCGTGAAAAATTCATGCCGCCCGATTGGTATGTCGAGCTGCTCAAAAAAGACAAATTTGCTGCCGTAGCGTAGAAAAGTTGGCGGACCCCTTTTTTGGGGTTACAATTATGCCTATGGCGGCGCAGATGAAAATCAAGGGGGTGGTGGCCAGGGAAGTGCTGGATTCTCGCGGGTTTCCGACAGTGGAGGTTGAACTCGCTGCCGACGATCCAAAGCGTTCCGGCGAGCAGCTTGTCGGCAGGGCCATTGTTCCGTCCGGCGCATCCACCGGCGAGGGCGAGGCGCTTGAACTTCGGGATGGAGATAAAAAACGCTACATGGGCAAGGGGGTCCTCAAGGCCATCGGCAATGTCCGCGACAAGATCGCGCCTGCCATCCTTGGGCGCGAATTCGCGATGCAGTCGCTTCTCGACGACACGCTTTGCGAGCTTGACGGCACGCCTTCGAAATCAAAACTTGGTGCCAATGCGATTTTAGGGGTGAGCATGGCGTTTTCCCGTCTCAGCGCCCGGTCAAAACGCATGCCGCTTTATAAATGGATCGCCGACGTGTTTGGCTCCAAGGGCGTCACGCTTCCGGTGCCGATGATGAACATCCTCAACGGCGGCAAACATGCCGACAACGGTCTGGACATACAGGAGTTCATGATCGTGCCGGCGGGCTTTAAAAAATATTCTGAAGCACTCCGTGCGGGCAGCGAGGTGTTCCACCACCTCAAAAAACTGCTTCATTCAAAGGGGCTTTCAACCGGCGTTGGGGATGAAGGCGGTTTTGCCCCGGTGTTTGAAGGCGAGCGCGCGCACGAACAGGTGCTTGCGGCGATCATGCAGGCCATCTCTGATGCGGGGTACAAGCCCGGCAAGGACGTGTTTCTTGCGCTTGATTGCGCTGCCAGTGAATTTGCCG
>MEQJ01000059.1:11633-15985 GCA_001770165.1 Bdellovibrionales bacterium RIFOXYD1_FULL_53_11 | reverse complement strand
GTCCTTTCGAGACAGGGCAAATGCCCGTGTCATTGTTTTGAGTAATTTCAAAAGCCGGTTTTCCGGCTTCTGGTTTTTATTGGTCCCTGCACTTCGGCAAATCCGTTTTAGTCGATCCAAAATCTTCTTGTCGCCTTTGGAGTCGATTATCAGCGCGCCGCTCCCTCGCGGCATTTGCATCAGATCTTGATAGAGCAGATGTCCCAGCATTTTTGGCTTATTGGTCCCCATGCCGCCCAAGACATGAAAGTGGCAAGTGTGTTTTGGCAGAAATACTTTCTTGTACATAACGGTCAATACTCCTTCCGGTTGAAAACTTTTACCGGACCGTTCAAGGTCCAGACCGGTGGTGGTTCACCATTTTGCAGGTCTTCCCACCGGACAAGTGCAAACGGGACGTTTTGCGGCCCGTCAGATAAATACTTTTGGATGACGCGGAACACGTACTGCGCAGTAGTAATGTAGAGCACCAGCTTGACGTCGATCCTTCGCCAGTCTTCAAGCAGCCTCAAAAACCGTGCTCTTGATTTTGCGGTACACTCGACTTCAACGGCTACCTTTTTACCGCTTGGAAAAATAAACAGCCCGTCCGGCACGCGCGGGAAGTCTTCTTGTTTGATTGCTTTTTCGGGCAGCCAGCTCCCGGTCCATATCTCCGCAAGACGGAATCTCACGGACGTTACATGCGCGTCATGTCTCAGAGTGCGAATGTCAGGTTTTCTGGTCTGTGGGACTTCAATAACAAGGTTTTCTTCCACTACCCGGTAGCCAAGCGGTGTGAGTCTGATCAGGCGTTTTCGATCCAGCATTGGATCAATCACCCAGCGAATATATCCAAACCGGACCAGCCTGTTTATACGACGATAACAATTCCGCTCATCAACCTCGCAAAAGAAATATCTCAGTACTTGCTCACCCAACAAGAACTGCTGCTCATAGCAAGCCCGCATCAATTCCCGATCCCTTTTTTGTATAATCAACTTTGGTTCCACACTCCTCCGCCCCCGCCCTGAAATAATTATTTTTTGAAATTTTGAACTATCTCCCTCTACTAATTCCAGACCCCGCTCACACTTCGTTGTGGGGGCGGGGTCTGGAATTAGTAGAGGTGCAGACGGAACAAAATATGATGTCTTATCATTTACTTCGCGGGCGGGGGCTGACCAGTTCCCTGACCAGCTCACTGGTCGGGTAGCTGGTCTTCTGGCTGGTCGTTCCGATTTGCCTTTATGGCTGCTGTTTTTCATGCGCCGTTTTCCTCCGTCGGATTTTCATTCAGGATGATTTGAATCGATTTTCCGCCTTCGATCTCGGTGTATTCGGGAGCGGTTCTGGCGCGTTCAGCAAACCGCTCGGCGGATTTTGATAGCGCGTTTACGGCGCCCTGTTTGGCGGCGTTCGATGCCGACGGCTCGGTCTGATAGCCGCCCATGACTGACTGGCTCCGCGTCGTGGTTGCATCGACGTAACCTGCCGCAGCAGCAGAGCCAAGTTCGGCGGCAAAGTATGTTCCCTCTTGCGTATGGTGGTCGCCTTCAAGTCCGACTTGTCCGCTCAACGCAAGCCCCGTTCCCTTGAAGTTATAGGTCGTACTCGTGCCCGGTATTCTGATTTTTGTGAAATCAAGAAGAACGCGTTTCAGTTCCTTATCAAGCGTCGCAACGCCAAGCACATACGCTCCATGAAACCTGCCTGCCGTAACCCGCGCGCGGATCGGCGTTGGGACGGAAGGTGATGCCTTGACTGATTGTTCAATCTCAGCCTGAAGAATATCCCCGGCCCGAAGGCCCGGAAGGAGTGCGCCAAAGCTCTTCTCTGGAACAATCACGACCGCAGCGTCACCGCTCGCGGCATGTCTCACACCATTATAATAGGCGGGAAGGTTCCCGCTGCCTGATTCAACATATCCAGCCGCTCTGTCGACGCTTTGCTTGCGCGTCTTGGCAGGGCTGGCTCCCTGTTGAAGTTTTAGGTTGTCTGTCATGGTTTCGGTTGTTGCTGGCATCAATCGTCCCGCACCCTTCTGGAACGAGCATTCACCGGCACTTTTGCATGTGGTAGCGCCTCTCTTTATTGGCACCTCGGCATGCAAAACCTGACAAAGAAAGAGGCTGGCGATGGTGGTTATGGTGAGCTGGTTCATTTTTTTAACCCCTTTAACTTTTCGATGCCGCTGCTTTCGTGTGCGCTCGAATCGATTAGAACCATGTCGCTGCCGACATTCTGCACAGCGCTCCGACTTGTTACAGGCTGGCTAGAATCAATAAGCACCGCTCCCATGTCAGCCATCTCCGGCGCTCCGTAGCTCCCGGATATCCGGACAAGGTCTTGATGGGTTTTGCGTGAGGGTATGAGATCCATCACAAACGTCCGTGCGCCGCAGCGGACAATAAGGTTTGTGGGCTGTGCTCCGGCTTGCCTCAGCACCAGCGTCAGCTCTGACGGCAGTGTTTTTGAAACCTGCACTTGTACTTCATCAGGATTGCCGACTTTCGCCTCTGTCACCGGGTATGGAAGCTGCACAATCGACGCGAGTCCTTGAGCGAGGAATATTTTGTGAACCTCGCCAAGATTGGCCAGCCGGGAGCTGATGCGCGATGGCCGGTCTGCGGCAATGGCACTGCAAAAAACGAACAACAAAACTCCAATCATACCTGTCTTATTCAACTTCTGTTTCATGGATTTCCGTGACCTCCATTGGATAAGGGTTTTCGGCGCTGCGCTTGCGTGGCCCGATCTTGATTACGGCGCGGTACTTGACCTTGCGTTCTGTAAGGCGTGATTTGATGCGAAGCCCAAGATCGGCTTCAAATTCCTGTTCACCAACTTCACGCAGGTCCAAGAGATCGCCGTCTTGAGTAATCGGAGACGTTTTCATCCGTTCTGTGGTTTTCAAAAACTCAGGTTCCATCGACTTCCAAAGCAGGTCTGACATGAGTGCGCCGGTCTGACTGATGGTTACGGAATAATCGGCGGCAGTATAATTGTAGTAGCCCCTTAAAAATTCCCTGACAAATTTGACACGTTCCTTTGATAATATCGGATCATTGGCCGATGTGATTATGCGCGTACCGGCTTCATCAAGGCCGACCAGAATGATCTCCGGCCTGTTTCGATACGCCCAAACCGAAGCCATCACGGCCCATGCTAGGCACACGATGAATAGAAGTGTTTTCAGCCATTCGATTTTTATAAAAGGTCTTACTGGTAGCTTGATCATGTTACAAACCTTTCCTTTCCAATTTGAATTCCAACCCGCCCACGTTCTTCAGCGCGCTTAGTGTCTTCCGCCGTATGATTAACGAGCGGACCCCCGCTCTTGGCCATTCCTCGTGACGAAGCCCTGTTGTTTGATTCCTGCTTCGACCCGTTCTTTTTTTCGCTATCAAGATATGATCTCACGTGGTTTACGGCTCCATTTCCCACCTTGCTCACGACCTGGCCCCCGGCAGTGCGTTTGACCAGCATGTAGATTGCAGCGGGCGAAAATAGCTGGGCAAAAAACGTGATCACGGAACTTATGTATGCCCCGATGCCCTCAAGGCTGAGACCGCCAGAGCCATGAAGAAGATTTGCAAAGTATCCGAGGACATTCCAAAAAACCGGCCAGAGCCAGATAAAGAGCAAAAGAACAAAGTATGCCGTGATGCTGACCGAGAAATTCATCATCGTACCGGCCAGAATGACAATCGGCCCGAGCGCAATCATGATGGAGAGCGCGAGATTGAAAACAGTATGAACGGCGGCATATATAATGAGCCGGAGCGCTTCCGGTCTCAAAAACCAGCTAATGCCGGTCTTATCAAACGGGATTTTTTCCGGAATCACTGCGCCCGTTACGTGCAGCATCTCCCCGAGCTTTTGCGCCAGTGCAGTCGAGCAGTCGGCCATATAAGTATAGACATGCGGAAACGCGATCATGAGCATGTAGCAGACAAAAACATCCCGTACCAAGTCGCCGTATTTTTCAGCCGGTGCAAACGAGAATTGATAATATACAATGCGACAGAAAAAAATTGATGTCACAAGCGTGAGCAGTACCCAGTAGTAAGCCTTGTAAACTTCAATAGCCCTGTTGATAAGCGAGCTATCGACTGGAAAAAGGCCTACGTTCCCCTTGGGAGCGATGGAAAACACATATTTTCTGAGCTTTTTGTATTGTTCCTGATCGGAGCGCTGTTTTTCGATCTCCTTTTGCTTTGAATCAAGGCCGTCTTGAAGCATCTGGCTATAGATGTCGGCAAGGAGCTTCTTTTCCTGATTCTGCCCCTGCACCGACGCAACGGCGGACGCATGTCCTGCGGTATTCGACAAGCCTTTCGGCCCGGCAGTCAGTGCAACAACACCGGCAA
>MEQJ01000059.1:10117-11623 GCA_001770165.1 Bdellovibrionales bacterium RIFOXYD1_FULL_53_11 | reverse complement strand
GCCTGATCGACTGCGTAAGGTTCTGATTTGATGACCGGTAGCCTTCCATGATCTCATCGACTTCATCCTTGGTGTACCCGGCTTCGAGCGCGGCGGTTTCAATTGCCTGTATCTTGCGAGCTATCCGGTACTGATCCGCATTGCCGTTATCCGGCATGATCTCATCTCCAAGTTCTCCTGCGGCAGAAAAAAGTTCTCGCACTTCTCCAATTCCCTTGCCAGTGCCCCCAACTGATTCAACAAGGCTCACGGCTGCGCTCCCAGCCGCAAGCACTGTGAAGGGATCAACTGCATATGCGTTGCCGCCGAACGCAGTTCCGGCAAACAGTAAAAATGATGTTATGCGCGAGACATGCATCTGATTGCCTCCTGAAGCGTGAGTCCCGGTACGGTTTTAAGAAGTGTTTGCAGCTTTTCGTTATCCTCTCGTGATGACGTAACGCGCCAGTATTCCTCTTGCGTAACCGCAACGCGGAGAACGCGCCCGCCAAGCTCGTCCTGTAAAAACACCTCTCGATATTTATCAGTGCGGCAAAGGTTCTGGATTTCTGAAATTTGCCCCACCGTGAGGCCAAACCGTTCGGCAAAGCTCTTTGCCTCGTCGTCCACCTGAAATAAAAACCTGATCGGGCTGTTGATCAGGATGCCGTAATCAGTCGTGCCGTCTTCCTTTGGTAATTCAAAATCCTTCGTGGTCTGGGCTATCAGGACTGTTGCATGCCCGAATTTTCTGAAATTTGCCGTCGTAAGTTTGAAAAACCGGCCGTTTTTCTGGATAAAAAACGGGGTTTCGTCTGCGAAAAACACCACCTTGGTATCCGCCCCGCGCCGTGCGTCTCCCGCTCTGAGTACTTCCATGTTTACGCACGCAATGACTGATGCCATGACGGCCTGAGCAAAATCTTCGTTTGCTGCGTTTTGAAGGCGCTCGAAATTAAAATACACATACCGGTCGTTAAGAATCTTTGCGCCGTCCGGGGTGTCTTTGAGAACATTTGAATATACTCCGCTTGGTCCGAAGCGATCAAGTAACCCCCGCCTTGGAATATCCTGCGCATGAGTTAAAAAATGGGTGAGTGACGGCTTTTTTGGTTTTGTAGCCGCATAGGAAAGCACGATGCGCTCCACCGCGCCAAGCATCTCTTTTGAAAGCTCGCGTTCTCTGTTTTCCAAAATCAGGGTAGACAAAAACCCGGACAAGACCACGGCAGCGTCTTGAATAAATGCGGTTTTGCTTAGAACCGAAAAGGGATTGAGGCCGGATGGCTCGGATAGATTGAACTGCACATGCCTCCCGCCCGCAAGCTGGCACTCTTTGACATAAGACCCGCCGACATCAACCTTGATGAGTTTTACTTGGGGATCATCAAGAAGGGCGGTCGAGATCAGGTTGGCAAGAACGCTTTTTCCCTTGCCGCGCCTTCCATTGATGATGCAGTTGGCCCCGTCGTAACCTTTGCGCCAGAGATCAAAAGAATATAATGACCCGTCCCGCCTGTGGAGAGG
>MEQJ01000059.1:0-10109 GCA_001770165.1 Bdellovibrionales bacterium RIFOXYD1_FULL_53_11 | reverse complement strand
TCGCCACGCGAAAATACCGGCAGGTAACAGGCCGCCACATCGTCAAGCTCCATGAATGTATGGTGCTGCGCTCCCCCCGGAATGCTGGCCGCATAGCTTGGCAGCACGCCTTTTGTTTCTATATAAAGGTCACCCATCGAAGAGAGCGCCCGCTCGGAAATGTGCAGATCGGCTCTTAGATTTTCCTCGGCCTTGCGCCTTAGAATCAAAAGCCACTCGATTTCGACAAGTCCTTTTCCGGCCTGTAGTGTCTGCGCGGTTATTTCGTCCGTGTTTGCATACTGTCGCCCAGATAGTGTGTCGTTTGATGCCGCAAGCTGCCCGCGCTTTCGTTGCAGGATGTACTGCGCCCGGACATCACTAAGTTTCTTGATGCTGACGCAAATTTCATATGGAGCCGGGATGCTATCGTTCAATATGGCAAGCGTTTCGCGGTTAAACCCAAGCGTTCCCTGCCGCCAAAGCCGTAAAACGCCAATAACGCCGGTTCCATCGTCAATTTCACTCTGCCCAGCCACATAATCGCGGTTTTGCGGCGGAAAAAACGCAGCAATCTTTTTTTCATCAAGCATCTTGCCGCCAAGCTCGCGGACCCCGGCAAAATCGGCGCATTCCCTGAGACGCGAGGCTTCACGCGCAACAGATAAAAGCGTTCTGTCAGTCAACCCGCGCCACCAGTCCCTTATGCTGATTCCCCGCGCCTGATCGCCTTCAATAAACAAAAAGCACTCGTGCTCCGTCCAGCCAAGCGAGGCAATATGCGCTTGCCTTGTGTTTTTCTGCTCAAAGTCAAACCGCGCACGTTTTTGGCTTACAAATCTCAACTTCACGCCGGGTTTCAGGCGCGAGATAAGTCCGGACAAAAATTCATGACGGGTGGCAAAGTTGTCTGCTTCAATATCAACGACTGGTAACGTAAAAGCCGCGCCAACGCGTCCGTCCGTTGTAACAAAGAAATCCATGCCGTCGCATTTTTCCGTATGCGACAGCTCAGGCAGTCTTGCGTTGAATGGCGTTTGCCACATGCGACCTTCTCCCTTTTGCGATATTTCCGCCCAAAAAATAAAAAACGCTGTCCCGGATGATCCTTCTTCTGTATTTCAGCCTGATTGGAATAATAGCGACGAGTGACAACGAGCCAAGCACCACGGACAAAAAATCAAGCCCAACAGGGCGAAGCGTTTCGGCGGATACAATCATAACGCCGATGCTCCCTATCAGGTCATAGGCGTTAAGCCCGAAGATGGATGCCGGTTGATTGAGTGTTCTTGCCCCGTGTAACATTTCAAACTCCGAATACTGCTCTGATGGCATTAAGCAGGCTCGGCCCGGCAAAGCTGAGTCCCGCGCCGATCAGGCCACCGACGAGCGTGCTTTTTGCAAACTGCGCTGCGGACGGAAATTGATAAAGAACTGCGCTTGCGAGTATCCCGAATAAGCTCATCCCTTTTGCAATGATTGTCAGATAGTTCACCGCGCTTTGTGCCGATGCTTGGAGATCCCGCGCGGCAAGCGCAAGCTCCGGCAGCAAAAGCGCGGCGACGAGACAGGCCGCCCCGCTTATAATAATATTTTTATGGTTTTTCATTTTGTACTTCCTTCATTTATGGGTTTTGCACTTGGATTAAGTTGTGGCTGATGGAATCTAAAAATCATGTCCTGATGCACAAGCTCGTTTTCCGAGCTTGTTACCCATCGATCGACCTTGAACAGACTCCATCCGCCCGGTGTGACGAGGTGCTTGAACCGCACGGGCAGGGGCTTTTCAAGCCCCGCCCGATTGGTTGCAACGAGTTCTGGTGCGGATTCTTCGCGGTAAGCTGCAAGTTCTTTTGTGATTTTGTCGGCCTTGAGTTCCGCTTCTTTCCGTCGGGCCTCTTCGTCAAAGACGAAAAGTCCGATGATACCAGTACTCGCAGCCGCCGAAGCTCCCCATAGCAATCCATGCGGCAGACGGCTGTCCTCCTTGGGGGCCAAGAGTGCTCCCATCACTCCGGCCCCCGCTCCGGCAATCACCATCGTGGTGATTGTTTTGGTCCGGTTCGACATCGACGCGCAGCCACTTGCCATAAGGAGCGCCGTCACCATGAACACCGCTCCCACGCCAAGACACCATGCATTTTTTGAGAGTACCTGCGCCTTCACGACTAAATACCCCCACCGTTCCCTTGACCAAATTCTTCAAAATTGTCCGGATCATTTTGTTTTTCTCCTTTTGGTAAAATTCCTGTTGGCGTCACGTCATCGGCGAGGATTTCAAATCCATACGCCTGTATGCCGCCCGCCTTTTCGTAATGAAAAGTCTTCATCTTGCCGACCACAGTCACTCTGTCGCCCTTTTTAAGACCCGCGCGCACGCGTGCCCCGAGGCTTCCAAACGTCCTGACCGGAAACCAATTTGTATGCGTCTGTTCGTATTGCTTGGTCTTTTCGTTAAACCGGGCAACGTTCTCGGCCACCGTGAAGCTCACGACGCCTTTTGACTCATCGGACTTCTTGTGAAGTTCCGGCGCCGCGCCAAGATTCCCCGTGATTATGATTTGGTTTGTGTTCATTTCAGTTCCTTCCATTCGTCTTCGTGTGTTGCGCCCGAGGTAAATGCCCCCGAGCGTGATATGAGGATTCCGTTTATATCCACCACCGGATAGTAGGTAAGGTGGAGAGCACTCCGGCTAAAGCTCGTTGGCCTTACCGGTTCTCCCGCCCTGTATTGATCTGGTGTGAGGTCCACGGCGCCGAATCCATTGCATCCGTAGTATTTTGTTCCCTCAATCGTCGAAAAGTTCATGATCCCGCACGGAATGTCTTTCCGCTCGGAAGATATGCGATTGACGATGGCAAGCACCGGCGAGCCGGTATAGCCTTCAGGAAAAGGTTTGCAGTAATTGTTATTCTTCACCCGGAAGCGTATCGACTGCCCGACAACTTCCTTCATGAGCGCAAGCGCAAGACAATCAACAACCTTTCCATCTGGCCATTTAAATCTGAATGTCAGGCCGCCAATTGCGTCTTGATCCGTATTGCCAAGAGGTGCGTTCACAACGCGATAGTTGATGGGGGCTGGAGCACTAAAGTACCGGGTTATTTTAAGATCAGTGATTTGATTTTTGCAAAGTGGCTCGTCAAAGCCAGGTTCACATATCTGATGCGTTTGGGAGCAATAATCACCAGATTCTTCGCAGCCAGTAGTGCCGACTTCAAGGCATAGGGTTGGATCAGGAACGGCGCCGCACTTTCGCTCAACCTTACAGCCGCCAAAAAGTCCAAGCGCAAGGCACCCAAGAGGTGAAAAATTGTATTCAGTCCAGCAATCGTATTTGAAGCCAAACTTCAAGCATCCAATCTTTGGGCGCTTGCAAAAGTTTTTATATTCAATGCACTCATTCTTGATTTTGCGGCACGCAGGAAGGCTCTCTCCGGGCTTGTCGATACACACAAGTCCCTTGTCCTGTATTTTTGGCTGCGTAAGTTCGTCGCTAAATTCGTATTCGTGTACCACGAGTGACGTAAGCTGGAGTTCGTATTCGTCACCGTCATTTACCGTAAAAACGTTCTGCGTAATACCGCCTACGGGGGGCTTTAAGAGGTCTTGCCGTTCTTCGCCGCGAATGGCGATATTTGTGGAGTTCAGGATCGGTTTTATAATGGACGACGAATAAAACAGTTCTCCCTGCCGACCAAGGTTCTCGCTGACCACTTTGACCGGCACGTCATAGGGCTTGAATGCTGTTTCGTCCTTAAGGGCGTATGTAATTCCCTTAGCTCCAGATTTTTCGTCAAAGTATACAAGCTTCATCTGCGCAATGGCGGTATTCTTCACGCGGTCAAAGAACCGCTCCTTGCCAATCCATTTTGAAAGTGCAGCTCCGGTATATTCGCCAAGAAGCTGATCAGCGTCAGTCGCGCTAATTTCCTTTCGTTCTTCACCTTTTTCGCCTGCTACAACCAGTTTTGATTTCAGCTTGGCATAGTGTGGCGCGGTCTTGAGCATATAAAGCCGGATTTCGTCTACAAAACTGCCAGCCACTTCGTACATGGCTGCAACTTCTGCCGCGCCGTTAAACACGTCGTCAGATAAAAACCGTTCGATATATTTGCGTGATCCTTGCAAGGTAACCGTAAAGGGTTGGTTTGGCTGGCAGCCGGATGGACTGTTTGGCTCACCAAAGACGGTGGGCGTTACATTGTGATCAACGCCCGCAATTTTAATAACAATCTTTTTTGGACAAGTGCCAAGGCTCGACAGCTCGTGCTCGTAGCCAAACATCTCGACCAGTTCTTTGCGTATGACGGCCCGGCGCTCTTCGTTGATATACAGGTTCTCAGGTATTCTGATCCTTGTGGTCGAATAAGACAGCTCCCGCTGACTTCCATCAATAAGCGCTATCGGGATCGTGAGCGCCACCTTGCCGCCCGGCAACTGTCGCAGGCTTGCGCGTCCGCCGTCGGCGCTTCCGATTACAAGCACCTTTGGCATGATAAACGCGTTTTTTTCAAAATATTGTGACCCGCTAACTTTATAAATGCTGTAACCAGTCTTTGAGTTCATCGAGAGTATGTTGTTACGGGTAACTTCGTTTCTCGTGCGTTCGCGTTCGGCAGGTGTCATGCGTGCCGTGGTCAGCTCTGCAAGATCAAGGTTTGATTCTTTTTCAGTGATCCAGCCGTCCACGGGGTTAAAAGCAGACCCCGGATTTGGCGCGGGCTGCGCAGTTGGAGAGCCACTTCCACCCGCAGGGTTGCCGGGCGCAATGTCTTCTGCTTTTTTTGAAAAGCTGCATCCCGCAATGCAAAAAATCGTACAAGCAATAATTATCAATAACTGTCTCATTTTTGATTCTCCAAGGTTCGTAGTTCAAGAAATTCGATCTCTACGCGAGTGGCGTATGAGTATTGTTTTTCTATCGGTGCGCGGTCAGTTTTGCCGTCGCACTCATATTGACCAGACTTCCAATCTGGCAGAAATTTTCCGTCTGTCTGCTCAACACCCATTGCAACCAGTTTTCCGCATGGGCGCGTTTCTTTCCGGATCAGGCGTGACTGCGCGTACATCGTAAGCTCATTGCCTGTTGGCAGGACGCAATCCCGTAGATCGGCAACACGAATGGCGTTACTCCGCGCTACCTCAAATAGATTGCTTATGGCGCAATGTGCCCTGTCGCCGCGCGAGTTTTCGAACGTGAGATATATTTTCCTCATATCCACGTCGAGATCGGTCAGCTTTTCTTCGCGAAAATCGTCAACAACAAGAAGCTTGTCAAAATAATGAGTGTCCGTAAAAATCCGCTCGACTACAAACTCCTGACAAGAAATCGTTATATAATCGGCTGGTGTCGGGCGGTATTCGGCCCGCAGACCAAAAACCTGCCCGTCGGTGGTGAGATAGGGGCGAAGCTTGTACTTTCCATGTAAAAGCCGCTCTGGCTTAAGTGGCTTGCCATCCCAATCGGTGCAAGTGCCATCGTCACAGAATACCTTTTCGTTGACGGTCAGCGTGGCAGGAGCATCAACGCGTTTTCCATATTCACCAAGCTCCGCAAGGTTGATCCTGTGCCAGAACATCCAGTGCATGTTCCAGTACCAAGGACAGGTAACCTTGCCGCCTGTTTCATTCGATACAACCCGCTCGACAATTACCGGACGCTCCGGGTCTGGGTAATTAACAAGCGCCGATGCACTGCGGACTTTTACAACGTACCGGTCGTTAAGTGATACCTTGTCAACAACCACAGGGGCCGGATGTTCACCCTCTGGGGCGCCACTATAGAGCGAAACCGTGGTTGATGCCCCGGATAGATCGGCAGCAAGCAGTGACGCAAGTATGATGGCAGCGCTTGCAAGCCTATTTGGTGATTTCATGAGCAACCATTTCTTTTGAATCAAGAATTCCCTTGCCAGTGCATTCCGCAGCGCATTTCAATGATTCCAGCGTTTCGGATCGCTCCACAGAGGACGCAAGTATGACAATCATATTTATTCCATCTTCAAACTGATGAACTGAAAGTGCCCCCTCAACAGTCACCCGGTGTCCGTGCTTCAAGGATTTCAAATATTTTATCGAAGCCGCGTTGGGGTGGACAACAACCTGCATGAGAATGCCATTATAGGTGTCCAACTCTGCTGTACTGACAGACTTGTGGTGTTTATGCTGAAGCATTGGAAACGTGCATTCGTAATCATGATCCTTGGAAGGGTCATCCAAAATCCAGCCGCTTAATGAGATTCTGTTTATTTGCATGCTCATATAAGCCACTTGAATTGAGAGATGATGATTTCTGACTCATGCAGAGTATTTTCCTGCATCGAGCGGCCCAGAAAATTTATTATTTCTAAGAACCAGTTTTTTATTTTCGTTTTCATTATTGCCTCCAGTTGCTGGAGCAGTAGAGCAAGCACCGTGCCAAGGCGGTGATTTTTGTAACTTACTGAAACCATTAGATGCACGTTTGCGGTACGCGCTCTGTAGTTTAAATAAACAAACTAGAAAGTCTATTTGTTTAGAATTTGGGACTTGGTCGCGGGTAAAAAACATGAAATGCGGATGTCGAATCATTAGGCTAGCCGCGATTTTCCAATATTCTCAAAATCATCGACATGTGACCTAGGAACCGTTAATTAATGCACATGACATTTGAGATCACAAAAGAATTGAGACACAGAGTGACAAATGAATATCAAGCTTGAGATGAGCGATATGCGGTGGCAATTATCGCGCCATTCAGTTGGGGTCTGGGGGTATGCAAAAACGGCGGGAAAATACGTCGGAGGAACGGGTTTTCTGTTGAACTTTAGAGGAAAACGCTTGGTTGTCTCCTGTGATCACATCCTAAATAAAATAGACGATATTATTTATGTGTCCTTTTCGCGTGAAAATTATCAAGATAGAGCCATTCATAGGTACATTGAAACTCAAAACACAATTGACATGGCATTTATTGAACTTCAAGACAATGTTAGTTTGCCGCACAGAGACATGTTGACCGCAGATGATGTTCAGACCAATTTTATTGACCCCGATTGTGCTGTATATGTTTATGGATTTCCCAATGGACATCGAAAAATACAGGAGGGGTGGGATATAAAAGAAGACGTTCACGAAGCCCATCTTCGTTCAGTCACTTATCTTTCAATAACTGAATCGAAACGTTACAATTCGTCATTAAAAATAACCCAGCCAACCATACGATGGGTTAATGATGAAAACATCAGTTCAAAGACATTCAAAAGATTATATTTTCCACTTGACCCGCATGGCTTCAGTGGTGGACCAGTATTTCTTGCAAATCCCAAAAAATTAATTGGTCACGTTACACACTGCGATGAAAATCAAAGATTTTATTATACCCCAATTAAGGACACACTTGATGCCATCGACAAACTTTTAAATCACTAATGAATATTGGGCTATCAACGCATATCTAACCGCCAGCGTCACCAACACCTACTGAACCGCTTTCGGTAATCATTTGCCGATTCCGATCTTGGTCGAAAAGTCGTCGTGTATTATTGAATCGCAACCTTCGGTATCCCCGCACTGCTTGGTGCGGCCGACTCATGAAATTTACTTTCAGACTGAGTATGAACGGTTGAATACCCTTTCTCAATGCTTACTGCAAAATCATTCACCTTAGAAATTTCATCTGGAGTGTGTAGAAATGGAAATACTACGATGATTCCAATAACGATTCCAATCTCACCAATTGTCTGTAATATCTTGCGAATAAAAATAGTGTCATAAAGTATTTGCTGACATTGTGTAATATTCATAAATATTTTTTACTACGCATAGCACCCAACCACAAGACTTAACGCGCCGCCGCGCCGCCTTATTTAGAGTGATTTGATTCGCGAAATCATGAATCAACCCTACGCTAATAATGATTTATGATCTGTCGGGTGAGCCCTCGTCGTAGCGTAAAAGCACCTACCGGATCGACAGTCCGGACGGGAAGTACATGTCACTCATGAAGCTAAATATTTCTGCAACACCAGTACACGAAAGCAGGCCAACAGCCACATAGAATTTTATACAAAATCAAAACGGCGGCCTCTTCCCAATCACATTCCGTATCCAAGCACATTCCTTGAAGTCTGACCGTAAATGGCCTGTTGTAAGCGAAATATTCAAAAAGCCCTGCTCATAAATACCCTTGGCGGCCACTTCGCCCCGGCGGCCATCACCGAGATCGGAGTCGATATAAATTGCGGCCGACCTGGGGATTTTAGGTGCCTTCGCCGCAAATTCATCAACCGATCTAAAATACAAAAAATCCTTGTTCTTCTTTTTAGCGATCAAGCTCCAGTTGTCGCCAACCAGCTCGCTGTCATCAATAAGCACGGTAAGTCCAGCAGACGCATCAATGATGTCGATCTTTATGTAGTTCAGGACTTCCTTGGGGATCACCCTGACGCCCATCCGTTCGGCGCGGAATAAAACGTCGCGCTCTGACCATCGGCTTGAAACAAGAAAACTTCTTTCAGCAATGCCGGAGCTTTCGATAACATCAAGCCCGTTCTTTTGCTCGCCAATAAGCTCATAATCCATCAAGAATACGGTGCGCCTCAAGTCAGACGCGTCAAGCGTGCCAATAAATGTCTCAAAATCCGCAGACCTCGAAAAACAATGCAACTTCACCAAATGATTGACGCCACTTATGCTGAATTTCTTTTTCCACACATCATGCACACTCGGAGAATCATCAAGCACAATCACCAGATCGCCCTGCGACAGATTGATCGTTGAGCTGAACCATGCCGGTGGCTCTGATTTTGGCAGGGTAATGCGGATCGTGGTACCCGAAACATCTGGCACGCAATACACACTGGCAACTTCAATCTGCCCGCCAAAAGCTTTGATTGTTTTTGACGCAGTGTAAAACCCCAAACCTTGTCCTTCTTGCTTGCCATCGGTGATTTTGCTTTTGCCTAATTGAGCGATCACCTCGGGCGGAATGCCAACTCCATTGTCTTTTATCGTGATCAAAAACTGCTTTTTACCAGTATCCCCACCGGCACTAAGCCCGATGGTTATGCGTCCCATACCAAAAAGCGCCGCTATCGAATTATCAATAAGGTTTGACAAAGCGCGCGTCAGTTCGAGCGCATTAAGCTCTGAAAAGATTGTAAAGCAGCCATCTGCGACTTCAAAAACAATCTCAATGCCTTTTCTTTGCCTGAGCAGCAAGCGCTTTTCGCTGATAACATTTTCAATGAGCGCCGAAATCAAAACCCGTTCCGTCTTCTCTTCAAGTTTGAATTCTGTCAAAGCAATGTCCTTGCTTTCAGTCAAAAGTGTATTGGCAATGTCCTTGATCCCCTGCACGGCCTTTCTTGCAAGAACGCGGTCATTTTCAGGTAGAGCCGCAGTTGATTCTAAAAACGAATCAAGTGCGGTAACTGGTGATCTAAGATCATGAGAAACCCGTGATGCGACGCCCGCCAGCACAAGCGCCTTTTTGCTCTCAATACTGTTTTTCTGAATCAGCAATAAGTCATTCCGCGCGCGTCGCATGAAAATAAAAAGAAAAACTGCAAGTATCGACCAGATTACAAACACAAACGGAAACGATTCAAGCCGGTTATAGGTAAAAATAATGTCGCCAAGTCGCCCGGTATTATTTTGATCAAACAGAATCGGATACGAATACTGTGAATAAACAAGCCGTTTGATGCCGCGCGGAGCTTCCATCGGTGGGGCTTTGGCAATGCCCGGAAGCGAGAATACCAAATGGTCGCTCTGGGTGTAGGCGATAGAAATAAATTGTGTTGTCGCAAGATGCTCGGCTTCTAAAATGGCCTGCCGGTGATCGCCAAGCAAAATACTGCGTTTCATTGTACTTGCCATTTGCTGTGAAAGCGCTTTTTTCAGGGACTCGGTATAAAAAACGCCTGCCGCTGTAAAAATCAAAAAACTTACCGTGTGAATGATGAGGATCTTGATGGTTAATCTCTTAACCTGCCTGCCAAACTCAATCTGATGCGTCTGATCTATTTTATTTGTATCCATGATCATGCCACCGGATGCGGAAGCGGGTTGATGGTTGAAAAGTCAATGCCACGGCCAGCAAACTCACTACTGAGTCTCGTATAATACAGTGACACCATGGGTC
>MEQJ01000058.1 GCA_001770165.1 Bdellovibrionales bacterium RIFOXYD1_FULL_53_11 | reverse complement strand
GCCGCCTGTTCTTTCTGTCCGAGGCCCAAGAAGGCGCGCGCCCGGAGCGCCCTGGCGGAAATGGTCTCCGCAGCCCCCGGCGGCGACCGCTCTATCACATGGCTTAGATTCTGTGCGGCGTCTTTGAGTTTACCCAAGTCAAGACATGCCCGTCCTTTGATTTCCCTTGCCGGCACGAAATCAGGCTTGATCTGAAGCACTACGTCGGCGTGCTTGAGCGCCTCCTCGGAATTTTTTTGTTGCTGGAAAATCCGGGCCAGCTTGATTCTTGCGGCATGATCAAAAGGATTCTGGTCCTTCAGATAGGACGACAGTATTTCAACGGCCGCCTGATAGCGTTTCTGCGCGACCAGTATCTGCGTAATGTTTTCGATGGCCGCATCCCGGAACTGCTGTGCCGCAAGGCAGTCCCTGTATATCGAAACCGCCAGTGGCAGATCGCCGGACTGCTGCGCCTGCCGTGCCTCTTCAAAAACGGTCCGGTCGCAAAACGCGGCGTATGCCATGTTGTTCAAAAAAACAGGAATAAAGGCAATCACACACGGGACCAGTATTTTTTTTGAAGATTGCCTGAAGATTGTTTGACCAAAATTCATCAATTGCTCCTGTTTATATTGTATGTATGTGTGCTTGCGTTTGCAAATCAAAGTCACTGCTTATGCTCTAAAAAACCAGCTCGGTATAGGCGTTTTTTGCAGGAGCGGCACCCGGCCCGGAATCTGCCACTTTCGTGTTTTCTATTGCCTGCGGCGTGGCGTGCAGCGGTTCGGGTGTGGTGGCATTACTTTCATCTTCATCTGCGGGGTAAACAACCGGAGTCATTTTCTTGACGCTCTTTGCGAGCAGGACCGGGCGCAGCCGGAGAACGGTTCCAACCTCTACAATATCCTTGTTTCCCAGAACATTCCTGTTCCAGTCAAAGATGTTTTTCCATTTGCGCGTTGTCCCGAAGTGTTTCATGGAAATCTTTTGAAGCGTGTCGCCAGGCATTACCTTGACTTGTGTTTCTTCAACTCCTCTTGCAGTTGCGGGGGCGGAATCAGTAGAAGCAATTGTATCGGCTGATGCCTTGATTTTCAGAAGCATTCCAACCGCCAGCAGATCACGGTTGCTGAGGTGGTTGCGGTTGAGCTTGAATATTTCCTGCCATCTGCGCGTGGTTCCATAGTATTTCATGGAAATTTTTTGAAGCGTGTCCCCGCGCTCGACCCTGATATCAAGTGTGTCGCCAGCCGTGGCGTTTGCGCCCGCGATAAATACAAGTGGCGCGGCAATCATCATGAAATACCGCATGGGTTTCATTTCAGTTTTCCTCCCTGGCAATAGAGCGCTTGATGCGGCCCGCAATCGCGGACTGGAGTTCCGCAACCTTTTTTTGAACAAAGCCGGTTTGATCGCTGTTTTTCAAGGCATTTAGAACCCTGATCGCCTCAGAATACGACTTGGCGGTTTCGTGGATATAGGCAAGATTTATTCGTGCCCTGTAAAACAGATCTGATTCTTTTTTGATCTCCAGGTATTTGGCTATTGCCGTGGTGTTGTTGCCGCTGGCTGTTTCCAGAAGCGCAATGTTGAACTTGATGCGCGCATCTGCCGGTGCATGCTGTTCGGCCATCCGCAGCACTTCAAGTGCTTCTTTAGCGTTTCCGCTCTTGTTTTTGACGTATGCCGTCAGAAGCGCAAAATCCGCGTTCTTGTAATCAAGGTTTTTTTGAAGGGCTGCGAGCGTTTTTGAAGCGTCTTCAAACTGGTCGATTGTAATGAGCAGTTTTGCATATAGCAGGTGCGCCCAAGTGCGGTCTGCATGTTTTATGCTATAGCGCGCCAGGAAGCTTCCAGCTTGTCCGACTTTGTTGTGCTTTAGCCACAGGGCGGTAATTGCCCGGGCTGCATCATCATGTGATGGATCAAGTTTCAGCGTGCGTTCATAATCGGCTTCGGCTTCTTTAAGCTGTCCGGCGAGCGCATTAGTGTCGCCAAGTTTATAATAAATGTTTTGTTGGCCCGGAAACAATTCAATACATCTTTTATATGCTGCTATAGCTTCTTCAAATCTGCCGGAGGCGGCATAAAAATCAGCGGATTTCTCGATTATTTCAAGAGACTTGGGAGCGAGAGTTAATGCGTATCTTAAAGCCTCTTCGGCTTTGGCGGGCTGGGCGTCTTTCATGTATTCAAGGGCAAGCGCCAGATGGATTTTTTCATTATCCGGCATCGAGCTGCCAAGCCGTATATAGTCGGTAATTGCAAGTTTGTGCTGCCCGGTTTCAGAGCACGCCTGCGCACGTCTTAGGCGTAAAACAGATACATCCGGCATTGCGTCAATGGCCTTGTCCAGCAATGCGATTGAGTCTGCATATTTTTTCTGGTCAAACAGCAGATACGCTTTTTCTGCTTTTACCGCCGCTGATCCGGCATCCAGTTTTTCAGCCGCCTGTAGTTCTTTTTCGGCTTCATTATATTCACCCAGTTTGCGCAGCGCTTCTGCAATTCGCAGCCTTGCATTGATGTTGAACGGATTTTCCTGCAACGATTTCCTTTGTTTGGAAATGGTTTCTGCATGTTCTTCTTGATCCTTGATCCTGGCATCATCGGTCGTATCCGCCAAACAAGGATCCGGTATGGCGGTCAACAGGCTCAATGCACAAATGGCAACCGTTGAAGTTTTCACATTATATTTATCGGAAGAATTAATTGTCACATAAATATTATGTGCTAATACAAAAACATCCGATGGAAACACAACTGACGCATGGGGCGGCGCAGCAAAAATATCTTGAGATCCTTCGCCGCGTGGAATGCCCCGAGCGCGACCGCCATCCACTTCACAAGCTTTATTCATATCCCGCAAAGTTCCAGGCATCGGTGCCTGAGCTGATTATCGAAGGCTTCAGCGGCCCGGGTGACATCGTGCTTGATCCGTTCGGCGGCGGCGGCACGGTATCCGTTTCGTGCAGATTGATGGGGCGCAGCTCCGTGCATTACGATCTGAGTCCGCTCGCCTGTCTCGTTACGCTTGCAAAGACAACATTCATCGAAGACCGCGAGGCTTCTTTTGTCAAATCCGAGTTCTCTGCCGCGGCCGAGCTTGCCGGGGCGTTTTTTCCTGCCGCGGCGCGCAACGCTTCGCTGGGCGCGCTGTTTGATGCCGAAGAGCGGCACATGATGGGCTCGTTTGTGGCCGAAGCCGCGGAAGGCGTCTGGCAATTGGCGCAGCGTCTCAAAGATGCCGGAAGCTCCGCCGCGCCGCTTGTGGCATGTCTGCTTGTCAGATTTCTGAAGCTTTGCGGGCGCCGGGATGCGGTCGAAAGGCGCGACCGTCCGGTACGCGCGCATCTTGAGTGGTTTATGTCCGAATATGCAAAATATGCCGCGGCCACAAACGCCGGCGGTCCGCCGCGGACCATTCATGCCGTCAGGTGCGCGTCCAATCATCAGCTCGAACTTGAGGACCGCACGGTGGCGCTGGTCGTTACTTCGCCGCCGTATTCGGGGGTCGATATCGAGTATTCTGAGATTCAGATCCAGCGCCGGGACATCGGCCGCTGTTACAGGTCGCTCGCGGGCGTTCGCGTTGCCAATCTTTTTTTTGAGGGTGCGCCCACAAAACGCGGGCTTTGTGACGGGGGCGTCCCGGGGGTGCGCAATTATCCTGAAAACGCGCGCCGGTCGCTTCTTGAGATGCAGCGGGTGATGATTCCGGGGGCGTTTGCCTTTGTCTATTGCGGGTTCAAGGATGATGCCGGACGTGACGGGTACGAGAAGCTTCTCGCCGGGACAGGATTTGAGCTTGTGGACCGCATCGGCGTCAGGCTTTCGGCTGACCGGGGTGCCTCTTCCCGCAGCCTTCATCATGGCCGCGACACGAATATGATGGGGCGCGACTGGCTTTTTATAGCAAGAAAAGTATAAAATTTTGATTGGAGCGGGTTAAGGGGTTCGAACCCTCGACCTCCACGTTGGCAACGTGGCGCTCTAGCCAACTGAGCTAAACCCGCGCACCAAGGCTTGCTTGATAACCGTTATCTTATACTTATCATGCCAGCGGCGGTCAAGAGAGGAGATCAAAATGGGCGTTTATACCGGAAAAGGCGATCATGGCGAAACAGACCTGCTCGGTGGCGAGCGGGTGCCCAAGGATCATCTTCGCGTCAGGACATATGGCACCGCGGACGAACTAAGTGCCTTCATCGGACTTGCGGCCTCCCCCAAGGCGGTGAAAGCCGATATCCGCCGGAAGCTTGTCCGGATCCAACGCGAACTTTTCACCCTGGGGGCGGAGCTTGCGATGCCAAAATCCATTTCCGGCGGCGGCGCCGGCGCCAGGATCAAACTTGTCGGCCAGGCCGAACTTGTCGCGCTGAAGATGGAACTGGAAACCTTTGAGCGGAAGGTGCCGCGTCTCACTAATTTCATCCTGCCGGGCGGCAGCCCTGCGGGGGCCGCGCTTGGCGTCGCGCGCGCCGTGTGCCGGCGGCTTGAGCGCGAGGCCGTGAAGCTGCACCGGCACGAGCCGTTGCGGCCCGAAGTGCTCAGATATCTCAACCTGCTCGGCGACTGGCTTTTTGTCTGTTCGCGCGTGGTCAATAAAAGCGATGATGTCACCGAGGAGGCGTGGAAGGGGTAGAGGAGCGCGAAGCGCGCGCTTCACGTGCAATTTTTTTTGCGAGTTTTTTCTCCAGCCTCTTTTGCATCTTGGCGGTACGGCGCTCAAGGCGCAATTTGCGGCGTTCTTCCTTCAGCAGCCGGCGCTTGAGGGTCTTGTCTTTGCGCTTGGCCTTCAGGGCCCGGAAAAAACCGATGATGTAGTCTTTTGCCGACCAGAGGCTTATCGCAAGCGAGATATAAATCAGTGCGACGCCTATCTCGAAAAGCGGCAGCGCGGGCAGTCCCGGGATGCCGTCTTTGAGGATGACCAGCGGGATGGCGACCATCTGGGTCGCGGTTTTGAGTTTTGCAGACGCCGACGCGGAGATGATAAGCCCCTCCGCGCTGGCAAGGGCACGGAGGCCGGTGATCGCGAGTTCGCGGCAGATGAGCAGAATCACGATCACGGGATGAATGCGTCCCAGCTCCTGCAGCATCACCAGCGTTGAAACGACCAGGAATTTGTCGGCCAGGGGGTCAAGCAGCTTGCCGTAAACCGTGATCACCTTGTGCGACCGGGCAATGTAGCCGTCAAAGTAATCTGTCAGGCTGGCGGCCACAAAAACGATCATGGCGACAAAATCCCAGGTTCTTGTTCTGGCGAACAGACAACCAACGATCACGGGCACCATGGCCATGCGTATCATCGTAAGGATGTTGGGCGTCGTGTTAAAGGTCAGCTCGTCATGTTTGGACCTTTTTGAGCTGTTTTCTTCCATATCAAGCGTCAGGTTAGTGGTCCGAAGGGTTGTTTGTCCATAGAATATTCGGGTATCATGATAGGATGAAGGCGTTTGTTCTTCTCATGGCAATGACGGTTGCGGCTTTTGCGTCCTTGGCGCCGGCTTCCTTGCAAACGGCTCCGGAGCTGCGTTCGCTCGTCAAGCCCGATGTCTACAAGCGCGCGCGTGACGACCGTGAAATCATGTCTGGTGCCCGCCTTGAAGACGCGCCCCGAGGAACCGATGCCAGGCGCTACCGCTACTACGTCATGACAACCGTTTCGGCGCCCCTGAAACTGACGCGCGATACGCTTACAAACTATGACCTTTATCCGCAAATGATCCCGTATGTTCACAAGGCCATGTACAGCCGGGAGCGCAAAAGCCTTCAGCTCGAGGGCGGGATCTGGAAGTTCAAGATGGCATCGACGGTTGAGTTCGAGGAAAAATCCCCGTGCTGGATCAGCTACCGGGTCACGGCGGGGCATTTCAAGGGGCTTGAGGGCGCCATGATTTTTGAAGACATCGCCGAGCGCGGAACGATGGTTTATTTTTCGGGGGAGGTGAGCGGATCGCACTGGCCTCCGAAGCTGATTCTCGAGCGCGGTGCGGAAATAGTTTTCGGATATACGGCGCGCAGGATGCGTTCGTATATTGAAGAACTGAAGGAAAAAACAATCAATGATCGTGAAAGGAAGCGCGATGAAAGAGGTGAAATCCCCCAGCCAAGAAGGAAGCTCTGAACGCCGCCGCGTACCGCGGCTCGGGCTCACGTCGGAGCAGTTCAGGCTTTCGGCCAACGGAAAGCTGTTTCCGGTGGCCGATATCTCATTCGAGGGAATGGCGCTCCGCGTGCTTGATCGCGCGGATCTGGTTCTTTTTCCGGTGGGCGCCAGATTCGACGGCATGCTCAATCTTCGGAGGGAAAAACATCACGTAAGCGCCCAGGTCAGGCATCTAGGCGCCGATCTTGTAGGTTGCAGGTTCGAGGCGCTTTCCGGGCCGGTGGAAGGCGCGATACGCAGGTTTCTTGATCCTGCCGCGCTCGGGCGGGAGCTGAGGCCGATTCCGGCGTCGGACGCCGTGGCGCTCTGGCTGCATGGACCGAGCGGCACCGATCTCATGCTCTGGCGGCATGCGGACGGGCAGTACTGGAAATTCCTGCTCATAGTTCTTGGAAGCTTTATCCAGTGGGAGGACGGCAGGGGGGGGGCGACCGGCAGGATCACCTCCGCCCGCGAGGAGAGCGAGGTGCGCGGCGTGATCCGCCTTGAGACCATGCTTCTTCAGACGGACGAAAAAACCGATCCGGGAAAAATCGCGCTTGCACGCAAAATCCTGACTGAAGCGCCGCTCATGGGTGAACTCAGGAAATGGTGCCTGAGGCAGCTTTAAAAATAGAAAAGGAAAATCAAAGACCGAGCTTTGTTTTCAGCCGTGCCAATGCCTCCTTGTGTTTTTTGGGTGCCATCTTTTTCACGTTCATCAGTTTCCACTGAGTTGAGGGAAGACGTTCGATCCACAAAGATAGGCTACAAATGTGCGCCGAACAGTATCCGTGATCCCTTCGGCGGCAAGAAGCAGACGAACGTCGTAAAGATCGCGAGGGTGCTGGCATCGACCGACAGTGAAAATTCCGTCTGGCAGCGTTTGACGAGCGGGCGTTCTTCGATGGCAAGCACGGCTCCGCGCAGTGTCGCGTTTGGTTCGATGCGGACGGGCTGATCAAAGGCGAGGACATCGAGTTTGGTTACATGCGTGGTGTATTTTTGCCGGACCTCTTGTGTCTTGAACTGCGGCATTTCAGTGTTGATCGTTTTGGCAATCCGGGTGAGCGCGGCGCCGATCTCGCGCAACGAAGTTTCGCGGTCTTGAAGGGGCAGGTAGCGACGGCCGCCACAAAAAACATCCGGCGCACGGCTGATACTGAAAGCCGGGCGGAGTCATATCCCGTGTGTCCGGTAATTCGTCCGATTTTATTCAAAAACAGCAATTCTGGCACTGGAACCAGCCATGACGGGACTGCCTGCGATTGTACTGGCATGTCATTCTGCCAAAAACCAAATTACGCGGCGCAATCAAGATTGTGGTGAGAAATCCGGGTTAGATCCTTCGCGCAGAGAGTGTATCAGAAAAACACCTTCAGCCATGCTTCGTAGCGTTGGCCGATTTGTTTTCCGCCGAACTCCGAGCCTTCTCTTCCTAGAAACAGGGTTGGCCAGAAGATCACCTCAAGATTGGTTATGGGCTTGTAGCTCAGGGGGGCGGCGAGGCTGAAACTCCCATCTTGTAAATTGATGATCGAGAACAATGAAGGCGAGAAATAAACCCAGTTGAACGGCTCCGGTTGAGTAACCTTCAGGTAGAGGTAGTCTTGCATCAAGACGGGTTTCTGGAAATTCGCCCTGACAATGGTTCCCATCTGTTGAATTACGCTCGACTGACCGTTGGCAAGGACGTTTCCCAGAAAGTTACGATAATCCCCGAACTCGTTTTCTGTCAGGCCCATCCCATTGTGGTAATACTCAACGATCGCCGTCGTATTGAGGGTATTCAAATACCGAAAACCCAAGAGATAAGAGCTTCCGGACTTCGTGTCAGTGCCCAGCGTGCCGTTGCTCACGAGGTTGCGTGTGGCGTTATCAAATGCACTGAATTCTCCATGAGCTTCAAGGTTCGCAAACAGATTTCTGGAAAAATCGAAACCAACCTGGCGAGCATTAACCTTGCTGGTATAGGCGAGAAGATCGAGGTCGGTATCCCACAGAAGAAAGTAGGTTTTGGCTGCCAAATCAGTATTATGAAATTCGCCAAAGTGATTCATGGTCGTCGTTGCCGGAACGGCGATCATCGAAAACGAAAATGTCTGTAGCGCCGAAGAGTCAAAACTTTTGGTGTATTCACCGGCAAGCGAGATGACGCCTGCCTGAGTCAACTCAGGGTTTTCAGGATCTTTCGGAGGGTTGATGTATCCCACAGGATTAAACGCATAGCCCTTACCCCAGTTGAAAGCCCGCTTTCCGCCGGTAATCGTAGAACTGAAAGTCGGGTTTACGCCACCGTACAGCTCAAACAGGTCAAACCTTGAGTCCCTGTCACTATAGACAGTGGCGTGGGTCTTCATATGAAAGGCGACCTGGTTTGTGGCGTAGTCCGCATTGAGGTACGGCTCAAGGCGGATTTGGGATAGCGTTGAAGATAGCTGCTGGGGATAAAACATTATCCGATAGATCGGCGAGTCCTGTCTGCTATGCAAAAGGGAGTATTTGACATCGAGATTGCCGCTCCATTCAAGTTTTGCGATGGGCTCTTCAGCACCCAGCGCCAATGTACTTATTAGCCAAATTGCGGCAAAGGCTCTTTTCAACGTAGTTCTCCGAGTCTGCTCATGTAGTTCAGGGTGAAAGCTTCATCCGGAACCTTCCGTGGTTTGACTTTCTGATAAATCATGAAAGATCGATACCCTTTATACAACGGGCTATAGGTCTCGATCATGGAAGGACGCACCAAACCGTTTCCAAAGTCCTTGTCCTTTTTGAATTCAAGCGTTTTAATCAGCATTCCGCTTGCCCCGTAGCACTCCACCTTTTTCAAATTTTTTTTGTCTTTTGACGCCCACATTTTGAGTTTGTCATAGGCCACCGTTTTGGTTTTTGCCTTGAGGTTGAGGACGTAATCCGTCGCAGTTGTCGATTCGATTACCGCATCATATTCGGCGCTGTATTCCAAGGTCATGATGTCCGCATTATTGAACACGCCTCCAACTACAGATTG
This sequence comes from Bdellovibrionales bacterium RIFOXYD1_FULL_53_11, assembly GCA_001770165.1. Classification (GTDB taxonomy): domain Bacteria; phylum Bdellovibrionota; class UBA1018; order UBA1018; family UBA1018; genus XYD1-FULL-53-11. The sequence goes on along the minus strand of MEQJ01000058.1, from coordinate 3,988 downwards.
AAGGCTTGTGATGCGTACGGGCCTATTCACGTTCGGGATAAAAAGCCACATGTTATCTCCCAGGCGGAGAGTCGAGCGCCCCTTTTCGCTGGCAGGCGACAGGTAGAGCATCGCAATTTTGTCTTTGCCCTTTTTCAGGGTAAAAAACGTGAATGTTTTTTGCTTCCCGTCCGGCTCTTCGTTGATCAACTGCCTATAAGTTTCGTAGGAATCGGGCATCAGATTCCGATCTATCGTTTTGAGCAGCTCGTTGGCATCTTCAGCGGCGTGAGAAAATGTGCTGAAAAGAATCGCTGTAATCACTGCTAAAAAGTCTGAAATACGTGATGTGTTCATACATGCCTCAACGCGTCGACTGGCTCCAGTTTGGACGCTTTATATGCGGGTTGTAGTGACCCGGTAATAGAAATAATTACCACGATCAAGATCGTGACGAAAACCTCGACCCAGGGGATACTTGGTGCCAAAAGAACCAGGATTGTGTGAAACATAAACGAAACCTTACCGAGTTTGAGGACGGTCAAGATACCTACACCAATAGCTGAACCGGCCAGCGCACTGACCAAGCCGAGGCAGATCCCCTCGGTCAGAAAAAGCAGCAGAATCTTTCGTGGCGCGGTTCCAAGCGCAGCAATGGTCCCGATTTCATTGATTCGCTCATAGACGGACATCATCATGATGTTCATGACGCTGATAAGAACGATGGCAATGAGAATCAACCGCACCATGATGATCAATAGATCAACCATCTTGGCAATATTAGAAAAGGGTGCGAGCTGATCCCATGAGTGGACCTCAAAAAAGTACGTAGCCCCTTCGGCTTGCATGCCAGCCAAGGCTTTCGTAACTTCCTTTTTTGCTTTATCGAGTTCTGAGAAATGATTTACCTTGATGGCAATTTCGGAGATATCGGTTTCATCCATGCGCAGGATGTTCTTGGCGTCATCAATATGGATGTAGCCGTCTTTACCTCCCGGCCCCATAACGCCTTCAATGACGCCCACTATCTTCAACGGCACACCGTTGACGGCTCCATCGCGGTTGGTGGCGATAATGACGATTTCGTCTCCCATCTTGAGAGAGAGGCCCTTGAATAGCACCTGCGGCAACACAATCTCACCTTTGCTGACAAAATGTTCCGCAGGCTTTGCACTCGTAATTCTTGCAGTCAGCCCGGAACAGGCTTTGCTTTCCCGCTCAGGATAGATGGCCGTGAGGCGGATGCCGGAAGTTTGCGCATAATTGCTTAACATTGCGCCGAATCGGATTCTCGGACTGAATGCGGCGATTTTCTTGTTTTCGTTCAAGACCTGCTCCGCCTTGGCTACGGCATCCGATTTGAGAAATACATTAAGAGGAAGGTTGTCGATCGATTCGACATATCCTTTGTGATGTATTTGCATATCAGAGAGGTTGGCGTTGGTAATGACCCCAATGACCGATTCCTTGAAGGAGGTGGCTAGTCCACCGAACACGATGACCAAAATAACACCGATTGCAATGAGCGAGCTGGTAAGCAAGGTGCGGCGCTTGTAACGTAGTAAATTCCGGACCGCAATTTTGATGATACCTGACATACGATCACCCTTGTCCTTTTTCGGTGACTTGGCGCTCTTTTAGGGCGCCGTCTTCGAGCGTGTAGATCACTTCCGCCTCTTGGACAATGCGGGGATCATGAGTGGCAAAAATAAAAGTCGTTCCAAACTCGTCTCGCATTTTGTGGAGGACTTTGATGACCTGAAACGCGCTGGCGCTGTCCAGATTCGCGGTCGGCTCGTCCGCCAAAACGATTTTAGGAGACGTGACGAGCGCCCGTGCAACGGCGACCCGTTGTTTCTGACCGCCAGAAAGTTGGTTGGGAAATTTATTTTTCTGATCGAGCATTCCAACCTTATCAAGAAGGGCCAGTACCCTTTTCGATCGTTCCTCCTTGGGTACGTCTTGAACCATGAAGAGCGGATATTCCACGTTTTCAAAGACGGTCAGGACCGGAAGCAAATTGAAGTTCTGAAAAACAAATCCAATATTCTCACCCCGGAACTTCGCTCTTTCGATCCGATTCAGACGGTTCACAACGGTCCCGGATATGGAAACGGTGCCCGTAGTCGGCTGATCCAGGCATCCCAGAAGATTCAGGAGAGTGCTTTTCCCGCTCCCTGATGGCCCGACAAAAGAAACGAACGAGGCTTCTCTAATTTCGAGTGACAGATCTTTTACTGCTGTGATTGCATGTTCTTCGGTTTGGTACACTTTTGTCACGGATTCGAGTTGAATAAGGCTCATGTTTTCTCCGATGTTTGGGCTATTGGCGCGGCGATCCAAAGCATGGGGGTGTGCCGCCGGTCTCGCCGTTGTCCATGATGGCCGCTTGGCCGCACTTGGACCAGAGCTGACTGGCTTGCAATTTGCGAACCTGCTCTGCGGTCAAAATCGTTCGTACTTTCAAAATGTGGTTAATCCGAAGTTGCAGCCGGTCTTTGTAAATCCGCGCAAGGTCGTCGGCAATGGTCCTGGCCTGCTTTTCATCCGCCTTTGGAGAGAAAAGTGATTGTTTAAGCGCAAGACCGAGATCACCCGTTTTTTTAGACAGCCTCCTCATCTCATCCTGGTGTTCGGAACGAATTGCCGCGAGTTTCTCCCCTTGTTCCTTGTTCAAATCAAGTTCACCATGCAGAATGTCTCTGCAATCTTTTTGGCCTGCGTGAAAGCCCATTCCCCGCCCTCCCCTGGGATTACGAGCTTCAGCGACCGAACAGAATCCGCAGACACTCAAAAATACAAGAAGTAGAGTTGCGCTGTTTTTCATATACATTACCTCCATTTAAAGACTTTCATATAGAGCAAACAGGTTATCGATGACTGGATCATCGCCTACGAGTTCCGAAACGGCGTATTCATCATTGGTGGCGGCAATCGTATGGAGCTTGTTGCTGCGGAGATTTTGCCATGATGCAATCGCAATGATGATTGCCGGAATCGAAAACGCCAGTGCGAGTTTTGTAAAACGCGCTCTGCGCGGGTGTTGAAGTTTACCAAAGGAGCTGTCGACTCTACTCCAAAGTTCATTGCTCCCGTTCCATTTTTGGAGAAGCTCTTTTTTCCATTCCTGAAAAACGGTTTTGTTTGTTACTTCTTCATCGCGCATAAAACCTCGCTATTGCTGACTTCGATCTTTTTAATGGCTCTCGAAAGCAGCGACTTGACCGTGCCCTCCGGGATGCCCATTATTTCGGCGATTTCCGAATGGGTCATGTCCTCGTAGTATTTCAGAAGCACCGCCATCCTTGATTTTCCGTCAAGCAATGACAATGCTTGTTTGATCTCCTGTACAACGGCTCCTTGGTGCGCAGTCGTTTCGGTCTCCCTCCATGAAGTCATTTGGCTTATCCATTTTTCAATTATCTTAAGAGATCGAAACCGATCCAAACACCGGTTAACAGCAACCTTGAATAGCCATCGTTTCATTTCAGCGTCACCAACCGGAAGGTGATCATGCCGCAGTAATTTCAAAAACGTCTCCTGGGTGATTTCCTCCGCTTCTTCCCGGTTGTGCAAATAGCTGTAAGTCAGGGCATAGATATCCCGGTGGTGCGCTTCAAAGATGCTTTTCAGTTTACCGTTTGAAATCATTGTCTCTTTCAATGATAGAACGTTTCACAGGCGCAAATCGTTGCATCGGCTCCTCATTATTATGATTACGTGATCCAGCCACGGCGAATTCGGTGACGGCAAGGCTAAAAACAACGCGAAGCAAAACATGACCAATACCGTTAGGTTAAGCCAGGAGGGGTGCTGACTGGCTTGGCCAAAACCCGCATGAAGGGCATCGGCCCCGTAGGTCAGCGGCAAGACATAGGACAATGGCTGGAGAACAGTGGGCAAGTCTGCATGTCTTTGGCAAGAATGCTCCAAAAGGCGATCCAGGATTTTATTGAGCCGGAATATCGCCAAAGGCCTTCTTTAATCCTTCAACCGCGATGGCATCAGT
>MEQJ01000057.1:10183-19048 GCA_001770165.1 Bdellovibrionales bacterium RIFOXYD1_FULL_53_11 | reverse complement strand
TCCAGTTTGCGGGCGTCTTGTCTCTGCATAGAAACAGAGTACACCCTATCACAGATTATGTGAACTTACTTATGCACTGATTAGTAAGGACCGCGCTCAGTTGTTCCATTGAATCGACCAGAATGGGTTGTTTGCGTAATATTGAGGCAAATCAAGACGCCATGGCTTGCGGACCATCGCAACGTATGGGCAACGCATGAGCGGAATAATTACAGGCTCTGACAGGGCTTGAAAATGCAGATCGCGCACTTTGTTAATGCGGTCGGCCTTTTCGGGCGTGTTCATGTATTCGTCGAGCCATTTGCTGGCGCGCTCCTTGTTCAAACCAAAATTGCCGGAGCTAATGGAATACGTCAGGAGGCCGACGTCCTCCAAAAAGCCGGTATCCGTTCCGACGACAACAAAGTCAGGCATGTCCTTTTCTGATAATTTGCCTGAGAAGTTCGGCAGGGCGCCCTCATCGATTGTAATTCCCGGCAAATGTTTCAACATGGCTTCTTTGATGCCATGTTTGTCTGAAACAATGGTCAACCTGAGTTTGAAGCCTTTGCCAATGCTACTGCTCGCCGAGTTTGCGATCTTCTGATCTATTGCAAGGAGTTGATCTGGCGCCAGTCCGCCTTCGCCGAATACAGGAAAAAACTGGTTTGTTACTTCGTAGCCTTCTTCATTGCCGTAGCGCTCAATAAAAATGTTTTTGATTTTCTTACCGAGCGAAAATCTCTCCTGCTCAGAGAGCCTCTTTCTTCCTTTGTCTGTAAACTGCAAAAGCAAGGTGCGTATCTTTACCGTGCGATGTAAAACTGAATCGCTGTCGGATTTTTGGTAATTGATTACATCCTTGGCCGCAGAATGATCAATTGTGGTCAAGAGATCGACGCTTCCGGCCTTGAATTTATTTATTGAATCCATGAGATTGGCATTATCAACAGGGATGAGTTCAATTTTTTGCGGCATCTTTTCACGATAATTGTAATGGTTTGTATTTGCCTTGAGTGCGATCCTGCCGCCTTCTTCTTCAGATTCAACATAATACGGACCGGATGTGTTTCTATAATCGGTGATGTGCAATGATTTTTTATCTATGGACGGGATTGGAATCACGGCAAAATCTATTGCCGTCAGCATGGGTAGTAAAAAGAGCATCTTTTTGCCCGGCTTCAGGATCAGCGTGTTGCCATTAACGGCAATGCCCGGACAGTCGTCGTTAATGTGCTTCAGTTTATTTTTTCCACAAAGCAGCCGTTGAATATCGCCATGAGTGTTGCCAGCCATGACAAGAAGCCGCCTTATGGATACTGCGGCGTCTTTTGCGGTTATTTTATAGCCGTCAACAGTCCTGATGTCGTCGCGGATCGTAAGATGAGCTTCGTTGCCAATCCATTCAAACCTGTTTGCAACGCCAGCCTGCAGCGTGCCGGTGCTGTCCATTTCAAGCAGGGGGCTGAACACGTTTTCAAGAAAAATGTATTCTGGCGCAAAATAGATGTGGGCCGGGTCATAGGATTTTGCAAATTTATTGTAGGGAAAAGCGACTTTTAATCCATTTTCAAATTTCATTGTCGTACTCCCAAGTATTTTTAACGAGATAAAAACAATAACAGCGGCAATAATCAGTGAAAAGGAAATCAACTGTCTGTTTTTTTTTGTCAATAACACTTGTTTTGCTCCTGTTAACAAGTAAATCCGGAAATTATGCCACTATCCTGCTGTGACATGTCCGCCGCCGTCGCCACTTCCCTTTGTGTCAGAATCCACCCCGTATGAAATCATTATCTGTTTTAGTAGCACTTTTTCTGAGGCGATTCTTTCGGCCTCTTTTATCGTTTCTCTGTCTGCGCTGCCCGCGCTGACTACTCCGCCAATAAACAGGGCGCATAGGAAGCAAAGCATTTTACTGATTACAGGTTTCATTTTCGTGTACCTCTTGGTTTGTTTGGTTTTTGTTGTTTTGTTCGAGCAGAGAAATAATGTTTGTAATGATTTCGTCAACTCTGGCTACAGACGTTGCATAGCTTTCAACAAGCTTGTCCCTGTTGGGAAGGTCCGTGGCATATCCCGCTTGGAGATAATCTGACAGGAGATGCAGGCTGTTTACGTTGTTCATTATGTCATGAATACTCTTGCGAAGCTGCTGCCGGTCGCATGAGGCCGCCTGCGGGATGCCAAGGATTTGCATTATCTTTTCAGTTTGCATGGCTGACTTCCTCCTGCTTGGCGTGAATGTCCGTGACCAGTCCCGGTAGACGGCGCTTTTTCATCTGGCATTTGATCCCAAGGGTAGTAATTCGATTATAAATAGTGGCCTTGCATATCCCCAGGTATTCGGCTGCCCGTGGAATGTTGCCTCCGCAAATCCTGATCGCGTTATCCAGATATGCCTTTTCGGTGGCAGCAAGATATGCTTGGAAGTTTTCAGGACTCAGTTTTGCAACAGCTTGAGGCAGATTTGATATATTTGAATGCAGCGAATTATCCGACGTGCCGGATGATTTTAAAAAATGTCTTTTTTCCAGAATAACATCGCAATTTTTCTTGGCGTTATGAGTTGCGCGATGAACGGCAAACCCTAATTCGCGGACATTGCCGGGCCATGATTGCGTCGATAGATACTTTTTTGCGTCTTCAGTGATCTTGTATTTCCCTTTGTAAAATTTATTTACCAAATGATCTGCCAGAAGCGGAATGTCGTCTTTGCGTGCCCTGAGCGGCGGCACATGAATGCAGATTGCATTAAGTCGGTAATAAAGGTCTTCCCTGAATGTTCCTTCTTGAATCATTGTTTCCAGATTTTTGTTTGTTGCTGCCATTATCCGGACTTCAGCCGGACGTTTTAGATGACAGCCAAGAGGTGTAACTTTTTTCTCTTCAAGCGCGCGAAGCAGTTTTACCTGCATTAAAGCTGGCATGTCCCCAATTTCGTCAAGAAAGAGATCGCCGCCATGGGCCAGCTCAAACAAGCCTTTTTTGTCTTTGTCAGCGCCGGTAAACGCGCCTTTTATGTGACCAAAAAGTTCGCTTTCGATCAGGTTTTCGCTCATGGCGCCGCAGTTTACTTGGAAGTACGGCCGGAATTTATCGTTTTCGTTGGAGTGAATCATGTCGGCGACAACATCCTTACCGGCGCCTGTTTCGCCGGTGATCAAAACCGGGGAATCGCCACCCCTTAGCGCAAGCAGGTCCCGTTGCAGTTCAACCATGGGTTGAGAGCGACCGATCATGTGTTTGTTCAGCGTGCGGCTCAGTTGTTCGGCCAAGGCGGCATTTTGGAGTTCCAGTTTTACTTTTTTCAGGGCAAGCGGGATGCGCAACTGGAGCTGCGCTAGCAGGTTGCTGCCTTTGGTCAGATAATCCGCCGCGCCAAGATCGAGCGCCTTTTGAAGCGATTGATTATCCCGGTCGTTTGTAACAACAAGGACGGCAGTCTGCGGAAATCGACGCCTGATTTCCGGGAGCAGCACTTCGCCGTTGCCGTCCGGAAGGTTTTTATCGAGCAAAACGACGTCATATAAATCTTCATTTAGCAGGCCTTTTGCCTCTAAAATTGATTTTGCAACGAACAGCTCGTTTGTAGCGCCCAAGAAGGTCCGATAGAGGTCGATTTGGGTTATTTCGTCCTCAACTATCAGGATGCGGTTGTTTATCGACATGGACGGGGTTGATAGCAGGAATGATGCGGAGTGTAAAGAAATAAACTTGGGAGTTTGGAGTAGTCTAAAATTATGGACTATAGACCCGAAAAAATCATAGTATTATCATGATGTTTTCGGGTGTGTTGTGCATAAGTCTTTTATATGACGGCGAGGTCTGAGATTGCTTGTTTCCGGATTTCGACGAGCTGTCCATGTGCTGGAAGGTTGTCCCGCGAGTATGTCAATGGCGAAAGAAAATGGCGACAAAAGCGATCGTGTATCCGAGGAAAAAAATCCACGGAATTTTTGTTTCAAGGTGCGTTAGCGGCCAGTATACTTTGCGATCCTTTCCTTCCTTCAGGAGGTATTGCCATTCCGCTTTTCCATAAGGCGACGCCGGTAGCTTTTGTTCCATCGCGCCGATGATTCTAAACTTGGCTCCATTCAATTGTTTGTATGAGAGGATAAGTTGTCGCCAGAAAAAAAGTTGCATGCAGATAATCACGTATGGGATTAAACAGTACAACTTGGTTTCAAAAATACTCACTTTTACAATAAATGCCGGGCTGCTGCTGAGTATCAATCCGTTTAGAGTCAGAAAAAAAGTATTTTTTGCATCGCGCCTGCTGCTGTTTCGGTCGGCCATTTCCACGCAGAGTTTATATTGATCAAGAAGTAGCGATTGCTCCTTGTCAGAAAGCGCGCTGTTCGCAGCGGTCTGATTCCAAAGATGCTTCGCAAGCGCCTGATCACTCATCTGCCGCCGTCGATAAGTGCTTTTAGATTTGACCAAGTCCAGTTATACATTTTATCGGTGGAAAGCGCGGTTGTCGGCTTTGTGCATGTTTTGTCCGCGTATCCTTGTAGCAGGAAGTATGGCTTCTTGATCTCTTGAGCGATCTTCAATTCCGTCGCGACACCTGTGGCTAAATGAGTATTTTCTCCGCACATTACTATAACGAGATCGGATCGTTGAATTCGCCCCTTTATTTTCTCCCTCCAGTCGCCGGAGAGGGGTTCCCTGAGGGAGCGATCTACAATGTTAAATGGAGTATCGTCATTTTTCGCTTGCCCAACAAGAGCAGTTCGCAAAAATTCATCATTATCGAAATCAAAACTGATAAATGCCGTTTTTGTCGCCATATTTTCAACCTCAACGCTCGACAAGTTTCTTCGTTTTTAGATCACCTTCACTCAGTGGAATCGATTTTCCCTTTGAGGGCATTGGCGTTGGTTTTGGGCGAGACTGTTGAGGATTTGGCAATGTCACGGGCTGTGGTGACGTGTCCCGGTTGCTGCCGGGTTGTTTTTTCTTTTCTGACATTGAAGCTCCTTCTCAAAAAACGATTCCGGAATTAACGTTTGGGTCTTTGGTCGCCTTCACGCATAGGCATACCTTGACTAGGTTTTGGGGTTGGTGATGGCGTATCGCTTTTGCGAATTGGTTTACCTTGTCCGGGGCTGGGCGTTGGATTGGGATTCGTATACTGTCCCCCGCTCGATTGATTGCTGGGCTGCTGTTTTTTGTCTGCCACGTTAAACCTTCTTCCTACGGCTTTTTCGGTCGTGATGGGTCATTGCTGTTTTTGAACATTTTTCCAAGGCCAGCATGTGGCGTCGGTTGTGGGCGAAGACCCTGCGCTGGCGGTTGAACCGTTTGGGCCTTGGGATAAAGCGGTGTCCCCTCGGTTTGTGCGTTCTGGCTGCCAAGCTTCGATTCATTCGCTGTCATGTTTTGGGATCCGTTATTCAATTTGCCCGTCATGCTCTCTGCCTTTGTTTTGGCGGTGTCCAGATTATTCAAGTTTGAAACCTTCCTCCCGACGAGGCCATTTGTCAACACCACCAAAAATACCAAAATAATTGTTGAAAACGCGCCAACTTGAAAATTATGCAGCGCGCCATCCGCGTGTTTCATCTTCTCGTCGTTTAGCGGCGTGTTATGAGCCATGAGATTCCATGCAGCCTTGATTAGATAACGGGAGTAAGCATAGTCATTTTTCTTTCCACCAAGATTTACCTTTTTCAGGTCGTTCTCGTCCCATGTCCGATATTCGGCCGAAATTAGCACTTTAGACGCGTGGTGTAGGATGAGAGCAACGACAGCCAAGATAATGATGAGATTAACGGCAATCATTCCTAGCAAAGCGACGGCCCAGCATTGATTCAAGACAAAAGCATCTTTTATGAGATCACGAGCGAGAACAAGAACACCACCGGCACTGGCAAGGATAGAAAACCCATACGTAATGTATTTGCTGGCTCGGTCGCGCGCCCCGTCCTGTCGCCCCTTCTCTTCATTGATTCGATGTTTTGTTAACTCCCAGAGTTGAGCAAGCACGTCCTTATCTGCGGTGCTGTCGGCGGCCTCGATAATTGATTGCGGTTCTGAATCCGTCGATATTTTGTTATTGTCCACCATTATGCCTTCTCATCCTACGTGACCAACGTCCTTTCTCTCTTTCAGGGCCATCTTCAGTCACGGCGCGTTATACCTTAAACACTTTCAGAACCTCGTCGCCATAATGGTTGATAACCTTCACGGCTATTTTACCCGTTTTTGGTTTGTCGAAAGGTCTGCTAACCGTGCTATAAAGACTGCTCCAGGCTGCTTCATCGATTTCCGCTCGTAGTGTTCGCTTGAGTTTGTCGAAAGGTTCATCTGCCCCCGTAAAATAGGCGTGCCGCACAAAGAAGCTCTCGCCATTATATTCCGTATCAATGAACCAGCAGGCGATATCGTCGGTGGAGGCACTGCGAATCTGACCGGTCGTTGGGTCATAGACATCAACCCCCTTGATTTCGGCAATAATTTGTCCATTCTTCTGTTTTTTAATCTCAACGTCCGGTTCGCCGAAGACCATGAACAGATTTCCAGCACCGGTTTTCTTGAGTAGTTCGTCGCCCATAGCTAGATCGGGGTTCATCTTGGTGGGCAGAACGGTCAGTTTTCCATAACGTTTTGCCTCCTCTGCGACGTGCGGATCGAAAGCGAATCCACAAACGACGAGCATGTCGAACCCCACTCCTTGCACAGCTTCCTTGGCGGCTTCTTTTACCTGCTGTGGGCCAACGGTGCCGTGTTCTGGGCCAATAGAGATGGCCACCCGCCGGGCCTTGCCATCCGCATTATTGTAATGTCCAACGGCGTGCAGCCAAGCTCCGGCGTATGGATCAATTCTGTCGAAGGTGAGACGTTCTGTTTTACGAGTGTTCTGAACGCCGGACTTTTTGAGATTTTCCAGAATCATAGTGACGAAGTCTTGCTGTTTGCGGGCTTCCTGCTCGGTAACGGTGCCATCCAGATTATCGTCAGCCGTGGACAGCACCCTGTGTGGCGACAAGCTTTCCACAGAGAAGGGTCCACACACGCGCACGCGCTTCTTATCTTCGTAGGGCTGGTCGTAGAGCGTTTCGGTGTCGGCATGGCGGGCGATGGCAGCGTTGATTTGCTGCTGTGTCATCCCTTCCTTAATGTCAGGGTTGTTGGCGATAGACTTGAGCGTGACGTGCGGGACGCGTTTGTAGACAAACCCCTTTTTGATGTCATCGTCGGTCTTGTGTTCGGGCGGCGTCTTACCGGTCAGCTCTATTTCCTTTTTTATGCCTTCTGGTGAGTCAGCCAGCAGGTAGTAAGAATACTTTGCTCCCATCAGGCGTGTGCGAGTTAGCGCCAAGGCGACGCGACTGGTATCGCAGGTAATCCAGCGCCGCCCCCACTGCTCGGCAACAAAGGCAGTGGTGCCGCTGCCACAAGTCGGATCAAACACCAGGTCGCCGGGATCAGTGGTCATCAAGAGGCAGCGCTCTATTACTTTATTGACAGTCTGGACAATGTAAACTTTTGGATCATTGAATCCACCGGTTGTAGTGTCGTCCCATAAGTTGTAAATCGCTTGCACGGGAAAATCATCGTGATAGCGCACATATGAAAGATTGCCAGCCGGAGCCATCAGGCGGCCAATCGATTTGAGCTTCTCCATTCCGTGTCGGTTCGAGCTCCAACTACTGTTTGGATGCGGATGGTACGTGTTGCCATCGAACTCAATCGGGAACACACAACTTGACGTCAGGCCCGCCGAGGTCGCTTTATCGGCGACAAAGAACCGAGATCCTTTTGGTAAGGTAGAGGTGCTTGCACGCTCCTCTGCGCTCATTTTTCTTCGCGACCCGTCGGGAATCTCGACCCAAGAATAACGCCCTTCACCGCCCGCATCTTTTTCGATGAAGAGCTGACGGTATTTCATTTGCTCCGCTTTCTTGGCATACCAAATTATGTAATCGGTTACGCCAGCCATCCCTACAGAACCAAGTGGGCTTGTCTTGCGATATACAATGATGGAATGGAAGTTCTCGCTTCCAAAAACTTCATCCATTAATGACCGCACCAGATGGACATTTTCATCACCAATCTGAACAAAGATACTGCCTGTCTCAGTAAGTAAATTGCTGGCTACCACCAGCCGATCACGCAAGTAGGCCAGATAGGAATGGATGCCGAGCTTCCAAGTATCTCGAAAGGCGCGCACCTGTTCTGGCTGGCGCGTGGCGTCTTCGGCCTTTCCATCCTTCACGTCACGCTTCCGCGTGCTCACCTGCCAGTTTGAGCCAAACTTGATTCCGTAGGGCGGATCGAGATAGATGGTCTGCACCTTGCCCTTGATCCGTTCCTTCTCGGCCAGCGAGGTCATCACCATCAGCGAGTCACCGAGGATGAGCCGGTTCGACCAGTTTTGCTCGTGGTGATAAAACTCAACCTTCTGTTCAAAATCGTGCGGCCCGCCGTTGAAGTCGCCGAAGAGGTTGAACTGATTGTCACCGGTTTGCTCGATGCGGGGTAGCGCGTCGATGATTGCCTTCGGATGGATCTTCTCCTGAATGTAGATTGGCACCACGGGCACGGCGAGGTTTTCGTGGTCCTGTTCGTCCTTGCCTTTCCATACCAATTGGGGATCGATGGATGGATCTCGCGGATAGAGCATCATCTTAGGCGCAAATTCTTCGTCGGCCACAAAATCACGGAGTTCCTTGGTGGGAATATTTGCGCGCTTGTCTTTGTGGCGAATGGTTTCGATTTTTGTTGTGGTGTTCTTAGCCATTAATAATTTCCTTTTTTGAATCTATTTGTGCTTGCCTCAAAAAGCCGCGAATCAGATTTTGTGCATCCCACGGATCAGCGATTTCTGTAAATGCCCATCGGCCAAATCCGCCGTGGTTATTGATAGCAGGGACC
>MEQJ01000057.1:8910-10159 GCA_001770165.1 Bdellovibrionales bacterium RIFOXYD1_FULL_53_11 | reverse complement strand
TTTGCGGCCTTGTCCTTCTTCTTTTCGCCCGTGACTTCTACAATCAGGTTTAAGAGATCAGCCTTACCGTGCCCGTCTTCTATGGCGAGGATAAAGTCGGGAATGTAGTTCTTCTCCTCACCGTTCAGGGTGTAAGGAATGGTAAAATTAAGATTGTGGTTTTTGACGTAACGGATGACCTCGGGCATGTCTTCGAGGGCCTCGGCCATTTTCTGCTCCCATGAGCCAGTATCAGCTACGACATGGGAAATGTGGCACTTTTCTTCGCGCGTTGTGAAAACTGGCCGCGTGGTATCGAAATCAACATAACGTGTAGATCCGATAGTGTCATACGGCCTCATGATCGGTTTTAGAATCGCAGTGCTATCAGTAGCGGCAACGATGGCCTTGTAGATGCGGTCACTGGCATCGTGTGCGAATTCAATCAAGAGCAACAATTGCGGGAAGGTGTTGTCTTTGAGCGTAACGCATTCGGTAAGCCAGCGATTGGAGATGGAAAGTAATTGGGGGAAGAGCCAAGGCTTGCCGTTGCCGTCATCATCACGGAAATATTTTTCAAGCGTGAGTTTGGCGAGCAAGAAGGCCACCTCATTTGGACGGCGGCGTTTCAGATCATCGAGCGTGTGGATGCTGGATTCGCCGACAATGGGAGCGTTTTCGGTTTTGGTGGGAATGTCTGCGGTCGAGAGTGCCAATTTTGATTCATCAGTGAAGGTGGCTGTGATCCTCTCGCCAGCCACATCATAGCGGTAGCCGAGCAGGCGCGGAAAGGTGATCTCGCAGGCAATGCGGCTCTCCAACGAGCGAACGCGAGTGGGTAGTGGGCCCGGCTCCGGATCAGCGGTTGCACCACTGCAAGGAATAAAGGAAAACGGCACGCCATAAATTTCGGCATATTCGGGATCAAAATGACCGCGTTCGTTGGCGGCATAGCTCATGCGGCGCAGGGCGCGGCCAACCACTTGTTCGCACAGTAACTGCGTGCCGAAAGCGCGCACGCCGAGAACATGGGTGACGGTATTTGCATCCCAGCCTTCGGTGAGCATCGAGACGCTTACCACGCACCTAATATGTTCGCCGAGCTTGCCAGCCTTGCCGACCGTGTTCATTACCTCCCGGAGAAGGTCTTCATCGGTGAGGTTGTCTGTGCCGCGGCCCGGGAAACGGGCCCGATATTCGGTCTTAAACTCCTCGATTTCACGGGCGGCGATTTTCTTGAAGTCGTCACTCATTGACTCACCAGATTCTA
>MEQJ01000057.1:0-8875 GCA_001770165.1 Bdellovibrionales bacterium RIFOXYD1_FULL_53_11 | reverse complement strand
CTGAACAATAATCTGATCGCCAGTTTTCTTTTCCCACCCGCCGATAAAGTCGAAAACCAATTTGGAGACGTTGGTGTTGTTACAGACGACTATGAAGACAGGAGGTGTGATGCCGCGAGCACGGGCGTCGGCATTTTTATCCCAAAGGCGGTAATATTTTTCGTAGTTACCATAGAGACTGAGCAGAGCCCCCTGTAATTCTACAGGGAGCTTCGGTTCGCCTCCCACAGCATCTGTCTTGCGTCCTTTTTTTGGAAGATCTTCGCGGATACGCAGCCACAGGTCACGGTAGGTCGGCTGGTCGCCAGTCATCGAGTTGTCAGCAACCGGCACACGAGGCACTTTGACGATGCCAGCCTCAATGGCGTCTATCAGAGAGAAGTCGGAGACTACCCACGGAAAGAGCGTACCCTCGGGGTAACCTGATCCCTGAAGGAAGAATGGCGTTGCTGAAAGATCATAGATAGCCTTCACACCGATTTTAGCTTTTACAGCTTCAATTCCAGAAATCCAGACGCGAGCTTCTTCATCGCGTTTTTTGGCTTCAACACGATCATCCCCAGTAAGTGTTTCATCAACACTGTCGGGTTTACGGCGGTAGCAGTGATGTGCCTCATCGTTGAGAACGACAATATTTTTTTTGGTGCTTAACTCGCGACAGACCCGGCGTACCATCTGGTCGGGTGTTTCAGTGAACGGGCTTGGCCGGCCATTGGCGAGAATCGATTTCGTAATTTTTCCGGCTGCCACCTTCTCGCGCAACTGGAATGAGTGGAAGTTGGTGATGAGGATCTTGGCTTGACCAAGTTGCTCCTGCATCTGTGTTGGCACGATGTCGCGCTGACGGTAATAGTTTTCCGAGTCGTTGGGCAGTAGTACGCGCAGGCGGTCACGGATGGTAATGCCGGGCGTAACGATCAGGAAGGTGTCGGAGAAACGTGCGTCTTGTGGGTTGGCGCGCTTGTTGAGAGTATGCCATGCGATGAGCATCGCCATGACAACTGTCTTTCCAGAGCCAGTTGCCATCTTGAACGCGGTGCGCGGTAGGCCGGGGTTTGAAGTATCGTTGGCCTCACGTATCGTGTTCTCGATCCAAGCGTCACTATATTTTTTGGCAACTTCGGCAATGTAGATTGCCGTTTCAAGGGCTTCATTCTGGCAGAAGAAGAGTTTCTTTTCTCGGTTTGGATCAGTCCAATACGCTATTAAATATGCAGTGGTTGGCGTTACGCCGACGTAACCACCCTTTCGCCACATAGCCACCCGCCGACGGATGTCGTTGGTGAGTTTGTTTTCCTCGATACGATCTTGGGTCCACTCCGTATCGAATAGCAACTGTTGTGCTGCGCCCTTCTTTTTTGGGCGTGCGATGGGTACGAAGTAAGAGCTGATTCGACGGCCTTCTACAATCTCGTTGGTAATACCCTCGTCATTGAATCGAAAGTGACGAGTTGGCTCGTCAAAGGGAGAGTTTATAATCGGGTTTTCGATGACCACTTGGTTCGCGGTGTTCCGGACCCTTGTGTGTTCAGCCGCGCTTTTGCTATCGAGATCTGTCATGCTGGCTTTATTGATGTCGCCATTCATAGATAAATCCGATTTCCTGACCTTCTTCACACCAAGACCTTCTGGTGAAGGCTTTAAGGTGTTCTTAGTTCTCGCCATAGCTCATTTCTCCGGCGCTACAAATGCTCACATTTAGCGATCTTGTGGTCAGCATAGAGCCTCCTGTGCGTCACGCTTTCGCTCAGGCGCAGTATTCTGATGATAACATCAAAAGACTACAGCTAACAGTGGTGGTGAGCAAGGATATGAATGCGTTTTTATATGTCGAAAGAAAACCATGCGAGAGTTACGCCCATCGGCAGAGCGACCTGGGCTGTAGGGGTATGGGTTCGTATTCGTGACTTCTGAATAGAAATTGTTGCGCCGTTATATTTTTCGAGAACCACCGGTTTGCCAAGATTTAATCGTGTTGCTTGGAATGAAGCTGATAACTCCGTGAAATCAAAACATGATAAATCTTTATGGAATTGTCAGAACATTTATAAATACCGGCAGCACTGCTTGTCCTCGAAAAAGCGCGGTTATTTCATGAAATCGATTATTTAATGCAACTGTCTCAAACTCATTGACGCGTTCCGAACGGTGAGGCAACGTAAATATTTCAACAAGGAGACAAAGATATGTCGGGATCGAATCAGACTAAGACAGGCAAGGTCATTTTGAAACACGCAGAAACTCCGAGGACTGCGCCGCAGGCAGTACCCGCGAAGGCGATGGTTGAACTCGCCGTCAAGGGTAGGGTGACGAACTTCGGAGAGGATATATTTGTGCAGATCGAAGGCAGTGAATATCCAATCCAGTGGAAGTCACATGACACGTGGCAGGGCAGAATCGAACTTCCGCTCAACAAGGAAATTGAATACCGCTATGTCATCAAGCAGAACGGCCAAGAAATCGGACGGACCGGGACGCAGAAGCGCGTTTTTTCGAAAACGCCGGTTCAGGATACCTGGGGTTAAGCCGGTCGCAGTTATCAGAGAGACGTAAAAACGTCCCGTAGGGATATCCCTATTGTTTCGGTGTAGCGTTTCAGTGTGGTGATCTGTGGATCAATCAGGCCGCGCTCGATCCGACTGATGGACGAACGATTCAGTCCCTCGGCTTCAAGATACATACGATCAATGGAATATCCTTTGGCGATACGCTGACGTTTTAGCTTGGTGCCAAGTGTTTTTAAAAATGCGCGATTCTTGTATCGATGGCATTTTCCGGGTTGTTTCCCGCGCTTTTGTGCCAACCTGTTCCGACTGCCGTTTTCACGAACCACCAAAGTCATCCCCTTTTAAGGATGATTATATTCACGCAAAAGCACTATGCATTGCTTATAGGCAAGGATATAATAAGCAAGGGGAGCCATGCGTAATCAAAAAAAACCATCGTTTGATGACAGGCAGACCATTCTGGTTGTTGATGATAATCACGATTTGCGGGAAACCCTGTGTTTGTTCATGGAATCATTTTACAAGGTGGACGCAGTGGCGACAGGAGCAGCGGCTATCGAGGCGATCAACGCCAATCACAAGTACGCAGTGGTTGTGACAGATTTTGCTCTTGGTGGCGCACTTGATGGCTTGGACGTTGGTCTGGCTGTACGCAAGAAGAGTCTTACTTTGCCGATTGTTCTAATCACCGGCAGCGAAAGTACACACCCTCGAATACTTGAATTGCTTCGGCTTCCACAAACCAAATACCTCGGGAAGCCCTTTGAGTTTATTGAATTACAGCGGGCGGTTTCTGCCGCCATGAATACTGCGTCGATCTGAAAAAAATATTAAAACATCTTCAAATCCTAACATGCAAATGACTGCCGCTAGGAAGCGGCAGCCTTGATGATACGTGCGAAGCCTTGCGCAATTAAATTGCGGCCCCATTGCCGGGCGAATGACTGGAGATCGCGCAGCATCTTCGGTTTGACGAGCTGGCTGCCCTGATCGTCGAGATCGAATGAGCGGAAGTAATGTCCGGTTGAGTGCTGAATCGCGACCGGGAGCCATGCGCCATCGGGCATGACGGTGAACTCCATGTCTGGGTCCGGCACCAGATCGCCATTGGCCTCAAAGTAATGCGTTACCGTGACGGTCGAGCCATGACGCTCAATCGAAAGCGGCATGTACGGCTCATTTACAATGCGGATGTGGAATCCATCGCCCCGGTTGAAGGCGTCAAGCTGGTTGTGGGATTTCAGGATTTTCTCAATTGCTGTTTTCATCGTTTCTTCTTTCTGAAGGGGGGCTTTTTTGTTCATCCCTTCGCAAAACGGGAGGGATGAACAACGAAAGGCAGGGCGCGGAGAGGTGCAGCCCGGTCTGAGCATGGCAGCAGCGGCCATGACACGCATGTGGCATGCCGTGAGGGAAGCCGGTGCGCGAGGATCGAAAAAGGCGGCAACTTATAGTGACCGGACCCGGAAAAAGGAGGAAACGATGCCAATGAGAAAATCTGATAAATCCTTAAAGCGGTGGCTTCCCTTCAACGGGGATGGATGCAGCAGCGATGAAAATGTACCCTTCAGCGGAGGAGTGGTATAGGATCATGATAAATGGCAAGACTGATTACAGCTGGGAAAAAGGCGCAACACACGGCGAAGTGGGCGCGTACAATGACCAAATGGCTTATCACTTGGTCCCGACGCCGGAGTGTGAGGTGGAATATTGTTGAATTCGGCGGCGCAACCGGCAGTGAATCTCGCGGCATTGTTGATCTGCTTGCAATCAGAAAGGATCACAGAAGTTCTGGTAATGGGCTGAAATCCGGCGATCTTTTCGATATGGTATTAATTCAAACAAAAGGCGGCGCCGCAAGAAATCCGTCAAATATGGACATAAAGCGCTTACTGAAGGTTGCCGCTCATCATCGTGCGAGCGCGGTAATTCTTGCGATTTGGAAAAAGGGAACCAGTCCCGTTTTTTTACTTCTTATAGGCCAGAAATGGAAGCGCGTCGATTCGGCAGATATATTTGGATAAAATAGTCTGGTATAGCATTCCTGTATATTGGAGCCAACCGCCCCAAGAAGGATAAAAAACCACTTGTATGAACACCAAGTCTGAAAAAAAAAGAAAATTCAAATTCAATAAAAAATTCAAGCCAACGCCAATTGATGATGGAGATGAGATATACCCAAATGGAATTTTTAAATTCAATATAACGAAGCTGACTGCCCACATTTTGAGTAATGCGAATATTTTTCCGCTGGAACAGATTGATGTGAAGGATTTGAATGTTGTCTCTACAGACCACCTCGATAAAACAACCATAAAAAAAGCAGATATTTCAAAGCCGATAATTCTTGCCGAAATCAGCCCCGGCAGGTTTAACATCATTGATGGGAATCACCGTCTGGAAAAAGCCCACCGGGATGGCGTAGAAAAGATCCCGGCTTACAGGGTGATGGCAGAACAACACTTGGCGTTTCTGACTTCAGAAAAGGCTTATAAAACGTATATCGAATACTGGAATTCAAAAATTGACGAGATGGATTGATCTGCAACTCTTTCTCCGGTCACGCCTCTTTACATCATGATGTATCCTCGTAACGGACACGGTGTCCACCATGCGGGACGGCGACGGATAATCCAGTTCAATCTTGCAAGGAGCTGGTTGTTTGTGTTGCTTGTGTCGGCGCATCCGGCGCCACACTGTGACAAGCAGAAAGATCGTTTCGCTACACAATAAAGCCAACAGCCAGATGGTGTTATAAAGCAATCGACCGCTCTCAATAACAAGTCTCATGATACTAACCTCCTCCGCTCCTGCTTTGATTGAATGTATGTGCATAAGTGGCGCAATTCGTTGTTGGTGATCGCGAGCAAAAAACAAGCAGCTCCATACGCCAAGCGGATTGATTCTATAAAAATCCCGAACATCATGCGTAAAATCAATTCGAAACCCCAAAAAAATGGCATCATTTGTCACCATCCCGTTTGTTGATTGCCGCCCGGTCAATTTCTTCGGCAATGCTGCGCACGCGATGGCCAAGCCCATCAAAAATCGCGCCGATGCCGTAATACGTTTCTTCCATGTTGCCTGTGAATGTGGAGTGCTCGCGCTGGTTTTTAAGTAAATGCGCAAGCCCACGGATTTTAAAACTCACGTCGCGCAGCCTTCCGGCAGCGGTGCCTGTTTCAATATCTTTTTTCATGTTCATGCGCTCGCTTCCTTTCGTTCATGGTCATTCAGATTGTTCCACCAAAAACCTACGACATAGGTCCGAGCCGCTTTCCCTTTGTTGATCGGAAAATTATTTTTCTGGCATAGCTCTCTGATTATTTCTTCTTGCCGGTCTTGGTCTGAAAACACGCGGCAAAAAGCCTGCTCCCGCTTTTCCCATTCGCGGTTTTCGTGCTCTATTTCTTCATGTTCCCGCTGTTTCTGTGCTTCGGCTTGCGCTTCACGCTCGGCTTTCTTGCGTTTCTGTTCCCGATCCTCTGTCACGATCCGCAGTACATCCGCCATGGCCGTTGCCAGATAAGCCATCGGCGAATGGCACGGCTCCCCGCCCGGAAGCCCTTTCGCAAGAACTCGCTCAAGGCAATCTGCAATATCCTGCTCCGGGAAATCGTTTTTTAGTTCCTGAAAAGCCTTTGCCTCACTCTCTCTCTTTCGTAATGGCTTAAGATCATCGAAGTATTTATCTATTTGAGAGAGAGTATTTATATTATTTTTACTATCTTTAAAGTCCGGTAGAAAGGCACCGGGGCTTTGAATCGACCTGAGGTCGTTTTTTACCTCAGGTGGAATTTCACCCGAGGTGCGGCTGCAAGGCTCCTGCCGCTCAAATTCTGGCGCTTGACCCAGATCGGGCATACATGAATCCGCAGCGTTGAATATCAAGCCAATCTCCGTGGGCCTGCGCGGATCACCCTGAATGCGTCGGATGAACCCCTGCTGCTCAAGAGCACGAAGTGATTGTGCCGCCACGTTGCCCTGTACTTTGGTCATTCTCTCAATCACAGCACGCGACAGCGGAACGGTGTGCCGTTTGAATGAAATCGTGAGTCGGGCGATCAATAAAAGAATCTTGATCTCGGATTTTGACAAATCCCCGCCAACTATTTTTAACAGGATTGAATTAGGCAGCCTTGTAAATCCACTCGCCAGCTTTGGAGTGAAGTCGTTTGCAAACTGGATGGCGCTCTTTTGCCCTTCGCTCAGGTCAAATTCACCTAAGGTATCTTTTGATCTGAGGTTGGAATGCATCTTAGGCGGATTGTTACCTGAGGTAGAAAATACCTCAGGATGATTTACACCTCGGGTGGATTCAGCCTGAGGTAGTTTTACGCCTTGGGTGGAATTAACCTCAGGTGGTTTTTTACCTAAGGTGGATTTGACCTCAGGCTGAATTGACCTGACGGGTGCCGTAAAAACCGGGGCTTCCAGATTTTTTAATAATGGAATGCGCAGTGCCTCGTGCGGTTTGATTGCGTCTATAGCCCGCTTTAGCGTGGATTTATTACTCATGGGCCACCCCGTGTATCACGCGAAGGCTGGGAGCCGTCTGGACGCCATACAAAGCGGCTTCAGAAGACGTCGCAAGACGTTCTACAACCTCTTTGGCAAAAGAAAAGTAATCCGCTGCGCCAGAACTCTTTGGAGCATGATGAAAAATGGTTTTGCCAAGTGCTGGTGCTTCTTTAAGCCGGATGGAACGGCGTATGCGCGTCTCAAACACCTGCTCTTTAAAACTGGTCATGAGCGCGGTTGCGATCTCGTCCGTTAGATTTGTCTGGTCTGTCATCGTCAAAAGAAAACCGAGAATCTTGAGCCCCGGATTGTAGCCGCTTTTGATCTCTTCAATTTCTGCAAGCAGCTCCTTGATTCCAAGCAGGGCAAAGTAGCTTGAATCGCAGGGAACAATGAGATTTTCGGCTGCATTCAGGGCTGAGTTCATGAGCGGGCCAAACGTCGGCGGGGTGTCAATAATGATATAACCGTATTGCTGGCGCAAATTACGGACACGCGCTGCAAGCCGTAGCTCACTATTGGTAATCCCGACAAGCTCGCGCTCAACACGGGCAAGGGTAGGGGTAGCGGGTATGAGGTCGAGACCTGGCCCCTGATATATTGCCGCTTGCTCTGGCATGTCGCGGTCGCGCAGCAAGTCTGCCAAAGACGCCGTAACCGCACCAAGGTTGATGCCAAAGCCCTGCGTGGCATTACCTTGAGGATCGAGATCAATGACAAGGACCTTGTGGCCCATCAAAGACAATGCTTGGGCAAGATTGACGGCGGTGGTTGTTTTGGCGACTCCGCCTTTTTGATTTGTTACTGCGATTGTTGTTTTGTGTGATGTACTCATATTTTTTTTCTCTCCATAGTTGACAGTTGGCCCGCATCTCTCTAACAATGGAGATGCAGGTATCTGTTCCAGAAACCGCGAAAGCGATTTCGGTTTGAAAATTTTGTCAGCGACTACCGCCAAGCAGAACGCTGACGACGATAAGATTCAAAAGCCCGCCCACTAAAGCGGGCTTTTTGTTTTTAAATTTTAGATTACCCCACTCATGATCACCCCCATCCTACAAAAAATATTTCACGCAGGGCAGATCGCACATTATACAGGTGCGCGACCTGTCCTACGTTTTTGACCGGGCTTTAAGTAGGACGGAAATAGGCAGAAAGTAGGAATTCCCCGAAAGTTAGCGACAGTGGGGGACAGTTTTTAAACTGCGTCTCGAAACCAAATGCTTGAATCCAAACATTATTGGTTACGACTCCTTATCTGCTTTTCATTCAATTAATCTAACCTGACATCGGTTGAGGATGGCTGGGGTGCTAGGATTTGAACCTAGGAATGCTGGAATCAAAATCCAGTGCCTTACCGCTTGGCGACACCCCAGTATTTGGAGTTCATGACATTACGATAGCATAATAATATTGAAGCGATAAGAGACGAATAACAACTATGTTTTATCGGCAGTGGCTTCGGCTTCTGTGGCCGAACGGACTGTGGCAAACTCTGGCCCGTCAGAGCGCACTGCCGCCAGATATGCGTCGAGGATTGTTTTTTCCATCGTATTGCGCGTGTCCTGGTTAAGGGGATGGGCAATATCTTTGAAGGTGCCGTCTTTGCGCCGTTTTGACGGCATTGCCACAAAAAGTCCGGTGTTGCCGTTGATGACCTTGAGGTCCCGCACAACAAAACAGTTTTCCAGAACGATTGTTACATATGCCTTCAGCTTTTCTTCGCCCACTGGAAAAACTTTTATCTCGGTGATGCGCATTAAGTAAACGCAAGCTGTTGCCAGCCCGCGCTCCTGTTAGAACCGGACTTGCGCAATTTACGCATCCGGCTCCTCGGTTTGTGTTTT
>MEQJ01000056.1:2533-12625 GCA_001770165.1 Bdellovibrionales bacterium RIFOXYD1_FULL_53_11 | reverse complement strand
TCCAATTATCCGGAGCTTTTGAAAAACACAGCGTCTTTCAGTCGATTTAAAATACATAAGTCCAAATAAATATAGCTCACATGAAAACGACGGTGCTCATGTGTGCCGCAAGATGGCGTTTCTTGGGTTCACTGATATATCGATCCAAGGTTTGCCATTATGCTGCTTTTTTGGAATTATTGGCCTGGTATTTTTCGTAATTGATTAAAAAATCAGCCGAAATATCCTCGTCAAGTAGCGGCCAGTGGACTCCTTCTCCGTCACCTAGTATTTCAAATCTGGTTAGTTGGGCGGCAGTCGTTTTTGCCAGACGTTTTGAAATGCTCTTGTGCCTTTTCAGTGTGGTTTTAGCGTCGATTTGTATGAATAAAAAACTGCCTTTTACACTGAAAGATTTGAATGATGAATTATCTTCCGAAGAATTCATGCCATCTCCCCAGGAATATTTCCCTGTTTTCAATAACAATGGATTCAATTCTTTTGAGTTCAAAAAGCTTGAAATTAGAGCTTTTGGCTAATTTTATTGCTGGAATCAGCCAGAATTTGCAAAGACCACGGGTTTTTCTGATATGAATATGCGGACGTTCAGTTCCTTCTTCAGAAAAAAAGAAGAACCGGTATCCGTCAATAATAAAAACCGTAGGGCTCATAAATAACGTTTAGCATATTATATTTAGTGTGATCAAGATCACGATGCGGCTGGATTCATTGCGATTGAATAAGCAATATATTCATGATATTGCGCTGCGACATATGAGCAGGTTGTTTGTTGGTTTTATCGTTTGTATTTTGGCTGTCCTGCAACAACCGGTTTTTGCCGATAGCTTGAAGTCCGCTGCCCCCAGAATCCGCTGGAGCGTTGTCGTCCATGCCGGAATTGACGAGGAAGAACTCGCCGGTCATGCCGAGGCGGCCATCAACTCCATGTTCGGGTTGGTCCTGCCGGACAACGTCGAACTTCTGATCGAGACCGACATGTTCAGCAAGGATGGCCTCAAGCGTTTTATCAGGCGCGGCTCCGCACCGGCCGTTATGATCGATCTTCCGGAGATCGACTCCGCCGACACGGGCACTTTTGAAAATTTTCTTGACTGGGCCGCCGCCAACGCCACCGGCGAGCACCGGCTGTTTGTGGCCGCCACGCACTCGTGGGGATGGAAGGGCATAATCCAGGATTACAACGTTCCCGGAAAAAAGGGCGAAGACACGATGATGCCGCTCCGGGATTTTTCGCGCGTTTTGAGGTCTTCGGCGCTGAAGCCGGATGTGCTTTTTTTCGACAGCTGCGTTCTTGGCAATGCCGAACCGGTCGAGGAAATGAAAGGCACCGCGCCGTATCTTGTCGTTTCACAGCGCGAGACTCCGTATGGCGGGTTTCCGCTGTCCGCCCTGCTGCCGCATCTTTCGGATACGAAAGCAACGCCGCTTGGAATTGCAAAGATCATTCCGCAACTTTATGCCGGGGCGTATTCGCGCGGGGGGATGATGTCCGGGCCGGAGGGCGAATACGATGTCGTAACGGTTGCCGCAATCGACATGTCCCGATGGAGTGCGTTCACCTCGGATTTCCGGCTTCTGGCCGGTCTTCTTGCAAAACGCGGTTTTCGCGAACGGTTACAGACCAATCTGTCATGGACAGGGCTTTTTAATGATATTGATTCTAACGTAGATGTGGTGGAGCTGCTCACGCGCCTGCCTCATTTCATGGAAGGTGATATCCCGGTTTCCATTCTGACGGCCAAAATGAACAACGACATCGGTTATCCGGCGGACGCCGCGGCGCAGAGCGCGGCCACCATGAAAATCGATCCGCGCAATGGCGGCAGATTCAAACTGCGCATACAGGGCGACAATCATCTTGAAGAGAAAAATGTCGTTTCCGCGATGACCAAGCGCTGGGAGGAAGCCAACAAGGACCTCGGTCTGCCGGGAGGCCTGAAGTTTTTACTTGAGTACGACAAGCGGGGCAGCCGCATTTTTGTCGTAAAGGGCAAGGTCAATAAAACCACCTTGGTGCGGCCCTGGCTGCCGGGAGTCCGCGCCGTCCAGCTCTTGACGCGGAAAAGCTATCTGAGCAGGTGGAAGACGTCGGTCACAGAGACCAGGGAGAAGGATTATGTCTCCGTCGATTCCTTTCCGGCGGGCAGTTTTATGATCAGCGAGGCGCATACGCAGGGCGCGCCATTCATTCACGGCATCGGAATCAGTCTCAAACCGATGATGGACGACCAGGAGGACCGCGGTATCGATCCCGTTACGGGCCTGGCCGGACCTGCGTTCTACAAAAGCCTCATGTGGAACCAGCAGACCCATTGGGGTGATCTGGTGCTATTTAGATAGCGCAAGGGCTTGGCGTATTGTGTACAAAACGTTTGGCGTTTTTAAAACAAATTGACAAATATTTTTACATACGTATAGCGTATCTTTAAACGAGGAGGAATTTATGAAAAAAAACTGGATTTATTCAATGACGCTGTTTTCGGTGATGCTTGTTGTTCTTCTGGGGATGTCGTCTTTGGTTGTCGCCGACGGACTAAATACATATCGTCTTACTTGTGATCCCGATAATTCCATGCAAAAGGAACGCATTGTTCTCGATGGCGATTTGAGCAATAGCTATAGAACTCTTTCGCTGCTGGTCAGAAACAATAATGATGGAAATATGCTCTTCAATGGCAATGCTTCCAGAGTTTCTGACGAACACACGCCCAATGGTTGGATTGCCAGGTTTTTTGGCAAATGGCAGATCAACAACGGTGATTTTAGGGATTTTCATATGAATATTCCCCATAAAGTATTCAAGAGGCACGGCAGGTTTCATACATCAGCTATAATTTACACGACCGACAGGTTCGGAAATATTCTGAAAGAACACCGTGGGTCTTTGGATTGCTATTTAAGATAAAACTATCTTCTTGGCTTTTATTTTGACAGCGCAAGGGCTTCTTCAACAAGAAGCCTGTCAAGCGGTGCTTCAATGTTCTTGAGCTTTTGTGAAAAGACGGCGGCACTGCGGTCGTCAAGTTTTACGCGGATGTAGTCAAGGTCGGATGAATTCGGAAATACGGCGTCGGGACACGGCTTGCCCGCCGCCTGCGGCACCGGTGTCTCCGGGTTTGAAAAATAAACATCGAAGGTTTCTTTGATACGGAGCGTATTGCCGCCCTTTGCCTGCTTGTAAAACGCGATCTTCGCCCGGTGGGGTCTTGAGCGGGTGGTGCCGTCCGGTGGCGTGAGCTTGAGCGAGAGCGTTGTTACGGTTTCTTTTCCGGTCTTTGCGTCCGGCGTACAGGCCCACTCGGCCCGGACGGTGTCTGTTCCGGAGGTTTGGAGCCAGCTTTGCTGCCAGGGGACGAGGTTTTTGCCGCTCGCTTCCGAGAGGTGCTTGATCAGATCCGCGATGGCGGCATTTCTGAAGGCAAAGCGGTTCAAAAATCGCTGTATGCCCTCCTTGAATTCTTCCTCACCGGCGAAGAATTCAAGCCCCCTGACAAGGGCGGCACCCTTGCCGTAGGTAAGGTCGTCAAAGATTTTCCGGGCCGCGCCAGTGTCCGGTACCGGTGCGTCCACCGGCCGCGCCCCGGCCCCCGTGTCCGCCGCATATCCTCTTGTCTTGATGCCGGTATGAAAATATTCCCAAGCCGTACTGGATTTCAGGGCGTTTTCCACGGCCTTTGCCGCAAAAAAGGTGGCAAGCCCCTCGTTGAGCCAGGTGGCGTTCCACCAGCGCATGGTTACAAGATTGCCGAACCACATGTGCGCAAGCTCGTGCATTGCGACGAAGCCGACTCTGGTTTTATGGTGCCCGCCCCTTGTTTTTTCGACAAGGAACTCTTCCGGAAATGTCACGGCCCCCGCACTTTGCGTGAAGGCCGGCTCGAAGGAGGTTGAGTCGCTTGTGCTGATCCCGGGAACAAAAACCTGGTCGTATTTTGTGAATGGATAAGGGTATCCCATCATCTCATTGAAATATCTGATCCCGTCACCCGTTGCCTTGAGCCAGGCATGGACATCCGCCTTGCGTGCGAACGAGCGGCGCAGCAGGATGCGAAGGGGGATGCCGCTGGAATCGGCTTTGAAGGTTTTGTAGGGCCCGGCATGAAGGGCGAACAGATACGTGCTCAGCACCGGTGACGGCGGAAACGCCCGGCTGATCCGCCCGTCGATCTTGTTTGAATCCCGCTCAAGCGTGTTTGCAACCGTGATCCAGTCCGCGGGCGTTTCAACGGCAAGCTCGTACGCGGCTTTGAGATCGGGCTGGTCAAAACACGGAAAAACCCTGTGTGCATCATAAGGGCCGAGGCGCGTATAAATGTAAGTGCCGTCATCCTCCTCGTCTTTGAAGAGACGCAGCCCCGTGGTGTCCATCCCGCTGAACTTCCGGGTAAACGAGATTTCTATCCTGTTGGCGCCGTTCTGCAGCGCGGAGGTGCGCAGTGTGAGCGCCTGTCCGTCGTATCGGTCTTCGATCTGCGGTTTTGTGAATTCCAGGCCGTTGACAAGGACTGAGTGTATTTTGCCGCCTGAAAAATCCACCGGCAGTGTGCTTGAGACGGACCGGGCCTTTTCCTTGAGCATGAAACTGATCACCACGCGTCCCTGGTAGTCCTCATGCTCTTCGTCGAGGCCGAACCAGAGCGTGTATGATACATTTGCAATCTGCCGGGAGCGCGCGGCGGCGGTCTCGCGGGCAAGTTCGGTCCGGACGGCTGTTTTTTGGGGCTGGGGCTGCGCTTCGGTTGAAGCGGGTTTTATCGCAGGAGTTGAGCAGGATGCGCAGAGGAGGGCACTGGAGAGCAGCGGCAGCATCCGGCGCGTATAAACTCTTGTCATGTCGCCGCCACGTCAAGGCGCTCGACCTTGATCCCGACGGATTGCAAAAGCTGCTCGGAGTCGCGCAAGCGGTAGTCTTCGCCGTAGTAAACGGTTTTGACGTTGCCGAGGTTTATCAGCCTTTTGGCGCAGGCCACGCACGGCAGATGCGTCACGAACACGATTTTTTCAATGTGTCTCGGGGCATCGCAATTGATGACCGCGTTTTCTTCGGAGTGCAAACAGCCGCAGTTTCCAGGTTCCTCGCGGTCGCAGGTGTTGGGCAGCCCGGTGGCGTTGCCGTTGTAGCCCACGGCAAGCACCTTGCGGTAGTCGGTTGAGGTGATCACGGTGCCGACCTGCAGGCGCTTGCAGGTCGAGCGGCGCGAAAGTTCGCGCGCCAGGCGCAGGTAGATGCTTTCAAAGCTCGGGCGTTTATTGTTTGACTTGCACATATGAGAGGTAGGTTTGCAGCTCCCTGATGGATTCGAACACATCGCCGATTGCGCGGTGCTTGTCGCTTTTTTCAACTTTAATCCCGTATTTCTCCCTGAAAATCTCCTTGAAGGACGATACGTCGATCATCCGGTAATGCAGTCTCGCGGCCAGAAGCGGCAGGTGGCGGTCAATGAAGCGGCGGTCGTTGCCGATCGAATTTCCGCAAAGGACAATGCGATGGTCAGGTTTGAAATACCCGTCCAGCATCGCGACGAGTTCGCGCTCGACTCCGGCGAGCTCCGCGCCGCCCGGAACCCCGGCGGTGAGGCCGCTTGCGCCGTGCGTTTTTTTGCACCAGTCGTTCATGCCGTCCAGGACTGCTTGCGGCTGTTTGACGATCTTGTTGTATTGTTCGAGAGGCTTGAAATCCATGTCCGTGATGACGGCCGCGACTTCAAGGATATGGTCTTTTTGATCGTCAAGCCCTGTCATTTCGAGGTCAACCCATAGCAATGGCTTCATTTATATTAAACTAAAACACTCTACCGGGGTGTTGGGCAAGGGGATTCTGGTCCCCGGCGCAATCCTCAGTCCTTCATCTGGCCGCCGCCCTGCAGGAGCTTTAAAACCTCGTCCGGCAGCATGTCGTTTGGATCGGTGATCGAGTGTTTTCAGGCAGGTTTTCGAATATTCCTCAAAATTATTGTGTAAATAAAGGGATCCGATTTTTTACAAATACCCCTCATACGTTTCCTGGCCCCGGGTTGCCTGATTTTTATGGTGCGGCACATTAAAAACGTGCTTTTTTGATGACAGCCCTTTCAGCTATGGGTTGAATATAGACTACTTTTTGTAGACTACTTTTTGTAGACAAATAGACCTGTTTCGCGTTAATCTGGATTGCATGAAAACAAGGAATTTCGTTTATGATATTATTTTAAGCCCGGAAGATGTCTGCAACCTGAAGAAAGAACAATCCATTCTGAAGAAAAAGGTTTTATTAGGGGGGAAGCTTCTTGTGTACGGGCGCAGAAATACCGGGAAAACATCCCTGATTGAAAGTATCGTCATTCCTGAGTTCAATAATAATTTGAAAAACTGCTTTATTTTTCACACTGACCTGCTTGGTGTAAAAGATATGGAGGATTTATCGTTAAGGCTCTTTCGCGCCTTCGAAAGGGCATTTGAAAAAGCGTTCCCCAAAAAAATAATCTTTCAAAAGATGCTTGATATAATCAAGGGGCTTCGCCCGGAAATTGCCATGGATCAACAGGGTACGATCAGTGTTTCTATCGGCGGCTGGAGTGTAAACTCAAAAAAGCCCCAACTCGAAAAAATCTTTGAACAGCTCCGCAACCTGGAAAAAGCAGGCGTGAACATTCTTGTTGTTTTGGACGAGTTCCAGGATGTTCATTTTATAAAAGGCGCGGATGCCATGCTTAGAAACGAGATCCAGCATCTTTCTGCCAGAACCAGCGTAATTCTGCTTGGTTCAAAAAAACATATCCTGTCTAAAATATTCACATCACATGGTTCGCCCTTTTTTAACTGGGGGGAACCGGTTGAAATCAGTCAAATTGACTATAAAGAATATCAGCAATACATGAATGAAAGATTTGCCAGAAAATCACTCAAAATATCCCTCGAAAATTCAACATATCTTCAAAACCTCATGCAAAGAATACCGGAACCAATCAACATTGTTTGCGCACAAATACTTGAACTGATTGATTCCGGGCAGGAAATCAGCAAGAAGCATGTTGATGAAGCGCTGGAACAGGTTCTATCAGCCAGAAAGGGCAAGATGGAGGAATATCTGTCGCATTTTACGGAATCAGAAGTCGAAGTCATGATTGCAATTGCAAAAGCCGGCAAAGTAACACAGCCATCGGGCAAAAATTTTACACGCCAGATCAAGGCTTCAAAACCGGCTATCTCAAAAATAGTTAATAATTTTTTAAACGAAGCAGTTTTATACAAGGACCAGGAATTTTATGAGCTCTCAGATCCACTTTTAACCCATCATATAAAGGTCTACCGGTAGATTCAGCGGCATGCTAAATCCATCCTTCTCCATAATGGCGCTTGATTCATAGCGGCATATTCGTGTAAAAGGGTACGGTTTACTTAAACTTGTTATATTGACAGGAGAGAGAGATGGCTGTTGTTACTCGTGTTTCGCTTGATAAAGTCCGCAACATTGGAATTTCAGCCCACATCGATTCGGGCAAGACGACGCTGACGGAGCGCGTGCTTTTTTACACAAAGAAAATCCATGCAATTCATGAAGTTAAAGGCAAAGACCAGGTCGGAGCCACCATGGATTTCATGGATCTTGAGCGCGAAAAAGGCATTACCATTCAATCAGCCGCCACATATTGCATGTGGAAGGGCTACAATTTCAACCTCATCGATACTCCGGGGCACGTTGATTTTACAATTGAGGTCGAGCGCGCGCTAAGGGTGCTGGACGGCGCCGTGCTCGTGCTTTGCGCCGTGGCCGGCGTGCAGTCGCAGTCGCTTACGGTCGACCGCCAGATGCGCCGCTACAAGGTTCCGCGCCTCGTGTTTATCAACAAGATGGACCGTGCCGGCGCCAATGCCTTCCGCTGCGTGAAGATGCTCAAGGAAAAACTCCATCTCAATGCCCATCTGATCAACTATCCGATCGGGGCCGAGGACCAGCACAAGGGCGCGATTGATCTTGTTACCATGCGCGCGTTTTATTTCGACGGCGACAACGGCGAGTTCATCCGCGAGGAAGACATTCCGGCCGAACTGCTCGCTGACTGCAAAAAGTACCGTGAGGAACTGATCGCCGCCGTCGGCGAGTTTGATGACGTTGTCGGCAATAAATACGTCGAAGGCCAGGAACCGACTGTTGAGGAGTTTCGCGCCGGAGTGCGCAAGGCGACGCTCTCTCTCAAGTTCGCGCCGGTATTTTGCGGCAGCGCGTACCGCAACAAGGGCGTGCAGCTCCTGCTTGACGGCGTCATGAACTATCTTCCCAATCCGATGGAACGCGAAAACGTTGCGCTTGACCAGCACAACAACGAGGCAAAGGTCATTCTGGAATCCAACGCAAAAAAACCGTTTGTCGGCCTTGCCTTCAAGCTCGACGAGACCCGCTACGGGCAGCTTACCTACATGCGCATGTACCAGGGATCGGTCGCAAAGGGCGACTTCATTTTTAACAGCATGAATGACCGCAAGGTCAAGGTGCCGCGCCTGGTGCAGATGCACGCCGACGAGATGCATGAGGTCGAAGAGGCGCAGGCCGGTGACATTGTCGCGATGTTCGGCGTTGACTGTTCGTCGGGTGATACGTTCACCGACGGAACGATCAAGTACACGATGACCTCGATGTTCGTGCCGAACGCGGTCATTTCGCTTGCCGTGCAGCCCAAGGACAAGGCTGCGCAGAACAATTTTTCAAAAGCCCTGAACAAATTCACAAAAGAGGACCCGACCTTCCGTGTGCATCGCGACGAGGAGAGCGGGCAGACGATCATCGCCGGAATGGGCGAGCTTCATCTTGAGATCTATTGTGAACGCATGAAACGTGAATATGCCTGCGAAGTGATCGTGGGCAAGCCACAAGTCGCGTTCCGCGAGACGATCACGCAAAAGGGCGCGTTCAACTATACCCACAAGAAGCAGACGGGCGGCGCAGGACAGTTCGGCCGCGTGGCGGGTTACATGGAGCCGCTGCCGCTTGATGCCGGCGTAAATTATGAGTTTGTCGATGACATCACGGGCGGCGTGATTCCGCGCCAGTACATCCCGGCTTGCGACAAGGGTTTCCAGGAGGCGGTCAAGGAAGGACGTTTGATCGGATTTCCGATCGTGGGCGTGCGCTGCGTGATCAACGATGGCGCGTACCATGACGTCGATTCGAGCGAGCAGGCGTTCAAGACGGCATCGCTGATGGCTTTTCGCGAAGGTTATGAGCGCGCCGGCGCGGTCGTGCTTGAGCCCATCATGAAGCTCGAGGCCATGGCGCCCGAGGAGTTCCAGGGCTCGGTCATGGGGCAGATCAACCAGCGCCGCGGCATGATCATGAACAGCTCAACGAACGAAGGCTTTTGCGTCGTCGAGGCCGAGGTGCCGCTTGCCGACATGTTCGGTTATGCGACCGATCTCCGCAGCGCCACGCAGGGCAAGGGCGAGTTCACGATGGAGTTCTGCAAGTATTCGCCGGTTCCGCGCAGCATGCAGGAAGAAATGATCAAGAAGCACCAGGAAAAGAAAGCAAAAGACAAGAAGTAAACCCCCGCTCAGTCCAGCTGTTGCCAGTCGGGAGGCAGCGCGAGCATCAGTGGTGGTTTTAAAAACCAGATCAGATTGCTGGAATACTCATAATCGCTTGGGTCCCTGAGCTTTGCCGTTCCGCTAAAGCGGACAAAGCCGCTCCAGTCGGAAATGTGGAAGGAAACCGTTTCGTCCTGCAGATCCACGGCCACGGATCTGAGATAAAGATTCAGCGTCTTGATCAGGGGGGCTTTTATGACAAAGCGTATTCCCTCGATGTTGTTTGCGGAGATGAGTTGTTTATTTAAAAGTAAGGTTTTTCGGATGGAAAATCTCACTTTTTCAGAAAGCTTGATGCCAGCAAGTTTAAAGTTTCCAGACGATGCCGGTTGGACCGCGTGCGAAAAACCTCCGGCTTTCATCGTAATGACTGCGGTGATCCAGTTTGAGAATTTTCCCAGGCTTATATCCTTCATTCTGCCCAGGAATTTCGAAACGGCGGCATTTGGTTTTGCTGTTTCGGTGATCCTCGAGATCTGCCAGCCCGGTATTCTCATCCAGTTGGGCCAGCGGCCGTGGTAGAAATAGGGA
>MEQJ01000056.1:0-2513 GCA_001770165.1 Bdellovibrionales bacterium RIFOXYD1_FULL_53_11 | reverse complement strand
CAGGTCAAACAGTTCAAACACGCCGGGAACATCCCCGTCCTGGACGGTCATGTTGTTCTTGATTGTATTGACCAGCGCCCTCACAAGCGTGCGTTCAAGGGGTTGATGGTTGAATTTCCTGCCGCTGTTTTTACTGAGCGACCGCATGAAGTCCGGTTGGATCGTAAAATGACTGCCGACAGTTCCGTTTTTTCCGTCGGTTATGTTCAGATCCGGGCCCTTGATGTTGGGGGCGCTTTCAATGATGTTCTTGAGCGAGAAAATACTGTTGTAATGATTTATTTTTCCGGCAACGTCCTGCGATTGCAGGAAGGCTTCATTGGCCGAATTGAACGCCGACCAGCCGGAAGAAAGATATTTCAGGAACAACGGAAAGAAAAAGGCCGGCAATACATTATTGCCCTTGTGCGTGACGACGGTCTGGACGCCGGCCCGGATCCATGCGTCCGCGAGCGATTGGCCGTAGCACGACATTACATACAGAAACCGGACGGAAGCGCAGAGATTGTTTTCGATCATTTTGGCGTCGATATCCGGACCATTTGTAATGGTGATATTTCCGGTGGTGCCGTGGGTAAGGATCATGGCATCAACCACGTCATCGATGGCATATTCATCGTCCAGCGTTTTGAAAAAATTTTCTGCAGCGGCGTTTTTGCCCGTTAAAAACACGATACGGTCATAAACGCCCGACAGATTGTTGGTGACCATGAATTGAGCGGTGTATTCAAGCGTTGTCGCCGCGCTTTTGCTGACGGAGCCGTTGTCTACAAGCACAACCAATGCTTTTCCCCACCCAAGCTGTGGAGATGCAGCAAGTGCAAAAAACACCAAAACCACTTTGATAACATTCATTATTCCACCCACACTCTTGAAACCGACTTAACACGACGCGGCATGGCGGGCAACATAACGGGTGGTAACTCATGTCATGATTGATGAGGTTGTTAAAGTGGCAATAATTCATTAAACTCAAGATGGGGTGTCAATTGAAAATAGTATATTTGACAATATTGTTTTGCACGATTGGTGCCGCGTCTGGACCGGTAAAGGCGTCTGGTATCATAGAGTTTTCAATATCAAGACAGTCTCCAGTGTCCCCGCCTTCAGCGATTGAGCTGCGCTGTGGAAGCTCCGCCTGCAATATCAGGCAGATGCTTGGCGGACTGGTGGTTGAGCAGGTGGACGTCGCGCGTTCGCGGATAATCCCGCTTTTGGACGGGATCGAGAAGGACTTGGGCGGCCCGGAATCCGTCCAAAGCAGCAAAGCGGCGGGTTTAGCCGCAACCATGAGCGATGTGCCGGTGCTTTCGGCCAGGCTCAAGTATAAAGGCAAAGAAATTTTTTTTTCAAACATTGTCGCCGGAAGCGAGGCGGCTGCCGCGGCGGTGTTTCGCGTCGAGTCCGCGCTTCAGATGATGTTTGAATGAGGAGGCCCGTCATGCGGCGTATTTTATCCAAAAAAGCGGCAATACTCATGTCGGTCAGTGCGCTGCTGCTGTTTCCCGTCCTGTTCGTTGCGGGTGACGATGGTGTGGTTGATCCCAACGATATAAGAAAATCCTTCAACAGTGGATGCGATTATTGCGTCAATGCGCCGAATTTCACCAACTCCGACCATTGCGTCAATATCGGCAAACAGTCGTGCGGAACTTCTTTTCCGAAGCTTGCGCGGGGGCTTGAAGTGGCGCGCAAGGAGCTGCGAAACATGTTCAGGAAGGCGCAGGCCGATGCCGACCGGCTTTTGCGGTCCGACAGCACCTATCGCCACAATCTTGCAATGGCCAAGACATATAAAAAATCGGGTTTGTCTTACATGGCCAAAATGCATGAGGATGTCGCTTCCACATACCGCAACCATTTTGTGTACAAGGCGCTTGCCGAAAGAATCGGAAAGGACCCCGCATGGGGAGAGACAAGGCTCAAGGCTTCGTTTGCCAGGGCCAAAAATGCCGTAAAAGCGGCGATCGGAAAAATGCAGATCCAGCCGTTTTCGCGCACTGCCATGATGGACCGGGTAGAAAAAGCGGAGCTTGTCACGCCGCGGATGTTGATCGAGCAGACCTATGCCAGTCCCGCCAAGGGAAAGCATCTTTTTTCCCTGGTAGCCTGCACCAAGGAGTCGGTGGATGTGACGACGGCAAAGCAGGCGTCCAAGGCGGAAATTGCAGATTCCATGAAAAAGAGTTCTGTGTGTATTAAAAACATTCTAAAAAAGAACCCCAAGATATTGCAGTCAGGCGGAATGGACACGTCCGTCGCAGGATTGTTTGCCTCCTGCGGATCAAATTTCATGGAAATGGGGGCATTCAACAATAATGGCGGCGGGGCCGATGGCAGGTCCGGCAGCATCACCGTTTGTCCGGCATTCTTGCGAGCGGCGACAGCGGCCGGGAGTTTTGACCCGATGATGTCGTTTGTGCTGGGACATGAACTCGGGCATTCCGTGGATTATGACCGCTGCGCCGCTTATGGAAGCGGCGGAAAATGCGTTCAAAAAGTGAAGGATTTTT
>MEQJ01000055.1:12667-22834 GCA_001770165.1 Bdellovibrionales bacterium RIFOXYD1_FULL_53_11 | reverse complement strand
GAGCAATTTGCGAGCCAGATCAGCTATCTTGCCCTATGACGAATTGCGATCATGCACAGGCTGGGGGGACGGCTTATGATATTATGATATAAAATACTGTATATACAATGTTTTAAAATATGATATGATTACATATATGGAAAAGTTTAAAGAACAAATCGAGGAGATTTTTAAACAGCTGGATAAGCTTGTCGAAGCCGAGAATCTTGAGCGCAGGGAAAACGGCGCGCCAATACTGCAAAATGCTGAGGTTCGGCTTCTTGGACAGGCTAGCCTTCTTGTAAACAGCAGGGTTTCGGCAGTGCTGTCACTAGCACTTACTGGTGATCTGGACGCATTACTAAAAATGGAATCCTTTACAAAAGAATCTTTGAAAAAAATACTTCATCAACATGGGCTTGTTTATGACGAAGACAGCCATCTTGTCTGGATTCCGGATGGCGCTGTATTTGAGGAATTGCTTGTTTTTGAAAATGTTATTGTAAAAATCATTGATCCTGAATCGGCTCTGGTCAGTAAGGCGGTAAAGGCACCCCAAAAAAACAAGCAGCTTGTTCGCCAGGCAATAGCGTCCGGAGAATTTCCACGCCTTGCGGCCAGAATCATTTGTCATGGTGGCGATCTTGAATTTTTTGGCAGGGATTAGCACGTGAATAACAAAAAAATAATGGATAAGATCCGCCATGCCGCGAAAATTGACGCAAAAAAACGTAAAGATCGCCGTTATCTTGATACCATGAGCCTGTTGGTATCCAAGGGATTGTTACGTACAAACATGAAAATACTGCCCCGGCCAAACAGCAGGATAAGCCTTGATGATGCGGTTTGGGCTGGAATAAATGTGGAGCCGCGAATACTCGAGGTCTTGCCAGCGGCAGTGCTCAGACTTGGCAGGCATTTTGTTTTTTTACCCGAGCGTCATGCCGGATTGCTTGAAGTAGTTGCCTGTTTGCGCCTGGGAGCCGTTACGGGGCCGGATTTTATGGGCATCTCATATAAAAAATTGCGAATCTGGGCGGATTTTCCGCTCAAGGACGGAAGAGTAAAAACCGTGAGCGAAAAAAAAATCATGCGTGCTTACAGATTAAGGCCGGAGATATTCCGGAAACTTGAAAATATGGCAAAGCAGCGCGGATGTACGGAAACGGAAGTGATTGAAAACGTTATCCGCTTTTCCTTTTCCGCCAGATTATGAATCCGATGCCGGCTCCCGCGACGAGCAGTATGATGAGCAGTGAATTGTCTTCTTTTTTCTTGGTTACGGCGTCGGAGCCGCCCGCGGGATTCACGCCGCCCGGGAAGACGGTGCTCTCGGACATGTTCTGCGGGATCTGGGTCTGCTGGAAGATGTTGCCCTGCGCGGGGCCCGCGTTGATTCCGGCGCCCTGCTTGCGGAACACCTTGAGCGTCTTGACCATGTTGTCAAAATCCTGGAGGTACTGCTGGTACTTGGCCTTGTTGATCGAATACGTGACGAGCACGCCGATGTCCTGCTTTATTGTTGCAAGATAGCGCGTGAAATATCCGGGGATCTCCGATTCAAGATGGAGCGAATCGACCCAGGGTTGTCCGTTCAGGCTGACCGACTTGGTGTATTTGGGCTCGGACTTCACCGGTTTGCCCTGGATGCTGGTGTAGGTTTTTGGCGCTTTCAGGTACGCAAGATACTGGTCAAGGCTGTCCTGGTCGCCCTTGAGTTTGGCGGCAAGCACGATGATGGCGTCGCGTTTTTTTGCGTCATTCGCGTTCTGGCATATCCACTCGGCGCCTTCGAGGTTGCACCCCCACTGTGGCGGCAGCTCGAACTCGGTAAACTGGTTGGCGAACTTCGCGGCGCGGGCCGGGCCCGAAAATGCAAATGCAGTCGCGAGTACGGCGGCAAGGGTGATTGTTCTTTTATTCATGGCTTTTCTCCTCTATGGATCATTGAATTATTTAACCGGCCTTTTTGCCAGAAAACCCTCTTCAATCCAGACTTCCTTGAAGTATTCGGTGACCGAGAGCGCCGCTTCGCCGTCCTCGACGCTTGTGACCTTTGCGCGGGCAACGGGCTCTCCGGCAGCGCCGTTCGGTTTGACCGAAAAAATGTCAAACACCTGGCCCGTCTCGACGCCGTCGGCGCGGCCCTTGTTGATTTTTACAAGGTTGAGGCGGTCGTTCACGCGCGCCACGTTCGCCTCGAAGGCATAGTTCACAAATCCCCTGTTCGAGCGGCCGTACTCGTTTGGCGTCAGCCGCGCCGGATTTTTGCCGGCCGTGCCCCAGTGCGCGCGCAGCCCTCCGGAAACCGCAAACCCCTTTGGCGCCGTCCGGCCCCAGAGGGTGATGCCGCCGCCGGCAAACAGTTCGAGGTCCTCGTTGACGGCGTAGCCGGCCTGTCCGCTCAGCATCGTGAAGGACGGATTCAAGGAGTTGATGATATATGACCCGCCCGCGCCGTATGACGGCAGACTGCCCAGCGCAATGGCGCTGAACGCGGTCATTGTTTGAACCGAGTAATATCCGTCGGCTCCGGCGCTCAGCAAAAACCCCTTGCCGGCAGTCGGCCTTACCGCTGCCCTGACAGTCCACGGGATGCCGGCCGCGAATCCGCCGGTGCGGTGTTTGTAGGCCGCGCCGCCGGTGAGGCCGATGTCATAGTCGCCGCTTTTCATTATGCGCCAGTTCAAGAAAGCGCCTCCCGTGAAATCGGTCGAGCCGTCGCCGATGAACAATCTGCGTTCAATTATTGCTTTTGTGTTGTTGTACAGCGGGAAGTCGCATTGTGCCTGCAGGTCGAGCGTTATGCCCGCTCCGGGGTGCTCAAACACGCGGCTTGTCACCCCCGCGCTCTGGTCCGAAAACCCGTAACCGGCCCAGGGATTAAGCGTGGAGTTGACCACGTTGCGCGACCAGGCGCCGCGGACAAACGGCGTGATGTATTTGTGAAGGCCGTAGGAGACGCCCAGCTCCGTCGTGAGCCGGTAGTATTGCGTGAGGCCTGCTGGCAGGAAGGCGGCGCTGTACGCGTTGTAGTTCTGGTTTGTCGCAAAAAATTTTACTTCGGGAGAGACGCTCAGATATCCTTGCGGCCGGTAATTGTCCGTCCACTGGCTCAGATAAACATCAGCACTTGCCTGTGTCATGCAAAACAGCCCGCAACACACCGCGGCAGCGCCAGCCCATGCCATCGATCTTTTCTTGTTCATCCAGTAATAGATTGCCATAGCCTTTCACCCCCGCACAGAAGTTTTTTGTTTGACCAGGGCGCTCCCGGTGGTACTCAAGGGTTATTCAAACAACATACCCACAGAGAAGGGGGCATCAAAGATGTCAATTTACGACGAAGCCCTGGAATATCACTCCAGCGGTCGCAAGGGCAAAATCGAAGTAACTGCAACAAAACCAATGGTCACGCAGCACGATCTCTCGATGGCTTACACGCCGGGAGTGGCCGAGCCGTGCAGGCGCATCGCCAAGGACGAAAGCCTCGTTTACGAGTACACCGCCAGGGGCAACCTTGTTGCGGTGATCTCGGACGGAACGGCGGTTCTCGGACTCGGCAATATCGGCGCCCCGGCTTCAAAACCGGTGATGGAAGGCAAGGGCGTGCTTTTCAAAAAATTCGCCGACGTCGACGTTTTTGACATCGAGCTTGGCACCACGAACCCCGAAGAGATCATCCGCACCTGCGAGATCCTCGAACCCACCTTCGGCGGCATCAACCTCGAAGACATCAAGGCACCCGAGTGTTTCCAGATCGAAGAAGAACTGAAAAAGCGTCTCAAGATCCCGGTGTTCCACGACGACCAGCACGGTACTGCCGTGATCAGCGGCGCGGCGTTTATCAACGCGGTCGAACTTGTCGGCAAGGAAATAGGCAAAATGCGCGTGGTGTTCTGCGGCGGCGGCGCCGCGGCAATTGCCTGCGCCAATCATTACGTAAATCTCGGCGTAAAGCGCGAGAACATCATCATGGCCGATTCAAAGGGCGTGATTTACAAGGGCCGCAAAGAGGGCATGAACAAATACAAGGAGCGTTATGCGGTTGATACCGGCAAGCGCACCGTGGCCGAGGCGCTTGATGGCGCGGATGCCTTTGTGGGTTGCTCGGTAAAAGACGGCATCTCGCCGGAGATGATCAAAAAGATGGCCCGCGATCCGGTTCTTTTTGCGATGGCCAACCCCGATCCCGAGATCACGCCGGAGGCCGCTCTCAAGGTGCGTCCCGATGCGATCATGGCCACCGGCCGTTCGGACTATCCAAACCAGGTCAACAACGTGCTTGGTTTTCCGTTCATCTTCCGCGGCGCGCTCGACACGCGCGCGACGACGATCAACGAAGAAATGAAGATGGCCGCTACCATGGCACTTGCAAAACTTGCCAAGGAGCCGGTGCCGGAGAGCGTGTGCAAGGCCTACGGCGGACAGAAATTCAGTTTCGGTCGTGAATATATCATTCCGAAGCCGTTTGATCCGCGCGTGCTGGTATGGGAGGCGTCGATGGTTGCCGAGGCCGCCATGAAGACCGGTGTCGCACGCATCAAGATCGACATCGACCGTTACCGTGCCGAGCTTGCAAAGAGGATCGGGCTGTAAGATGGGCGCTTCACGGGGCAAAGAAGTGGTGCTCACGCATGATGCTCCGCAACCGATCGGTCCGTACAGCCAGGCCGTAAAAGCGGGGGGGCTTGTTTTTTGTTCGGGCCAGATCCCGCTTGGCCTTGACGGCGCGGTGGCGGGCGCGGATGTGGAGACGCAGACGCGGCAGGTGCTCGCAAATCTCAAGGCCGTTCTTGGTGCGGCCGGCGCATCGATGGACAAGGTCGTCAAGACCACGATCTTTCTGAAATCGATGAA
The DNA here is from genome assembly GCA_001770165.1 of Bdellovibrionales bacterium RIFOXYD1_FULL_53_11. Classification (GTDB taxonomy): domain Bacteria; phylum Bdellovibrionota; class UBA1018; order UBA1018; family UBA1018; genus XYD1-FULL-53-11. The sequence continues at coordinate 17,995 of MEQJ01000055.1, read as the reverse complement.
CGACTTTCCGAAGGTCAATGAGATTTATGCCGGGCACTTTCGCGAAAAACCTCCGGCGCGTTCCACAGTCGAGATCGCGCGGCTGCCAAAGGATGTGCTGGTCGAGATCGAGTGCGTGGCGTTGGAATAAAAAGGTGTCCGCCAACTTTTAGTAAGGTGTCCGCCAACTTTTAGCAGTCACGGCGCGTCATCGGCCTGCTTTGACGCCTCAGGGCGTGTTGCATAAAATGAGAAAAACATAACGCGCATTGACGCGACGCCGGGCTGCGTGGACTAATGTAAAAAATGCTCTGGGGGGGGGCGCTATAATGAAGCAATTTATCATCGGTGTGGCGATGCTGGTTCCAGTGGCCGGTTTTTCATATTCGTTCGACAAGGATGTCCCTGCCGACATTCAAAAACAGATAACGGACGACATGGGTTTTGTCACCACGATCACAAGCGAAAAGGCGTCAAATCTTCACAAGGAGATTTTTGGCGCGGTCTCGGGCACCGTTTACAAGAATTTTTTTGAGAAGCGCGTATATGAGATCGGCCTCAACTCCTGCGGCAACGCCAACGCCGTCGCCTGCGTGATTCCGATGTGGTATCCCAACAAGATGTGGCTTACGCAGAATTACATCAAGTTCAGCCATCCGCAGATCGCGCGTCTCATGATCGTATTCCACGAAGCGCGGCACACCGAGGACGATTTCGGCAACTGGCCGCATGCCACGTGCCCGCGCCCGTTTCTGGACGCAAACGGCAAGGACATGTGCTCCATCTGGACCGGCGCCAGGCTTGAGGGCGAGCCCGCCTGCGACAGCACGCCCAAGGGTTCGTACGGTTCGTCCATGATCATGCTCAAGAATATTTCCAAATTCTGCGCCAACTGCAACGAGAAGGTCAGAATGGACGCCGGTATTTACGCCGACGACCAGTTCGGGCGCATCACAAGCGAGCGCGCCCGCAAACAGATCCGCGAGGATCTTTACAACTGATGAATAAAAAGCATTTTATTTTTTTGGGCGCCATCGCACTTGTTGCGGTGGCGCTTTTGTTTGCATCGAAGGCATGGAAGGCGCGACAAACCCCTGATGCCGCGGCGCCACTGGCGGATGGCGCGGAGGTGAGGGTTGCTGAAACTGTTGCCGAAGGCGCGCCGCCGGACGCGGTGACGGCTCTCCGGTCCGCTGGTCGGTCCGCCGGTCAGTCCGCCGGTCAGCTCGCGGCCGCTCAAAAAGGCGCGATCCTTGACTCGATCCTGGCGTCCAAAAACGACAACGATCCCCGGCTCGATACGGATTTTAAAAAACTGACCCGTGCCGACAAGAAGTTTTTCAAGAAAAAATACGCTTCCCTCCCCATGGAAAAACGCAACGAGCGCGGCACGATAGTTTTTTTGCTCGGGCGCGAGGCGCGCGAAGCGGCGGATTTTTTGTTTCTCAAGGACGTGCTGGCGGAAAAGCCGTGTCTCAGCCTCTCCGACTGCACGGTGGAGTACAAGCCGGGCGATCATCCGCACTCGGAGACGAGCATTGAGATCAGTCTTGCATATCCGCAGATCGTGGCGCTCAAGCAGGCCGCGCGCGCGCTTGAAGAAGAACGCGCCGCCGGCCGCACCCGTTCCGAGCGTTACCAGGAGGCGCTTGCCACGGTGCGTGCGGGCAGGCTTTCAAGGGTGCCGGTGGTTGCGAGGATGGCGGCGGAGACCGATACGGGGTTTTAGCGGGGTTTTTTTTCCGTTCAAGCAAAGATCCGTTTGATGCCTTCTTTCCAGTGCAGACACGAGACTTTGCCAAATCTCATTGGTGTTTTATCGCACGAAAGGAACAGCATTTCTGTGTGCGGTATGTCCTGCGCCAGGCGTGCAAAAGAACTGACTCTGGCTTCATCAACTTTGTCGTTTGATTTTATTTCAAGGGCTATGCGTTTTTGCGGGTTTTTTTCAATAATCAAATCAATTTCATTGCCGTCTTTTGTGAGGAGATAGGAAAGCTTCCAGTCAAGCTCCCTCGTATGGACAAGGCGGTGGATTTCGAGGATGACAAAGTGTTCAAAAGCAAAACCATAGGATCCTGAATGTGGCACCAGCTTTTCGTCCAGTCTTCCCGAAAGGGCGCGTGTAACGCCGATATCGAACAGGTAGAATTTGGAATTCCTGCGCTGCCTCTTGCGGATGGAAAGATGAAACGGTTGAAGCTCAAAACCCAGCAAGGTGTCTGACAGGATTTCAAAGTAGGTGTGCACGGTGTTTTCGTCAACACCGCAATCCTTCGCAAATTTTGAATAATTGATGATCTGTGCGTTTTGAATGGCGGCAAGCTCAAGAAAATTCCGGAAAGGCATGATTTTGCGTATCAATTGTTCGCTGATGACTTCTTCCTTCAGATAAACATTGCAATAGGAACGCAGATAGCGGTTGCACTCCTCCGGCGTCAGTTCCCATGCTTCTGGAAGAGTGCCCCGGTGCAGCGCTTTTTCGAGTGAAAAACCGTCATCCAGTTCAAGATGATTCAGTGGAAACAATTCAAAGAGGCTGGCTCTTCCGGCAAGCATGTCGGCTTGGGCGCGTTTTAATTTTCTTGCGCTTGAGCCGGTCATGGCAAAGTTGAATTTTTTTTCCCGGATATATTTGTGAACCACGCCCAATAATGCGGGAACTTTCTGGATCTCATCAATAACGACCCATTTTTTCCGGTTTTTTCGCATTATCTCTTCATCAAGTATTACAGCCAGGCTTTCCGGATGCAGCGCGAATCTGGATTCCTGGTCTGGAGCCAGCAGGTCGATCCATAAGGCATCATGTTTCGGGAACACCCGCTCAAGCAGCGTGCTTTTTCCGGTTCCACGGGCCCCGAAAAGGAAGAAAGAACGGGTTGTTGACAGGGTAAGCTCTCTTGGGAACATACTCGTAAATTATCCGCCATATTGCGAGTATAGTCAAAGGTTTATCTTGTGTCGGGACTAAGGGAGCTTTTTCCACCTCGCTCCGCGGCCTTTTCCTGAGAGCATCAGAAGACCCTCGCTTTTCAATGAAGCGAGGACTTTTTTTACCAGCTCCCTGTCGATGGCCGGGTGTTGTTTGCATATGTCCGCGACCGAAAACGCCGTGATAAAGGCAAGTGCGGTCTGCCGGATCAGGGAACTCATGGTGTCGTCCGGAGAGGACATCTCGACTCTTGTTTTAAGTTCCTGATATGCGGATTTTATGGTTCCGATAAAATAATTCCACCAGGGCACGAGATCGTGGGAGGCGTCAAACCAGTTTTGCGAGGATCTCTTCAGGGTTTCGTAGTAGCCTTCCTTTGTTTCTTCGACAATGCGTTCAAGGCTGATATACCGTCCGACCTCATAGCCGTTTTGATAAAGCAGGAGGAGCGTAATAAGCCGCGAAACACGGCCGTTGCCGTCACGAAACGGGTGGATGCACAAGAAATCAAATACAAAGCCGGCCACGGCGACAAGTTCGGGTATCCGGTTGTTGGCAACGGTATCGCGGTATCCGAGGCAGAGTTGTTCAATGTATTTTTGGACATCCTCCGGCGGTACGGGGCTGAATCTGATGATTCGTTCCCCGTTCGGATGGATTTCGATTATATCGTTGTTCCGCTCTTTCCATTTGTCTGCATCTCCGACAAGCCCTCCTTGCGCCAGTTCGTGAAGCTTTTTAATGCTTTCTGGCGTCATGGATATTTGTTTGTAATTATTATGTATAAAATCAAGAGCCTTCCGGTATCCTGCAATTTCTTCTTCGGGGCGGTCAAGCGGCTGTTTGTGGTGCATGACAAGCTCAAGCAGCCTTTTTTTGTTTACCTCTACGCCTTCCATCCTGTTTGATGATTCGGCGCTCTGGATGATTGCCGACTCACGCAGTTTTTTCATTACCTCGGGTTTTACGGATTTCCACATGTCCTGCATGCCCCGGGCTTCTGCGCATTGGGATAAAAACCAAGCAGTAGCCGGGTTGAAACTCATTTTTTGTAAAAATTTTGCATCAAATGATTTCATGAAGCATTACCCATTTATTACCCATTATATGGGATATTACCCATTCAGGCAATCCGGCCGTTGCCAGTCAAGTAAAACAAATAATTTCATGAAGTTATCTATACAATTAATCTTGACCAATTAACTCAACAATGCTACCCTGATCTATAAGGACAGTGGTATCACTGCCCATGTTGTACGTAGGTGAGAAATGAAAACTGGATGGCCAAAACATTATATATGCACCATTTTGGCGCTTAGCGCCATGGCGGTTGCTGCGTCCGGCTGCCAAGGCACGGATGGCGAGCAGCTTTTCAACTCCTCTACTCTCAATGCCGGCGTAACGACCAACGCCACCGGCGATTTTCCGGGTTGCGTATCAGGCGCTACTCTTGATACCACGCGCGCCGAAATCACGTTTGCCTGGCCAAATAGCGCCACGCGCATGTACCTGCTGCGCAACGGCACGCAGGTGGCAAGTTTCAATTCCGTAAGCACCACGACCTATATCGACACTAATCTCACCGAGAGTTCCACCTACTACTACACCTGCGAAGCATATATCGACGGCAACGTGAAGCGCGGCACGTTTGTGGTCGAGCTTACCACCGCGTCCGTCAATCCGCCCACCTTCAGCGGCATCACCTCCGCAAGCGCGCTGTCGACCGCGTCGGTGCGGACCAATTGGGGCACGCCAAGCAGCACGATACCGATTACGTATTACAAGGTTTTCGGCAACGCCGGCACGGCTGTCGATTGGAGCGCCGCCAATCTTGCTACCGTAAGCATCGGCGCCACCAGCTCTACCCTCACCGGTCTGGGCGACGAGCTTCCGTATGCGTTCGGCGTAAGGGCCTGCTCGCTTGGCAACGTCTGCGACACCAACACCGCCACCGCCACGCTGACGCTTGCCGACGGCGGCGCACCGACCACGACCGGAGTGACGGCGGTCACCGCTTCAAACGGCAACCTCATAGTGACCGCCCCCTGGACGCACACGCAAGGCGCCGTCTACAGCCGCAAGGTTTACGCCAAGACCGGAGCTTCAAGCGGCAACATCGGCGATTACACGCTGGTCCGCACCGCCGTTGCCACGGATCTTGCAAATCCTCCGACCAGCATCACCGTCTACGGCGTGAGCGAAAACACCACGTACAACATCATTGTGCAGGACACCGATCCCACGGGCAATTGCAACAACAACATGACCATCGTGACGTACACCACTGGTGATCTTACGCCGCCTGTTTTCAACGGTCTGGCGTCGCTTTCGCTGGGCGCTCCGGCCGACAGCGTGGTTACGGTCAATTTTACCGCCATCGCGCGCGAGGGCACGGGCGACACCGGTGCCGCCAGTGG
>MEQJ01000055.1:12150-12635 GCA_001770165.1 Bdellovibrionales bacterium RIFOXYD1_FULL_53_11 | reverse complement strand
GGCCATAAGCTCCGCGGCCTATGCGCCCGGTGCGCAGGCCATTACGCTCACGGGGCTCACCACACGCCGCACGTACAGCGTATGCATGAAGGCGCAGGACGCCGCCGGCAACACCTCCACCGCCAGCAACCCGCAAACCATCACTACGCTCGACATCACCGCCCCCGTGTTTGACGGCGCGCAAGGCATAAGCTTTTCAAACGAGACGGCGCTTATTTCGGTTTCCTGGAACGCGAGCCCCTCAAGCGACAAGAGCATATACAAAGTCTACATGTGGAAGAACATCGCAAGCCCCGATCCAGGCGATATCAGCACGTTCTCGCGCTCAGCCACGAGCGGCTCCTATGACTCGGGCGCCACGTTCGAGGACGGGGATTTTCCGTACGACAGCGGCGACGTGATTTATACGGTCGTAAGCGCGTGCGATGACGCCGGCACGCTGCCCGGAGGAACGCAAAATTGTTCGACCGTGAGTTATGCGGCCG
>MEQJ01000055.1:7905-12096 GCA_001770165.1 Bdellovibrionales bacterium RIFOXYD1_FULL_53_11 | reverse complement strand
AGCCCTCGGGCGACCAGGTTGCCACGGTGCAGGGGCAGGTGACCGTAAAATGGTACGAGCCCGCCTGGACCGCCGATTATTATGGTTTTTTTGTGTACAAAGTAAACACGGACAACTCCCTTTTGCTCTTGAAAGACTGTCCGTGCGCGACGCCCACCAGTTGCAACGCCGCTGACACCGAGTGCGTCGTAACGGGGCTTGATGCATATAGGACATACAAGTTTCATGTGCGCGCCTATGACGGCGTGGGCAACATCACGACGTATCTCAATCCCGCGACCAACTACGCGTCAAAGCTCACGGCCGACACCACGGTGCCGACGTTCTCCTCGGGGCTCACGATGGCCGGGGCGCCCACGTACACGCTTTCGTGGACGGCGGCGACCGACAACCAGTACGCCAGCGAGCCCGGCGCCACGATCACTTACAGCGTCTATCGCAAGGACGGCTCGACGTTTGCCACCTCGACCGAGCCGTATACCGACGGCACGCTTGTGGAATCAACCGCGTCCACGTCGTTCAACGATCCCAATCTCACCGAAGGCGTCACGTATTATTACAGCATATGCGCCCTTGATGCCTCGTCCAATCGCAAGTGCGACGGCACCGTGAGAAGTGCCACCATTGCCGACATCACGAGCCCGGTGGTTGGCAGTTTTGCGTCAAACAAAACCGCGCTCATGAAGAAGTGGACGCTTTCGTGGACGATGAGCGACAACATGTCGGCCGAGGGCGATCTTTGGGTTGACATCTACCGCACCGCCACTGACGCGGCGTCCACGGCCACCACCGCCGACACGCGCATAGTGCATCAAAAGGGCATTTTGTCTTATGCCGATCTCACGGGCACCATCAACGCCCAGAAGTACATCAACTACCTGATAGTGATATCCGACGAGATTGGCAATACGGTATCAAGCACGCTCAGCGTTTATTCAGACAACGTGATTACGGTTTCGTCGGTGGCCCGGAGCGAGGGTCCGACTACCGGCGCAAAGACCATTTTGATAACGGGCGCGGGGTTTTCGATAGGGGCCACGAACGGCTATGGCACCGACACCACGGTCACCATTGGCGGCACGGCGTGCACGGATGCCACCGTTTATTCGCCCACCAAGATGAGTTGCGTGACGCCGGCCAAGACGGCGGGCGCCTACAACATGGTGCTTGCCAACCCGGAAGGATCAACCGCGACGCTCACCAGCGCTTATACATATAGTGATGCAAGCGCCCACATTTGCGACAATCCGGGCTCCTGGGGCGCGAGCTTTGCGGCGGGCGATGGCGCAAGCGTGTCCACGCCGTGGCAGATCTGTACGCCCACGCATCTTGACAACGTCCGGAGTCAGATAGGCGGCAAGTATTACAAGTTGATGGACAACATTGATCTTGACGGCGTGAGCTTTAATCCGATCAACCAGGCGGCGGTGTTAACGTGTTCTAGTAAAAACTATTTCGTTGACGGCAACAATCACGCCATTATGAACTGGACGTATAGCGAGTCGGGCGGAAACGGGGCGGTTGCGCTATTTGGATGTCCGGGATCGAGTTCGTTTTCCAACCTCGGCCTTGTAAACGTAAACGTTACATCAAACATGCAGTATACCGGCGGACTTGCCGGTTATGGTACTGGTGTCACTTTTTCAAATGTTTTTGTAACGGGCTCAATAACAAGCTCCGATCAGTATACCGGTGCATTTGCGGGCTTTGTACAAACCGGGACCGTGACGGTAAGCAATTCGTTTTCGACGGCAACGGTAAGCGGCACTGTCAATGTTGGAGGGCTTATTGGGCGTCTTAACAGTACGGTTAGTATCGCCAATAGTTATTTTGGCGGCACTGCTACCGGGACTGGTGGCGCTGTTGGCGGCATATTAGGGTACACAGGTGGGACAATATTCGTTTCAAATTCTTATGTGACCGGAAGTGTTACCGGCGCCGGAAATGGTGTTGGAGGATTAGCGGGACAACTGGCCGGCGCGGTTACGGTTACCGATTCTTATGTTACTGGTGATGTCACTAACAGCGGGGTGTATACGGGAGGATTTGCTGGGAATTTATCATCACCAGCGCAGATAAGCGGTTGCTATGCGACTGGCGATGTCAGCAGCTCAAATGGGAATACCGGAGGCTTTGTCGGTTATCTGCCCAGTAGCGCCAATATTTCGAGCAGCTATGCCACTGGCGATGTAAACAGCACAGGAGATTGTGCCGGTGGTTTTGTTGGACAGATGCTTGGAGCTGTAGCAACGATCACAAACTCATACGCGACCGGCGATGTGAGTGGTTTGGGTGAAGTCGGGGGATTTGTGGGTAATCTGTTATCGGGCACGGTAGACCAGGTGATTTCATATTCCTACGCCACCGGCACGGTTACCGCTGCGGACAATAACGTCGGCGGTTTTGTAGGGCTGATGCAAACTGGGGTGATCAGCAACTCCTATGCTACTGGCGCGGTTTATTCAAACACCGCAGGAGTGGATCAATTTGGCGGATTTGTCGGTCAGCTTTATGCTTCGACCGCAGATCACACCGTCCAGATTACGAAGTGTTATGCCACGGGCAGCGTGACTTCAAATTCGTCCTCGGCTACCACCTTTGGAGGTTTTTGCGGTCTGATTGGTGCATTAGGCATAGCGGGCTTGAATTCAGAACTCTCAAACAACTATGCCACAGGAGCGGTTGCGGGTGGCACGGCCTCAAATTATGTCGGGGGGTTTGTTGGCAGGTCTAGCATGAACGCAGGTCATGGCGGCACGCTTACGATCGACAAGAACTATTCTACCGGCGCCGTAAGCGGCACAACAAATGTCGGCGGGTTCTTGGGCTATACAGCGGCCGATGACGCTGATACGTTTTTTGTGTATTCAAACAACTTCTGGAACAAGACCACCTCGGGCCAGACCTCTTCGGCCGGCGGCGCGGGCAATGTCGGCAAGACCACGGCCGAGATGCAGGTGCAGACGGGTAACGGCATCTACGGCACGGCGGGATGGGATTTTGCCACCCCCATCTGGGAGTGGAGCGCCGGAAGCGGCGTGTACCCCAGGCTTGAGTGGCAATAAAACGTACCCGGTCACTTTTTGATGCCCGGCGCGTCATTCGTGCCGATGTTGATACGGCTTGTTATAATTTTATATAAATAATATGTTCTAAATGATGTGAGCTGCTGCGGTGTCAGCTCACCGCAGACGATGTGCTTATCTCGTCAAAAATCAGTGAGTGAGGATATCATGAAAAAAAACAATGCGCATTGTCCGGTCTGTAATGGAAAACTTGTTGGCAAAAAAGGAAGCGTATTATTTCCGCTCAAAAGACAAAAAATCAACGTGGATGATCTTGTGTATCTGGAATGTGTGAAGTGCAAAGAAAAGATATTTTCCTTTTCGGCACAGCAAAAAATAGAACTCAGCGTATATAAACCAAAAACCAAGAAAACGGCTTAGTACTTGTTTGTACCCGGTCACTTTTTGATGCCCGGCGCGTCATTCGTGTCGGATCCAGGTGAAGTTCAGCTGGCGGCGTACTCATTTCATGCTCACTAGAACCAAATGGGGTAATACAATCATTAATGAGGTAAATTAGACTTGCCATTACCCCCTTAGTTTTTTTGTGTGTACCCGGTCACTTTTTGATGCCCGGCGCGTCATTCGTGTCGGATCCAGGCGAAGTTCAGCTGGCGGTCGTCCTTTCCGGTCGCCCAACTATAACTTTGACATTTTCTCGATTGAGCAAGACTGCAACTTTCTAAAGCGAACAGTCCGGAAATAATACATTCAGCACGGTTTTTGGGCGCCTTGATTCAATCTCTCCGGCATTTTTTGGAACGCCTTTTGCTCCTCGCTTTTGCCGAAGGAGAAAATTGCCATGACCGGAATTGAATTCGCGGTGCAAAATCCGGGACAGAAAATATATTTCATCCGCGGGCACCGCGTGATGATGGATAGCGATCTGGCGGAGCTGTACGGGGTGGAGACAAAAGCACTCAACCAGGCCGTACGCAGAAATATTGACCGCTTTCCAGAAGATTTTATGTTTCAGCTGACAGCAAAAGAAAAATCCGAGGTAGTCACAAATTGTGACCACCTTAGAAAACTCAAATATTCTCCAAACTTGCCTCTTGCTTTTTCCGAGCAGGGGATAACCATGCTGTCGTGCGTTCTCAATAGTCAACGAGCCATTCAAGTCAAT
>MEQJ01000055.1:7371-7890 GCA_001770165.1 Bdellovibrionales bacterium RIFOXYD1_FULL_53_11 | reverse complement strand
AGCTCGAAGCACTTGAACAAAAATACGACGCGCAGTTCAAGATGGTATTCGATGCCATCAGGAGGCTGATGAGCGGAGAGCTGCCGGAGCCGACGCCCCTCAAAAAGATCAAGGCACTGGCGAGGTAAATTATGACTGATGTCGAAACTGCGGTGCAAAATCCGGGACAGAAAATATATTTCATCCGCGGGCATCGCGTGATGATGGATAGCGACCTGGCGGAGCTGTACGGGGTGGAGACGTTCAATTTGAATAAAGCGGTAAAGCGCAATGTCGAGCGTTTTCCTGCGGATTTTATGTTCCAACTATCAGAAAATGAATGGGAATCTTTAAGATTCCAATCTGGAATCTTAAAGAGTTCACGAGGTGAACATCGAAAATATCTTCCATATGTTTTTACGCAAGAAGGCATTGCCATGCTTTCAAGCGTCTTGCGCAGCCCTCGCGCCATCCAGGCAAACATCGCCATCATGCGCGCGTTTGTGCAGCTCAGATCCATCCTGCTTTCCAACCGGGAGC
>MEQJ01000055.1:6924-7277 GCA_001770165.1 Bdellovibrionales bacterium RIFOXYD1_FULL_53_11 | reverse complement strand
GGCGAGGTAAATTATGACTGATGTCGAAACTGCGGTGCAAAATCCGGGACAGAAAATATATTTCATCCGCGGGCAGCGCGTGATGATGGATAGCGATCTGGCGGAACTGTACGGGGTGGAAACAAAAAGAATCAACGAGCAGGTAAACAGGAATCTGATAAGATTTCCAGCAGACTTTATGTTTCGACTTACAGATCAAGAGGTTGCCATCTTGAGGTCGCAAAATGCGACCTCAAGAACATATGGTGGTCGCCGCCATCTTCCTCTTGTTTTTACTGAACAAGGTGTTGCAATGCTTTCTTCGGTATTAACCTCTGAAAGAGCTGCACTCGTCAACATCGCCATCATGCGCG
>MEQJ01000055.1:3226-6901 GCA_001770165.1 Bdellovibrionales bacterium RIFOXYD1_FULL_53_11 | reverse complement strand
AGCTCGAAGCACTTGAACAAAAATACGACGCGCAGTTCAAGATGGTATTCGATGCCATCAGGAGGCTGATGAGCGGAGAGCTGCCGGAGCCGGTGCCGCTCAAAAAGATCAAGGCGCTGGCGAGGTAGATCATGACTGATGTTGAACATGCGGTGCAAAATCTGGGACAGAAAATCTTTTATGGTTTACGCGGGCCGCCAGCGCGGCGTTTCGGCGGATTTGGGTTATTTGATTGGTGCGAGGAGGGTATTCGAACCCCCGCGCCTTTCAGCATACTGAAAGGCATAGGTTTTCAATATGGCAGAAATATTTCCATTTTATGGTTATTAATGTTATTAACCAATAAGAGGTGACACATGAGAACAGCCAGAGTGATTTCAATTTCGCTGCCGCCAGACATGAACGACGAGATACAGACAATTGCCAAGGAAGAGCGCAGGTCTATTTCTGAGATATTCCGTGAAGCGATCCGTCAATATGCGACCAGCAGGGCACTTGCGGATGTCCGTAAAGGCATCAAAAAGGGCATGAAAAAGAAGGGTATCCGGGCTTCGGATATTGACGCTATTGTTTCTGCCGGGCGCAAATAGGTATTGGCGCCGGTGTTGAAGGTAACGATTGACACAAATGTCTGGATAAGCGGTTTTGCCGTTCCGGGTGGACCTCCCGGTGAAATTGTTTCATATGTCCTTTTAAAGCGATTTCGTCTGATCCTGTCAAAACCAATCCTACAGGAGCTTGAAAGGAATCTGGTTCTGAAATTTGCCGTCAAGCCAAGGGCTGCGGGACGCATCATATATCGTATTGCAGAAGTGTCTGACATGTATGAGCCCTCAGGCCAATTAAAAATCTCCAGTTTGTCATGTGCTGACAACCTTGTGCTAGAAACGGCTTGCGCCGGTAAGGCTGGATTTCTTGTAACTGGCGACAAGCAGCTCCTTGAATTGAAACACTTCCGTTACACACGGATAATTGAACCGGCTCACTTTGTCAGGATTATGCGTGGTTGAGATGGTAATCTAAGATTTCCAGTTATCTGGAAATTCCGGATAATTGATTTGAAGTGAGTTTGCGCAACGTGGCCGCTTTCGCGGCTCGCGTAAACCGCCGCATTGACCTGTTAACTTGATGGCATACGTACTGTGTGAGTATGCTGTGGTTTATTGACAAAGTGATACCTCTAATGGTATCACTTTGGTGAGGATATGGGCAGGATTAAGCGAGGCGGATATGTTTTCGAGTTTTGGGCGGGGGATCATCCGCCACGTCATGTTCAGGTATTGAAGGACGGCTCAATCGCAGGATCAGAGAAATATTGAAAAAGCTGATTAGGAAGGCGCATTAAAATGAAACACAGGAAATTCAAAAACATTGCTTTTGACAACAAGAAAAGGGTTTTTAATCTCGAATACAATACCGGACTTCGGATAATGTGCCCATATTTTGCGCTCGGGATCAAAGGGAAGGTGATTGAGGCGGCACCAGATCCGGAGGTTGGCGGCCATTCATTTTATTTTATTCTTGATAATGGCAAAAAGGATTATGTGCCCTTCGATCAGCCTCTTCATATTGTGCAAAATCCTGAGTATGTGAAAGAGCGGACGCTTTTTCAGATGACCAAAAGGCTCAATGAATTCATCAGACAAGAAGGTGTATCAAAACGTGAGCTGGCGAGAAGGCTTTCTACTTCTTTATCCCAGGTCGCCCGACTGTTGGATACAACCAATTACAAGAAGGAACTCTCGCGTTTGATCGAGATTGCTGCCATGTTGAACTATGATTTCAAGTGGGAGTTCAAAAAAGCCGCATGAAAGATGAAATCAATAAAGGCAATCTGGCGCTGATATTGAACATTCTATTGTGATTATACAAACCTCTTGTAAAATAGAGGCAGAGTGCACGGACAGCGGGTGCGGCCCCGGAATAGCTACGGAATCCGCTTGGCGTACGTGATCACGCCCGCGGGGGCGTCGTAGATTTCGATTATCTCGGTGGGGCGGATGCCGTGTTTTAAAACATGCCTTGAAAGCGCCGGGTAGACCTTCAGCACGCCGATGATTATCGACAGGCGCGTCCGGTACGGAAAATCGGCCGCGGCGTATTTCTGCCGGCCGAGCTGGAGCACATTATATCTGGCAGAAACCTCCACGATGCGCGCCTGGTTGCCCGCTTCAAGCAGCCAGCACAGGTTTGCGCGCAGCTTGTCCTTGGGCGTGATCCGCGGATCGTCATAATAAATGCCGACCCCGACCGACGCATTCAGATTGAAGTCCTTCACCAGGCCCTCGTGAACGACCTTCATCGCCCGGCCCGAATCCTTGTAGTCGCCGAGGCGCTCACGGCAGGCCATGACCAGCGGGCCGATTTCGCGTTCTCCGAAACCGACTTCCAGGAACACTCCGTGCCAGACGGCCAGGCCGAGCAGCGCGCCGGCGAGGATGGCAAGCGCCATCGCGGAAATCATGATTTTTTTTCGCAGCCCGCTACCAGACATAATTGATCCCTCCGATGAAGAGCAGGCCCTTTACCTTGATGCGGTCGTCGCTTGATGCGAACGTATAAAGGCCGTAGTTCGTTTCAAACGTGATTTCAAAATGCCGCGACAGCCGGAAGTCAATCCCGCCGCCCACGTTTATCCCCAGGTAACTGCCGGTGAGCACGGAGCTGTCGGCGTTCTGGTTTGTCTCCTGGAGTTTTGAAATGTTGCTGCCGATGAAATAATTCCGCTGCGCAAGCTCGGTCAGCAGGTAGAACGCCCAGCGGTCATGCCGCTCCGAGATCACCGATCCGCGCTGCACGCGGCTCCAGGTGCCCTGGCCCCAGAAATAGTACCGGTTCATGAAATTGAAACCGTTATGCGGAAGGTTGTAATTGGCGTAATCAAAATCGGCGCGGTAGCCGGCGCCGGTGGCGAGCCAGCTGTTCCAGTAGTACAAAAATGCGACGTCCACGCCCAGCATGACGGAAGACGTGCCGCCCGCGGTGCCGTGGTTGGTGAGCGTGCCGTTGTCGGACCGGAGCGCGAATTTGGGGGCGTACGTGGCGCTGATGCCGGGATAGGGCTCGGCGCCCGACGCGTTAAACGCGTGCGGCAAAACAAGCAGCGCAAGAAAAAATGCCGCAACAAGGAGCCGCGCGGGCGTTCTCATCTCGTGATGCCTCCTGCCGCCGCCGGCCGCGGCGTTTTGCGTTCGCCCGCGATCATGCGGTTTATGACCGGATCGTCGGGATCGAGCGATTGCGCGCGGGCAATCGCGGCGCGCGCCTTTTCGGCGTTGCCGCGCAGGCGTTCGATGTTGCTCAGGAGCACGTAGCCCGCGGCGACGTTCGGGTAGCGTTCCTGGAATGTGCGCAGCTCTTTTTCGGCGTCGTCAAGGCGGCGCGTGATCACGAGGCCCTGGATGCCGAGCAGTTTGCGCGAAAGCTCGTTCGCCTGCTGCGAGAAATCGCGCATCACGCGTTTCGAAAAATAGCCGTCGTCCAGCTTCTGCAGTTTCGTGAAGTGCAGGTCGTTGCCGTAGGTTTCGAGATGAAGCTCCTTGGGTTCGTAGCCGGCGGCGCTCAGCACGCATTCAAGGCGGCCGGTAATGGTGAGTTTTTTGAGCGCGTCGCCTTCGAGCATGGCCGGCGTGGTGGCCACCTTTTCGCCCGCGAGGGTGAGGATCTCGGCGCCTT
>MEQJ01000055.1:0-3220 GCA_001770165.1 Bdellovibrionales bacterium RIFOXYD1_FULL_53_11 | reverse complement strand
CGGTTTTGAGTTCGACGCGCGTCCTGAAAAGCGCGCAGCCGCTCCCGGTGACCGCAAGCCACACGACTGCCATGACTAACGCCATGGCATGGTTTATGACTGATGAATGGTCTTTGGCCCTATCCATCTCAACTATCTGATCGGGAAGACCTGGATTATTTGTTATATTTTTCGCGCAAACGCGGCGCATAACGTTCAAAAAAGGTGTTTTTGGGGGGCGTCAAAAGTCTGACGGGGCTCCATGTAATGATTTACAAGCCGCCCTTATTTTGGTCTGCAGTAGATTTCTGTCCTATTTTAGGACGTGCGCCCGCGGAATTGCAAACGCGATTGTTCCTTAATCTTGCATCCGTGCTTGATCTGATATTTCAGGCTGCATCCTCCGACAAAGTATGCCTTGCACCCCTTGTTGGTCTTGAAGCTTTCGAAGACCCATGAAGTGAGGGGTGTGTCTGCATTATCTTTCTTCATGCTGATGAATGATCCAGAAAAGCACACATGGCTTATATTGCGCGTAAGTTTTTTGTAATCCATGCCGAATTCCCTACACTCGGAGAGTTCCCATGGCCTTCTTGCAATGTATTCGTGAGTACCGGATTTGTTTGAAGCCTGAAAAACCATGAATGCTTGAGGTCCTTCTTTGGGGTCGGGAGCGCCTCCGTCGCATAAAAAGTTTGTGTATTTTGTTTCAAAACACTGCCAGTACGGAAATGATATTGAATCCTTTGAAAAAGGCTCGGGCAGGGCAGTGCATGTATTGATTGCAAGATCTTCTTCATTCAGTATTCCAAAGTCTTCTCCTATGAGGCTGTGAGGATAATTCTTGCTGGGGGCTGCCATTGTGATCGATGCTGCAGCTATGATAACGGCAAAGAAAAATACTATTTTCCACATTTACGATATGCCTCCAGATAATCTCTGAAAATATTCATGATTTCATTGGCCCGTTTTTTGTCCGTTGCCTTTAAACAGCCCTTGTACTCAAATTTATGAAAAAGCCATCTTATTCCGGCGCAGATGTTGACGCCAGGATCATTGAGCTCTTGGCGGGTGACGGTTAAATAGTGGTCTTTGATTTCTCCTTTTTCATCACCTATTATCTTGCGCGTATCGTTTGTTATTTGCATGAGGCCGCGTGCGCTGCTTTGTCTTTTTTTGTCAGCGAGCTTGTCAGGGTAAAAGCTGGATTCCGAAGCAATCAGGGCTTTTACAAGATTAGGGTCCAACGGGTCGTCTGGCTTGAAAACATCATTCCAATACCGAACCCATCCGGCAATAAAATGGTCAAATTTGCTGCCGTTTGGAAATTTTAGCGGAAGTGGACATGGCTTGTCTTTGATTTTTGAAAAATTCTTGTTTGCAATGTCTTGTATTTCGTCAGGATAAAGCTGGTCTCTACCTGTGGGATTGCTTGCGCAATGTGCATGTCTGGTTGTTGTGTAACCGGCAGGATGTGCCTCGCTTGGAGGTACCCTCATGGGATGTGTGATAACCCAGTGCTCTCCGTATGGGCATTGTCGCCAGTCATGAACCGGAACAGATGGTTGCTTTTTTGATTTATTTTTGAGCTTGGGTTTCATAGAAACATATAAAACATAAGGAATTGTCTATGTCGTTGCAAGTGGAATGTGCGGAATTGCAAGCGCTTTGATTATTTCTCCAAATCATTGTTAAAAAGTTCCAGAACATGCTCTCTCAATTTCTTTCCAAGCGGGGTTGGCTACACCACCTCCGAAATGCAAAGCCAGAGCGTACCGGGCACTAACGGAATCTACGGCGCTTCTGGTGCGGGCTGGGATTTCTCTACTCCTGTCTGGGAATGGTCCGCTGGAAGCGGCGTGTACCCGCGGCTTGAGTGGCAGTAATCACTTTTTGAATATAAATCGTACAGACGGACCTTTTCCTGTGCGGACGCAGATTCCTTGTTCCAAAAGACGGTTTAATTTTCTGGTGGCGGTATTTCTCGAAATTCCAAGCTTTGTTGTTATATCGCTGATTCTCAGTTCTTTATATTGATGTCCAAGTTGCAGGATGTTTTCTTCAACAGACAAAGACTGATCTGCTTGTTTTTCAAAAAAGAAGGTAATTTTGACGAAATCACCGTCTTCGTTGAAGACGGGCTTTTTGAGGCCTTCTTTTTTGCATAAATCATAAATCAATCTCACTCCAGAGCCCAGTTTTTCGATCAACTTATGTTGCCTGGCTAATCGTGCAATGGTCGGATTACGTAAAAAAGTTGTTCCATCACCTACATTATTGACTGAAACAGGCCCAGGAAAAGCACCAGGACTGAAAACCTCCAAATGGTCATCATAAAGTGCAATTTTTATGGCTCCAGGAATAAAGTACTTTCGATGAACAAGTGCATTTATTATTGCTTCACGTAGTGCTGTTTCAGGTATCAGATGGTGACCGCGCAGGCGTCCGTCTGCCCCTGCCTTGGGATCTCTTTCAATCCAGGACGCAATAAGCCTGAGAGCGGAACTGGCTAATGCCGGGATTGGTCCGGTCAATTCATTGGTTCTTAAGATGTCACGCCCTGTACGTCCTGAAAATTCACTGCACATGATTATTGCTTCAGGAAGGTGTTTCTCGGGAGTGTCAGAAAAAAACAAAACCCCTGCATTGGTGGCGTTTAAAATATTTGGTTTTATTTCGTCCCTGACCAGTACTTTGTCAGCAAGCAACCTGCTTGTTGAGAAGTGTTGTCCATAAACATTGGAAAGCAATTCATCGCATAATTGGGTGCTTTTTAACAAAGAGGGCTCTTCATCAAAAAATGATTTTCTCTGATGCCTGTATAGATCTTCAATGTATTCTTCGCTTGCCCGTTTTGTGTTGGTCCCAACCCTGAGATAAACACCCTTTTTGCTCCCTTCGCTTTTAATGAAGTACGGGGGCTTGGTTCCAGGGTATATTTTTATAACAACAAGCATTCTGTCGTTGACGTTGCGTTCAAAGATTTCAGGAACAATCGTTGGCGATATTGAATCAAAAATGGAATTACCTATTCCTTCAAAAATTCTGTTGCGCTCAACCTGGTTTACGCCAATTATCCGGCCAGATTCGTCTTCTACGCCAAAAATTATTTCACCACCAGCACCATTGGCAAAAGCTACGCAGGTTTGAAGTATTTGTTTTTTTTCTGGGGCCCGTACCTTTAACCTAAACGCGACAAAAAATCCGGCGTAATTTTCAGAAAAAAGATGGAAATGACCTT
>MEQJ01000054.1:1109-11441 GCA_001770165.1 Bdellovibrionales bacterium RIFOXYD1_FULL_53_11 | reverse complement strand
CAGCATTGTACCGCCTCGGGGTTCATTCACCCACGGCTAAAGCCGTGGTGCTCTGCCTCCGGCCACATAGAATTCACGAAGCAATGATGTCAGCGGCTACGGCGGACTTGAATAATTCAAGAGATATTTCAGATTGATCGGGCTGAATGACATTTTTTTTGCTTGAAATGACATTGCCCCTACGATATGACGGTAAAACATGAGGCCAGCCGCAAAAACAAGTCAAAAGCAGCTCTCTCTGCCTCTCAGGGGCCTTCCAAAGGGCAAAGCTGCCCGCGAGCACGGCGGCGAGGACCATGCAACGGCGCATGGGCGCAAAACCGCGCGTCCGTTCGATCCCGCCCGTCCGCTTCACATCACGATGCGGTCCCGTATGGCTGTGGACGAGGGCTCGATGCTCAATCCCAAACACGTCAAAATAATCAAAGGCATCGTTTATGCTGCCGCCACGCGCCACGGCGTCGTCATTCAAAGATACGTATGCGTCGGCAATCACTTGCATCTTCTATTGCAAACCAAATCGCGGCGGATGCACACGGCACGCCCGGCATTAAGGGCTTTTCTCAGGCAAACGGCGGGGCTTGTCGCGCGCGTTATGACCGGCGCAAAAAAGGGGGCTCCTGCTACGGCGCACACAAAAGGCACGGGCTTGCGCAAATTCTGGGATCATCTCGTGTGGTCGCGCATCGTGACGTGGGGCAAAGACCTCTGCGGCATCTTTAAATATTTCGAAAAAAACCGGGCTGACAGCTACGACATCCTTGCCTGCTGGGGCTGGCACGCGACGGGAGACTGGGCGGATGGCGGGTTCGGGCACCAAGAACCAAGGCCCCCGCCCCCCGCTACGGACGGACGACCACCTGTTTCACGGCCTCCGGGCACATGACGGGAGCCGGCCCCGCAAGAGCCGGAAACCTGCGCATCAGCTCCCGGACCTGATCCTCCGCAAAACCGCCGCGCTGCATATCGGCAAACGCGGGGACAAGATTTCTGACCAGCATCCTTGCGGTTTCCGGCGAAGTGGTGCGCGAAACCACTCGCAAAAGAAGGTCCGCGGCCGCATCTTCAATCGCACGATCAGTGGATCTGGTGAGAAATTCCACAAGCGCCTTGATCGCGTTTTCGTTGTCCGGAACGAGAGAAGGAATCTGGGTTATATAACGATTATTTACAAAAACACCGGAGACATACCACATAAGATCACTGACAAGCCAGAGATGTTTTCTCGCGTTTTCGCTGAACGCACGCAACACCTCGCCTCTCCATTTGATATGATTTTCCGACCAGTCGAGCAGCACCCATCTCACGCCGTCATACCCGACCTGTTCCGCCCTGAAATCACCGACGTACTTGAACTCATTGAACCTCGAAAGCATGCGGCCGAGCGCCGATTCAAGCTCCTCCATCGACGCGCCGATGCCGCGGCTTGAGAGATATTGCGCAATTTCCTGTTTTGATTTTTGTCTGAACTGCTTGAGATAATCCGCAAGATTCAACTTAACGTCGACATATTCGACGGCAATATACTGGCCGCGCATCGACCGGCCCGGCAGAAGTCTGACCGCACCCTGCTTTGCGGTTTCGCTCATGCGCTCATAGCCATCAAGCGTGATATTTATATATGGCACCTTATGAGCACCAAGCGGGATTCTGAGTGCCGCCGGGCCGCCATCCACCATTGTTTTCAAAATAAATGTGGTCCCGCCACTGTCGATCAGCCTTTTTACCTCATACGATGCGCCATCCGGAAATTTCAAGATGTAAGGTGGATTCGGCTGTTTGTCGGTGAACAACTGCCTGATCTTTATATTGTAAGCCTTCGCCGCACCCGCATCGAGTTCGATCACGGGCGGCGCTGCGGCGGCTGCAACGCCACAAACGACAAACAGGGCTGCAAGCCAGATAACAAGCCGGAGCTTCATCAGCTATGATTATAAACCGGATCTTTCGTAAATGACCAAAAATCCCGGCGGATATGCTATGCCTTAAGGCGAAATGGATAACGCAACGCTTCGGGCATATAAAAACAGCAGCCGCATCCGCGCCCGCGTTGAAGACCTGATCCGTGAATTTTTTGACACCGAAGACTTCGCGCGCGTACGCACCCCGTCTCTCGTTCCATGCCCCGGAATGGAGCCGCACATCCGTCCGTTTGAGGCCGTGGCATCGGGCATCACCTCCAATACCCGCCTTTTCCTCCATACCTCACCCGAATTCGCGATGAAAAAACTGCTCGTCGCCGGAATGCAGAAAATCTACCAGCTCTGCACAGTCTACCGCTCGGAGCCGCCGTCCTCCACGCACCGGCCCGAGTTCACAATGCTGGAATGGTACCGCGCAAACGAGGGCTACGAAAAAATAATGGAGGATGCCGGGCGCCTGCTGGCCTTCATCGCACGCAAGCTGACCGGCGGCGAAACCATCCCGTACCAGGGCCGCAGCGTCCGGCTCACCCCCCCGTGGCCGCGCCTGCGCACCCAAGACCTGTTTCGTGACGTCGCAAAAATCGATCTTCTCAAAGCCGACCTCCATTCGGAGTGCGAACGCCTGAAACTCTCCCCCAATGAAACCGACACCTGGGACGATCTTTATTTCAGGATATGGCTCAACGTGATCGAACCCGCCCTGCCGCAGGACCGCGCCGCAATCGTTTATCACTATCCCCCCTCGCAAGCCGCGCTCTCGGTCATTGAAACGCTGGAGGACGGCTCGCGCTGGGCCAGACGTTTTGAGATTTATGCCGGCGGCCTTGAACTCGGAAACGCGTTCGAAGAGCTTACCGACCCCTCCGAGCAGCGCCGCAGATTTGAAGAAGACCTGCGCCTCCGGGCGCACCTTTACGGCCCGTCGTTTCCGGCCTCGCCCATGCCGGAGGATTTTCTCGACGCCCTCGGGCGCGGCATGCCGCCTTCGGGCGGAATTGCCATTGGTGTGGACCGGCTTGCGATGCTTTTTGCGGATACTGCGGATATCGGCGCTTTTGATCCACCGTAGCCATTGATGTCCCGGGCCATTGACTCGCGCCAAGCATTTTGTTTTAGTGCCGCATATGCTCAACTCCTGGCTGCGCCTGGCGCCCAAGTTCAATCTCACAAAAGTGGCCGGAACCGATTTTTTCCCGCCGGGCCCGGTGGACGTCAAACTGCTGGATTCAATCTGCATAGGCACGAAGAGCAATGCCGTAGGCGACGCCCTCATCCTCACGGCACTTGCAAGAAGGATCAAGGAAACAAATCCCCGGATCAAGACCAGGATCTACGTCAAGGCCTTCAATCCGGTCGTGTTTTACAACAACCCGTTCATTGACGGCATCGACTGGACCCCGGACCGCGTTTACGGCGATGACGCCAACTGGGGCGCCGGGCATCTTGTCGAACTCAAGGCCCGGTTCTTCGGTCTGCCCCCTTCATCAGACCCCAGGCCCGAGATCTTTCTGACCGCGGGCGAAAAACATTACGCTCAAAAGTTTAGGGCCGCCCACCGCAAAGCGCCCGTATGCATCCTTCACCCATGGGGAAAAACATATGCATCCGTTCTTGACCGGACATTCTGGGAGCGGCTTGTGGCGGAGTACCGGTCGCGCATCTCGTTCTGGCAGCTCGGCATCGAAGGCCAGGCGCGCATTGAGGGCTGCGACCGCCATCTGATGGGCCCGCGGTCGCGCTGGCACCTGCGCAAGGATTTTGCCGTCATGAACGAATGCGACCTGTTCGCCGGAATAGACTCCTCGCCCATGCATTTTGCGCGCGCGTTTTCAAAGCCCTCGCTCGTTTTCACGACCGCAACGGATGTGCCGGGCTACTTCCAGCGGCGCCGCCGCACCCCGTATTTCCTTCACAAAAACTGGTTCCAGTCGTTCCTGTATGAAGCCAACACGCATGTTGAAATTGCGGACATACAGGGAAGCGAAGCCTTGAATACCATCAATAAATTCTTTATTGATAACAGCTGGAGCACAAAACAATGATTGACAGCACAAAACTCGCCTCCGCGCAAAACGACCGCGTTCGCGCCTGGCATGACGGAGAGCCGCTTCCGGAGACGGCGGCGTCACTTGAGGAATATGCGCTTCTTCTTCATTCCTTCAACTATCGCCTCTGGCACCTCGAAGACCGGGCGCGCGACCCGGGCGCGAGCGACCACGAGATAGCCCTGGTCAAGCGCGCTATCGACAAGAACAACCAGTCGCGCAACGACTGCATCGAGCGCCTTGACGAGCTGATCCTTGCCGCCGCCGGCCCCCTGGCGCCGCGCGCGGCCGGAGCGGCGCTCCACAGCGAAACCGCCGGCGCCATCACCGACCGGCTTTCGATCAACTCGCTCAAAATCCACCATATGCGCGAACAGGCGGAGCGCACCGACGCCACGCGTGAACACCGCGCGAGGTGCGAAGCACGCCTCGCGATCCTTGGCGAACAGCGGTCTGATCTCATTTCGTGCCTGGGCAACCTGCTGGCCGGGACGGCAAACGGCACTTTGTATTTCAAGGTCTACCGCCAGATGAAGATGTACAACGACCCCTCGCTCAATCCCGCGATCTACGGAAGATCCACATAAACCTCGCCAAAGCGCAACTCGGAGCTTTTCAAGAAATTATTATGGAGTTAATCTTATAGGCAATCGATCATGGAGGAGAATACACGATGGCTCTCAATCTTAAAGGTCTCAAAACTTGGATCAAGAAAAACCCGGACACTTTCTGGACATCCATTGCCTGCGCGGTTCTTGCTTTTATATATACCCAGGGCCTTCCGCTCTGGGATGCCGACTACAGCCAGTGGCTTGCCCAAGCGGACCAGAGCCTGTTCACGCTGATCAAGCGCACCTTGCTGCCGGTCACCACCGAACCGGCGACCTGGGGATATTCGGACAGGCCGCTGCAAGCGCTCATCTGCAAGATCCTGTTTTTTCTTTTTGAATACTGGGGCGGCGGCTACTTTTTCGTGAAATCACTCGCCTATGGCGCATTTTGCGGAGCTGTTTATCACTGGATGCGCGCCCTTGACCTCTCGCGCATGGCATCGTGGATGGCGACCGCCCTGCTGGCGCTCGGCACCGGGCCGATGGCAGCCCTTTTCTGGCATTCGGATTACGCCGTCTATTCCCAGCTTGTTGCCATCCTGACCCTCATGTATGCGCACAGTTTCATGCAAACCGAAAACATCCCGTCAAGCGTGTGGAAAAAGGGGCCCGGCAAGCTTCCTCCGAAGTTCAAGAAATTCATCATCGTGCTTGTTCTCGCGGTTTACTTCGGCACAAAAATAAAAGCCGACATGCGCCTGGTACCGTTAGTCCTTCTGGCTTACGTTTTCATCTTTGAAAGAAGGCTTGCCCGGGCCTACATTCTTCCACTGGTCCTGGCGCTCGCGGCATCGCTGCCCTGGTCGATGGCAATGCTCAAGAAGCTGCCTCCATTCTTCCCCGGGGCTTCGGGGTACCAGGGGTTGACGCATGTGCCGTTTGCCGTCGCCCGTGCGGCATCCGGCCTGTTTGTCGCCCTGGCGCGCACCCCGGGACTGATCGTGATCGCGGCGTGCGTCATCATGCTCGCGCTGCTATACAGATCGCGCAAGGCAGCGAAAACCGCAAAAAATGACAAGGAAGAAAAAAACACGCACGCCCATCCTGGCGGCAAGTCCTTTGATCCGCTGTTTTTCGGAACCTGGGCGGTGATGGCGGCACTTGCCTGGTCAACGCTTCCAAAAATAGATGCTGCTGGCGACACAAGATACGGGATTATCTTTGCAACACCGCTTGTCATGCTTGCCGCATGGATTTTCAACATCGCGCTCAAAAAATCCTCATTCAAAGGTTGGGGCTACAGGCTGCTCGTTCTCGCGGTTGCATTACAATCGGCCGTGTTTTTACGCGCGGACATCCGCTACCGGATTGACAACGGACGTCTCGTCTCCGGCCTTGACGAGATTGTAAACACCGTCGAAACAAGATATCCGGGCGCGAAATTCGCACTTGGCCCGGGCCTTGGCGACAAGGCAATCAAGCCAAGCAAGGTCCAGTCCCTCGCGGAGAAGAAATCATTCAACAGCCTTGGCGAAGCGGATTCCTATTCGCCGGGAACGCTGTACATAGCCGCGACGTCACCGGTGATAGACCACCGCTTTACCATTGATCTGAAATCACCCGGCTGCACGAAGTCGGCGTTTGATGCGATCTTCTGCAAAAAAACCGGCGCTCCGGTGCTTCTCAAATACATCGGAAATCCCCCCGAACTCTCAAACGCAAGCGCGACCGAGGCGCGCGGCGACCTGCAGGGCGCACGCAACATCGTGGAAGGGCTGTACCGGCGCGATCCGGACAACCACGGCGTGGCGTTCCGGCTCGGACTCCTGGCATACAAAATGACCGACTACCCGCTTATGGAACGGATCTATGATGCCATGGGCGTGTATTATCCGGACAACTCGTCGGTGCTTTACAACTGGGGCATCGCCAAGCACGGCGTCGGCAAGTTCAAAGAGAGCGCCGGACACTTCGGAAAAGCGTACAAGATACATCCCGGGGATTATGCGATCGGTTTTTATCTGGCCGAAGCATGGTTTCGTGACGGAAAAAAACGCAAGGCGCTTGGACTCATGAAAGAGCTTCTGAAAAAATACCCGGGCGACAGCGGCCTGATGAATGCCTTCAACAAGTGGAGCAACAGCTGACGGGATGAAAAAGGCAATTATTGCAACAGCCGTACTGGCGGCGTTCCTGCTGCTTGCAATGCTCTACCTCTGGCCCGCGACTTATTATACGATTGCGCAAAATCATGTAGCCGGACTTGGCGAGGACGGCACCGCCATGCCGTATTTTTTCTGGTGGTTGCGGGAGACCGCCCGCATCGCGCCGCTCAATCTGCTCAACCCGCAGATATACGGCCCGCAACTCGGCGCTCCCGAGGGTTTTTATGCCTATATCCCTTTCGCCGAAAGGATACTCGGCCTTCTCAGCACCCCTTTTTCCACGCCCGACCAGGCGTTGTTTTATTCAATCGCGGGGCAATACGCCACAAGCGGCGCGCTCGCGGCCTGGCTTGGCCGCCGGATGGGACTTGACTGGATTCTTGCCTTCGGGCTGGGCATCTGCACGGCCTTCACGCCGTACACCCATGTCAGGGCGCTTACGCAACCGGGCTTCACGGGCGTGTTTTTCCTGCCGCTCCTGATGCTGGCCTACGATTATCTGCGCACCGCCCGCGCCATCAAAGATGCCATCGTCCCCTCTCTCCTGCTCCTGGCCAGTGCTGCCAGCGCGCATTATTTCATATTGATCATGCTTACGCTTTTCGCGGTCCCCGCGTTTTTTCTCTGGCGCGCGTGGCACACGACGAAGCACTCCAGCCGCGCGCTCATCGCGCTGGCGGCGCTTGTTCCGCTGGTGCTCGCGCTGGGATGGCTCCGGTTCGGCCCCGAAATCGGCATCTCGCACATCAAAAAACATCAGCCGCTCGTCCGCAATATCTTTGAGACGTACAAAAACCGCGGCTGGGATCTGCTGGTATATTCCGCCCGTCCGGTTGATTATCTCGCGGGCTCACACGCTCCGGACGCCTGGGACCCGAATCCCCTCAGAAAGACGCTTACGCGCCATGTGCGTTCACGCGACCCAAACTGGTACATGCAGGAACGGAGTTCCGGCATCCGGTGGCTCATATTGTTGTCGGTAATACCGATGCTGGCATTCAGGAAAAGATTTCCGCCCGGCACGCGGCACTGGATCATCTTCGGTCTCGTGTTCGCCGCAACGGCATATGCCTTCTCGCTTTCGCCCAGGTGCATTTCCCCGCTTGGCATCGGCATCGGACCTTCGCGCTGGGTGCACGCCCTGTTTCCCGAAATGCGGGCTCCCAACCGCTGGAGCATCGCAGTGGCGGCCGGCCTGGCGGTTTCGTATTTTGCCCTGGTGTCCTGGCTGCTCGGCCGCATCAGATCGGTGCGCTGGCGCACGGGCGCCTCGCTGCTTGTGGTCGCCCTGGTGATCCTTGAATCCCCCCCGACGCTGCGATTTCCGCACTACAAGGCGGTGGCACCCATTGAGCGCGGTGATCCATGCGGACTTGGCATCTACTTTCCGTACTGGCGCAGCGACAACATGGCAAAGTACCAGTATGCCACGGCCATGCGCCAGAGCAGCTGCCAGCTCGCCAATCTGCAAAGAACACCATGGGTCGACAAATATCTTCACGACCGTCTTGGCGAGCAGGTGATTTTGTCGAACTCAGGCTGGTCTGAAGCAAGACGCGTCATCGGTTGTCTCGGCATCGGCTGGGTCCGGATCGAGGACGAGCATCTTGCACGGGGCCCGGCCATTTGCAAAAAACTCGGATTCACGGCCTTCGAAGGCATATATTGCGAACGCCCTCGCCGGGCGCTGATGAAAATGCCAAACAGCAACCCATGGACGGAATGCCTCAAATAGGTTTGAACATTCATTATTTATTCTAGTTACTGATCCATATTGTATTAGTGATTATGGGTAGATTAGATTTGGCTCATGCTGCCTTACCCAGCTTCCAGTCCTTACCCTTAAGCGAAAACTCCAGCCACTTGATCTTCATTGCTTTGCCGTCAAGGAGCAGATCTTGTAGGTTGTAGTCGCGGTCCGGAAGTTGTTTGGCCACTAGCATCCGAACAAGGTGATCGAAGGTCTTCTGAACGTCGTGCTTGCCGTTTTCGACGCGCGATAAGTGCTCAAGCTCGTAACCAACCAGTTTTGCAAAGGCGGCGCTTGAGAAGCCGAGGAACTTGCGGAGGAACCGGATTTCTTGGCCAGTTAGCACTTCGGTCTTGCGGATCAGATGGTGGGCGATCAGGTGGTGGAGCTTGTCGATGTCGCCAAAGCTGTAATAAATCTCGCCGCAGGCTTCGCATCGGCTCTCTTTGACACCGTGAAGAATTACGTTGTCCAGTCCGCTTTCCTTGTATCGATAGGCACGGACGGAAGTTGTCTTAAGTGGTTTTTTGTTCTCACATATTGCACACATCATTTTCTAGCTCCTTTCCGTCTCTTGTCCCAGGCTGTGACTACAAACAGTCCGTTACCGTCATCCTGAAATGCCAATACCAACATGATAAAGTTCGTCTCTAGCCGGTAACGATAGGAACCCTTTTCGAGTTCCCCCTCATCAACAATTCTCGCATCGCCGCTTTTCAGGACATTCCAAGCATCAACGGTAGTGAGGTCATCGTTGGCCAACTCATCCAGTGCATGCTTCGAGAGGCGAACACTTTCGGGATGTCTTTGAACAATTTCGGCCAGCTGCTTCCTGGCATGGGTCCTGTTCAGCTTTGTGGTGCGATAATTGTCTGTCATTGATATTTTATCAAATACATAAAAAATCTCAAATACGCAAGAGGTAGCTGTTTTGGCCATGGGGGGGGGGGGGGGGGGGGCCTTTTATGGTGTACAGTCTGATAAATATGCTTATCTTCCACCGGAACACCAGAAGGCCGCTTCTTGGCGCTATCATCTCAGCCCTCTAATCTTGACCGGAAGACGTTCAAGTTGCTGCGAAAGCTAGAACATCTGTCCGTCTACAAAAAAATCGGGAGGCTGCAGCGTTCATATTCGTTTGACCCTTCCATTTACGCGATAGAACCCGGGTCGGATTTCATAAATCCGGAAACAGCTATTTTCGTGATTCAGTCGAAACAGCCCTGACCACCGGCCACACATATTCAATTATATGCGCGGCCTTCTCGCGATTGCCCGCGCCGTTGAGATGGCAGGCGTCCATCCAGTTTTTAGGCGATATCACTCCTGCCGGAAACGGGGCGAACGGAAGCTGCCTCTCGCGGGCGATGTCCCGGAGCGTGTCCTCCGTCCAGTCAAATGCCTTGCGCAACAGATCAGGAAAATCGTTCGACTGGGCCGGATTTTCGCGAAACGCCACAAGAACCGTTCTGGCGCCGTCCTTGGATATCATGTCAAGCAGCGCGTTCATGTTCACCCTGAAGGCATCCCACTTCGGCGGGATCGTACGCGCCACCGGATCGACCGGTTCCTTTGTGGCGCCCTTGAACCAGTAAATATCGGGCTTGAGCCCGCGCTCGCGGCGGAATTTGCTCATTTCCTCGTTTTTCCCGTGAACCGTCTCAATAAGGAGCAGACTAAGAAACCGCGAATGCGCGAGAATCCTGCCCGCAAGCGGCAGCAGGCGCAGACTGTCCATCGGCTTGCGTTGATGAGCATAATCGGGCTGGTAATAAGGATGAGTGAGCGCATCGGCATCATTGCCGCCGGTATTGATCACGACGATGTCGGGTTTGTAGTAACGAAATTTGAAATGATAGTGCGTGAGCAGCTCGGCCGACGTGCCCCAGGGCAGTC
>MEQJ01000054.1:0-1080 GCA_001770165.1 Bdellovibrionales bacterium RIFOXYD1_FULL_53_11 | reverse complement strand
GCCGCCCTTGATGAGAAGCCACTATCCGTTCTGATATGAGCTTTTCAAGCCAGGCCGGCCACGTCTGATCGGGCTCCCTGGTTTCCCACCCGTATGTTGTCGAACCGCCCATGGCAAGAATTCGCAGCACGCCCGGTGTCCTGGCAAGCGCGACGGCCCTTCCACGGTACCCCTGATCGTTATGCTGCTGGACGCCATGACCGTCCTTGTAATCCGGCGCAGGGGCATAAAGCAGATAGGCTTGACCGATGGAATTCTGAAAATGCTCGGGCAGCAACCCGCCGCCCATCATCACCCGCCGCGCAATTTCGTGGTGGGGAAGCAGGAACTTGAACGAAAACCATGTCATTCCCTCGATGGCCAGAAGGACGAGACAAACCATTAGAGGATAAAAAGCAACCCGGATACTTTTTGATGCCCGGCGCGTCATATTTCACCTGTTCATTTATAATTTTGTCGCACGTATGTGCTTATGTCCACTGTCGGCATCAAACCTTTTTGTGGAAACCCCCATAAAAGGGGCATATACTTTTGACCATACGACCGGAAAAGGAGACTCTCCATGTCAATCAAAAGCATAAAGGACTTCGAGCTTGCCAATAAAACAGTTTTCATCCGCGTGGACTTCAACATCCCGCTGGGCGCTCCGGACGCCGAAGGACATCGCACAGTGGAAGACGACAGCCGCATCCAGGAGGCGCTGCCAACCATAAAATACGCGATCGAAAAAAATGCAAAAGTCATTCTCGCATCGCACCTCGGGCGCCCGGACGGCAAACGCAACATGGAATTCTCCCTCGCCCCGGCGGCGGCGCATCTTCAGAAAATCCTCGGGCAGGACGTCACGCTTGCCGACGACTGCATCGGCGACGGCATCGAACTCATGGCCAAACAGATGAAATCCGGAAGCGTGATGCTGCTCGAAAATCTCCGCTTCCATGCCGAAGAGGAAAAAAACGAGCCTGAATTCGCCAAAAAGCTCTCGCGCCTCTCGCAGATCTACATCAACGACGCCTTCGGCACCGCGCACCGCAAACACGCATCGACCTACGGCATTCCATCCATCGTGCAGGAACGCGG
>MEQJ01000053.1 GCA_001770165.1 Bdellovibrionales bacterium RIFOXYD1_FULL_53_11 | reverse complement strand
TTTGCAAGCTGTCTAAAAACCTTCAGACCGTTCATTCCAAAACTTTATGAGACGCAAAAGCTGATATTATCGCTTGAAAATGAGGATTTTCAAAAGATTTGCAAGGAATGCTTGAGTGACAGCTGCGCGGATTTCAAATGCCTGCACGGAAAGAAAGTGTATTATTTTCAAAAAGATTCTCGCGACATGGTTCAAAGAATTCAAAACTGCGGCACCAGCAAGATATATATTGTTGTTGGTAACAGGAGTGGCTATGCACCCAATACCGACATAGATGATGTAAAAAGGTATCTTGCAACCACCAGCCAGATCGTCAAAAACCTCATGATCGAGACCTGCGGCCTGAATCTCCCGGAAGAAGTCACAAAGGCCGTGGGGAGTGACTACAGAAACCGCGCTGTGAGCGAGCGCAAGGGCAAGGCGCCAAAAGGCGAAGAACAGATGATCGCGGACAAACCCTCACGCGACGGGACAAGCGGCCAGGCAAAAGACTGAGCGCTTGCGCCGCGCGCAGCTTGGTTAGGCGCTTGGTTAGGCGCTATTCGCGATATACGGTTATCAGGAATCAAAAGTGCAGCTAATTTGACCTATGATCTGGCCGTGTGGTGTAATGCGTTGAAATAAAGAGTCAATCTATGTTCTGCGTCGTTTTGGCGCTAACAAAAACACATAAGTATTTGTTAAAAAAATGCGACAAGGCAGCTTGCTTTACTAATAAAAATATAGTATATTTTGTTAGTGATAACGACTGATAAAGTGCATCAAACAGTTGAAAGTGCTGTAAAAAGTACGATCTATGGGCATGGTAGGGGGTGGGTCTTTACCCCTAAGCATTTCCTAGGCGTTGGAAGCCCTACCGCCGTTCGCTTTGTTCTCTTCAAGCTTCAGAAAGAGAAGTTCATCAGGCGCCTTTCCCAGGGCATCTACGACTATCCGGGACATCACGAGGTTTTGGGAATCCTCTCTCCGAACGTGGACGCGGTCGCCAAGGCTCTATGCGAGAAATATGGCTTAAAAGT
This sequence comes from Bdellovibrionales bacterium RIFOXYD1_FULL_53_11, assembly GCA_001770165.1. GTDB lineage: Bacteria > Bdellovibrionota > UBA1018 > UBA1018 > UBA1018 > XYD1-FULL-53-11. The sequence continues at coordinate 9,369 of MEQJ01000053.1, read as the reverse complement.
ACAGCCCTCCGGTGCTTATGCCGCCAATCTGATCGGTCTATCCGAGCAGGTTCCTGGCCGCGTCGTCTTTCTCACGGATGGGGCATCCAAGAAGATCAAAGTCGGCAAAATAGAAATTTCATTCAGGCACACGACTTTGCGCAACATGTTCGCTGTTGGTTCGCGGGAAGCCCTGGTGATTCAGGCTTTCAGGCACATCCAGAAGAAGCACGTCGATCAGACCGTCTTGGAAAGGACCAAGCGTTTTTTGAAAGGTTCAAGCAGGAAAGAGTTTGAAAAAAACATCAGGCACGCGCCGGAATGGATTCGTAAAACTCTCTCTGATCTGATGGAGAAAGAACTATGAGAAAAATCCACCTGCTTCCGGCTGACGAGCGCGCGCTATTTTTCAACGAAGCATTCAACGAAACGAAAATCCCTTTCAACATGATCGAAAAGGATTACTGGGTGGTCTGGACGCTTGAGCGGCTTTTTGCGCTTGATGACCTGAAAGACCACCTGACTTTCAAAGGCGGAACATCCCTTTCAAAAGTCTACGGGATCATCGAACGGTTTTCCGAAGACATCGACGTTTCGATTGAGCGGGAATTTTTGGGCTTCGGTGATGATAAGAATCCAGAAAAAGCGCCTTCCAGGAACAAGCGGCACGCGATGTTGGAGGCTCTCTCAAAAGCCTGCGCCGACTACGTTCAAAACAAGATGGCCGTCGATCTGAGGAAGGGCATCGCTGAGGTTCTTGGGACGACCAAGGGCTGGCAGCTCGTGGTGGATACGACGGACCCCGATGCGCAGACGCTGAATTTCGAGTATCCGAGCCTTTCGCCGAAAGATGGCTACATCCGGCCATTCGTGAAGATTGAAATGGGAGCGCGCTCGGAGCACTGGCCGGTCAGCCAGCATAAGATTCGCAGTTACGTGAAGGACGCACTCAAGGAAAAAGTCCACGAAGACGAAGTTGTGGTTCGCGTGCTCAATGCGGAGAGGACGTTCTGGGAAAAGGCGACGATTCTTCATCAGTACGCGCACCTCCCCGAGACCAAGGAGATGCCGTTGCGTATTTCGAGGCATTTCTATGATTTTTTCCGCCTGCTGAATTCGGATATCAAAAAGAAGGCTCTCAGCGACGTAACGCTCCTTGAGCGGGTTGCCAGCAATAAGGCTATATATTTTGCTTCGGGGTGGGCGAGCTATGCGACAGCCCGCAAGGGGACGCTTAAACTTTCGCCGTTGCCAAGAATCCTCGGCGACCTGGAACGAGATTATTATTTGATGAAGCAGATGTTTTTTGGCGAAATCCCGGACTGGCAGCTGATTTTGAAAACGATTGAGCAGTTCGAGACCGATTTTAATTTGGAGGCCGCGCACCGATGATCTTTTTTACGGCTGATCATCATTTTTATCACTCGAACATCATTAGATTTTGCTCCCGTCCGTTTGCCACCGTTGAGGAAATGAACGAAGAGCTGATCAAAAGATGGAACGCCGTTGTTGCGCCTGATGATACCGTTTACCACCTGGGCGATTTCAGCCTGGCTTACAGGCCGGTTGAGTTGTTCGCGCCGCGTCTGCACGGTGAAAAGCATCTCATCATGGGGAATCATGACCTGTGCCATCCCCGGAAGAAGAAAAAGGCCGCAATAGGCGGGCCGATCTATGAAAGATCGGGGTTCAAGACTCTTGAGCTGGAAAGGACGATGGTCATCGCCGGCGAGACGGTGCTGTTGAATCACTTCCCGTATCTTTCAACGGAGGAAGCAAAGCCGGAATTTCAGGTGAAGTTTCAGTCGTTGCGCCCGAAGGACATGGGGAAATGGTTGCTGCACGGCCACATTCACGAGAAGTGGAAAGTGAAGGGGCGCATGATCAACGTCAGCGTAGACGTATGGGACTTTTACCCCGTGCCGATTACGGAAATCGAAAAGATTATCCAGGCGTAGGTTCGCCGCGACTCATCGGCTGTGCTCCCGATGAATTGGTCCTTTTGGATGAGCCATCAAAAGGCGCCTGAGTTCAGTCCGGAGGTAGCGATTACTGCGCCCGAGCTTGTAATAGGGGATTTGGCCGTTGCTCGTCATGTTGAGCAAGGTCTGCTTGCTGAACCGCAGGGTCATTCGTCCTGTAGCGTCCGTGCTCGCCGAGACCCGGCCGCCCAGGATGGAACTCTGGACGAGCACCCGGGGCGCCCCGCCCCGGCGGCCCGAGGGCCTTACGCAGGTCCGGCCCGGACGACACGGCCGGAAACGAAGCCCTGATCGAGCAAATTGGCGCTCCAGGACTGGATGAAGGAAAGCAGGTCGGATGCCTGCTTCAGGTTGAACTTCCAGGTTCCATCGACACGCTCTGCGACGCGCATGTAGTGGCCGGTCGAGTGCTGGATCGCGACGGGCATGTAGTCTGGACCGCCGAGGTCAACGAACTCGACATCGGGATCGGGCACCAAGCCGAAGTTTCCCGGATGGGACTCAAGATGATCCCGAAACCGCGACTCTCAGCCACGGTCACTTCAAGAGATGATTCGCGAAAAGCGGAAATCCCAAAAACAATTAAAGTAGCATCGAAGTAGTAATCGTCGGCCCCCAGGAAAATCCGACCATAGTAAAACCTTCTTTACTAATATCTTTTCTTAATAAAGTATGCTTTACTAAGAAAATGGGCAGAACAACAGGACATTATGTCGAAACAAATACTGCAGGTGAAAAAGTCAGGGCTTTTATTCCGTCACCACTGCCGCCCGTTCCACCCGTGGAACACACACCCGCTATTCAAGAACTCCTCGCAAAAGCCGATACCGCTATTCGCGAACTGAAGATCGCATCCGATCTGGTTACAAATCCAGATTATTTCAATTACGCTTTTGTTCGCAAAGAAGCCATTTTGTCTTCGCGAATCGAGGGCGTGCAGGCCACATTAAGTGATTTGCTGAATTTCGAAGCCAATCCAGAACACGCAAGTGCAGACATTCAAGAAGTTTGTAATTATCTTGATGCCTTACATTTTGCCCGCAAGCAAATCCAAGACCCAAAGGGGCTTCCGGTTTCATTGCGTCTCATTAAAGAAGTGCACAAACGGCTTATGCGCGGAGTACGTGGAGCATCAAAACAGCCTGGCGAGTTCCGCGAAAGTCAAAATTGGATTGGCGGAACAAGACCCGGTACGGCACGGTTTGTCCCCCCTCCGCCGACTGAACTTATGCAATGCCTTTCAGACTTAGAACACTATCTACATGAAAAAGACAATGAGCACCCACTTGTTCGAATCGGACTTGCTCATATTCAGTTTGAGACCATTCATCCGTTTCTCGACGGGAATGGGCGCGTTGGAAGACTGTTGATCGCCCTGCTCTTTGAAGTTTTTGGGCTGATCGATTGCCGCATGCTGTACCTTAGTCTTCATTTCCGACGCAATCAGCAAGAATACTATGAACGTCTTGATTCGGTTAGAACCAGTGGTGACTGGGAAGGGTGGATACAGTTCTATCTCTCCGGTATTTGTGCATCATCCGGCGAGGCGATCACCTGTGCCCGCGAACTTTTCAAAACAGTTGAAAAGGACCGGCGCAAATTACTGGGACATAAAAAAACCGTGGTACCCGCCATTCGCCTTTTTGAGGAACTACCCAAACAACCGGTTCTGACAAGCAATCAGGCGGTCGTCTTGCTTCGAACTACAAAACCAACCGCTGCAAAAGCCATCGACGTATTGATTGAAGCCGGGATTCTCCATGAAACTACGGGTGGAAAACGCAATCGCGTGTTTGGGTACAAAAAGTATCTGGATGTGCTTAAAAGCGATGTTGATTGAATCAAAAATTCGATGGCGGAGAAAACGTCTCTCCGCCATTTTTTTGAACTCGATATGCAGCCACTTTACAACCACTCTGCAACCACGCCATCCCTTCCGAACGCGCACCTGACGTATACATTCATTGCACTCAGTTTTCTCGCCGCTGGAAATCTACGGCTTTTGCAATCCACTTTGAACTCCAGACTCGAAAACGATCAATGTACGAAAAAACGGCGGGAACTACTACTAGCGTAAGCAAAGTCGAGCTGATGATGCCGCCGATAATTACGACCCCCATGGCCGTTCTCTGTTTTGAAGCTTCATTCAAGCCGATGGCAACAGGAATTGATCCGGCAATGAGTGCCAATGAAGTCATCATGATCGGACGCAGCCGCAGTTTGCATGCCTCAACAAGCGCATCTGTTCGAGACCGCCCGGACGCAATTAGTTGGTGGGTACAATCCACAAGCAGAATCGAGTTTTTGCAGGCAACTCCAAGCAACATGATGATCCCAAGTATAGCGAAGAGACTCAGCGTCTCGTTTGCCAGGAATAAGCCGACAAAAGCTCCACAAACAGCGAGAGGAAGTGCGAGCATGATCGTTAATGGCGTAACAAAAGACTCATATAGACTCGCAAGCACAAAAAACACGAACATTATACCGAACCCGATGGCGATGACGAGCGAGCCAGCCATTTCGCCGATATTTTCTGATTCGCCGGAATACGCCATTCTCATACCAGAGGGCAACGGCATTTCTTTCTGAACCATTCTGTTGACGTCATTGATCACATCGCCAAGCCCGACACGTGGGAGCAAGTTTGCCGTTACCTGGATATACCGCCCCCGCTCCTGGCGATCGATCGACGCCGCCCCAACACGCGAGTTAACCTGCGCGACCTGGGTTAACTTGATAAGCCGCTGGCCGATGTTCGGTACGTACACTTTGTCCAGATTCTTGACGAGCTCACGCTGCTGAGGAAGCAACCTGACACGAACATCATATTCTCGCCCGTTTTCGCGGAATTTTGCGGGTGTAACGCCTTCAACTTGGGCTCGTATCTCCTGTCCTAAGGTACCCGTATTAATCCCGAAGAATTGCGCTTTTTTGGGATTGGTCACGATTTGCAACTCCGGTTTTCCAGCACGATAGTTAGAATCGACTTCCTGAAGCCGTGGGTCCTGCTTCAACCTGGCGACGAGCTTTGTGGAGTAATCCTCCAGGTCTTTTTGATTTTGCGAAATCAGATTCAAAGCAAACGGCTGCGACTGATTTCCGCCTGGATCCGATTTCATTATTTTCGGGTTTGCTTGAGACAATACTTTCATTTGGTCGCGCAAGCGGTCTTTAATCTCGGTCGTGTTGGCGGCTCTCGATTTTCTTGGCACTAATTGAACAAAAATGCCCGCCTTATACGCTTCATCGTTACTTCCGCCGACAGTTAGGACAGTGCGCTTAACTTCTTTGTTTTGACGGAGAATTTGGTCCGCCTGGCTGCTTATCCGGTTCATGGCATTGAGGTTGGCTCCTGGAGGCAGTTCAAGGTTCAAAGAGATCTCACCGTTGTCCATTTCAGGCATAAACGTGAATGGCACCTTAAAAAGCGATGCCGAGCTAACAATGAAAAGCGCAAAACTGATACCCAAAACCGTAAGCGGTTTCTTAACCGTGTATGCGATCAGTCGACCGTAGATATTTGTGAAAAAGCCATTGGATTCAGGTTTGCGGCGCACCACACCCTTCCCTGCCAGATAGTATGACAGCATTGGGGCGATAGTTAGGGCATCGAACAACGATATGAGCATCGCGAAACAAATCGTCAGTCCGAATTGACCGAGAAATTTACCCGTCATGCCGCTCGTGAATGCAACCGGAGCAAACATCGAAATAATCACGAGGGTTGTGGCAATGATCGCCAGCTGTACCTCTCTTGTCCCGATGATGGCTGCTTTTTTTGGCTCTTCTCCGTTCTCCATCCGCCGGAAGATGTTTTCGCGTACCACGATCGCATCATCAATCAATAGGCCGACCGCAAGACTTAATCCAAGCAAGCTGATGACGTTAATCGTATAGCCAGCCAATTTCATGAGAATGAAGGAACCTATCAATGAGTTCGGAAGAGCGAGACCTGTAATCAGCGTGGATCTGCCGTTGCGAAGAAAAATGAAAACAACAACAATTGTCAGCAAAATACCGAGAATGATCGTTTCCTTGACGTCATCGACGTTGTCGCGAATCGTCTTGCTGCCGTCTTGAACGATTTCAAGCTTTGGGTGGCCGTTTTGCTGCGCCAGAATCGGTTCCAGTTGCTGCAGTTCCGCATTCACGTTATCCACGACGTCGATTACGTTTGTTCCGGATTGTCGATAAACCTCTATCACTAATGACTTAACGCCGTTGACATAAACCCGCGATGTTTCGTCCTCTAAATCATCCGTGACTCTGCCGATATCTGAGACCTTGGTCGGTACTTCGTTGCCATAATGATGAATGAGAGTTGTCGCGATATCTTGAACAGAACGAAATTCTCCGATACTGCGATAGGAAGTTTCCCGGTCGCCAGCGGTGGTTTTGCCCCCGGGAATGTTTTCACCCGCAGCCGAAAGACGATTTGCGACATCTGTTACCGACAGCTGTCGTTCCTTGAGCTTTTCGCGATCCAGTGCTACGTGTATTTCCCGTTTACGTCCGCCTTTGATTTTGATTGAGCCAACGTTATTCACCTGCTCAAGGCGCGGTTTGATCACTTGATCTGCAATGTCATAAAGCTGGCCATCCGGGATTTGTGCCAAAACCGCGATCTTCAAGATAGGAGAATCGGACGGGTCCATTTTGAAGATTACGGGCTCTTTAGCGTCCCTTGGAAGCTTTGCCTTTGCCGTCGCGACTTTGTCTCGAACTTGTTGCTCCGCATATTTGAGATCGACTGACGATTTAAACTCGGCGGTAACCCGGCTGATTCCTTCCATACTCTTTGAGGACAGGTGTTTTACGCCTGAGATGGTGCTCATCTCGTCTTCTATGGGTTTAGTGACCAATGTCTCTATCTCGGCAGGACCGGCCCCCTGGTAGGTCGTTGTTACGGAGATGGTCGGAAAAGACACGTCCGGAAACTGATCGACACTCAGCGTTTTAAAACTGTGCCAACCGACAACCAACATGGCAAGTACGAGGCAGGTAATGAAAATCGGTTTTTTGATTGAAAGTTCAGCGAGTGACATACTATTTCTCCTGTCCTTTTTCGGCCTGATAGAGCTTCGTCTGCGTGAAAAGGCTCAAAACCTGTAAAGCTGCATTAGTCTTTGAGTACTCTGCGCCCGTGTAGTCTTGTTCAAAAAGGAGTACTTGATATGTGGTGGTTCGGCCTTGTTTGAGTTTTTTTCGTTCGAATTCGAGTTTTTCTTTTTGAGACTGAATAATAGTGTCTGCGAGCTTCAGACGTTCTTGGGCGTCAGCTATACGCTGCGTCAGATCGTTCCAGTCGTTATCCTGATCGATGACTTTTTGCTGAAATGACAACTCCGATGCATGAACCTGCTTAAGCGCTCCAAGTCGTGCGTTTTTCGACGCGTCGAAATTTAGAGGCAACACGAATCTAACGCCAATGGCGGCACTGGGACGACCGGAAGAAAACGAGCTTGATAGTGCATCCGTGGTGCTGATTTCGCGACCATTCATGGCGTATTTGCCGTAAACATCTAAAGTCGGTTTGTCGTTTTCAGCCTGTATTCGTGAGCTCGCAACCGATGCGTACATTTGTGCCGAAGCAGACCGAACATCGGCCCGATCTCCTTGTCTCTTGGGAATGTGGAGGCTTTTCAGGTGCTCCCAATCGATGGGGACAAGGCGCGGAACCTGCGTACTCGATTCGAGGTTACGATGCGCATTGAAAATTCGAGTGGCGGCAAGGGCGTCGTCCTGCGCGGATTTGAGGTTCAGGCGGCTGTTATCCATGGATGCTTTAGCTTGAAGTGCGTCGGATTCATCGGTCAGGTTTAGGGCCGCACGTCGGCTGACGTAGTTATAAATACTTGTGGCCTCGTCCAAGGCACGCTGTTGAATGCGGACCAGCTCCCGCGCCACGACCAGCCGCCAATATACGGTCTCGGCGTTAACCATCAGACTGCTTCGCTGGTTCTCCGCGTTCCAGCGATCGACCTCGGCCTGCGCAGCTATCGCTTGTTCATTAGCTTGGTCGGACCTGCCAAAGCCATTTTTCCAAAGTGATTGGCGAAGCTCTAAGACAGGGCTGGCATCATAGTAGGGGGTGCCGCCCGGCAGATTTACGTAATTGGTGTAATCGAGATCGTAAGACAGTTTGGCGGTCAGCCCGAATTTCAGTGTTTGTGAAATTCCAAGAGACGCCGTTTTTGTCTCGACATGGTCATAGGAAATTCCAGGCAAGGGTATTGACGAAAGTTTACTGTCTGACGCAATTTGCCCGTCCATGAAGAGCGAGGGACTGAAAATCAGGTCAGCCTCTCGCTCTCGACCTTTTGCTCCCTCGGCTTGCTCGATGGAGCTTTGATAGGATTGGTTCTTGTTCTGCACCTGGGACAGGTAGCCTGCCAGGCCAAGTTCTTGTTCGTTGTCGGCAACGGCTGAAGTGGAATAAGGAAGCGCCAATAATGATATTCCGAGAGTTAGCAGTATCTTGGTCACTAAACGCATGTTCGACCTCCAGTTACTTAAGTGGGTGCTCACTTACTATAATTCAAGTATGACATGGATGCCTTTTTAGTCAAGTGGGCGCTCACTTGACTAAAATGAAACGTTAGCGTACTGATATATTTAGATTATTGCAGATGCCCGCCAGAGGAGATGTTAAGGTGCCCACAAAAACAACAAAACCAGGCAAGCCCCCTATCAAGAAAAAGCGCGACCGAGAAGCCAGTATCCGAAAAATTTTGAAGACCGGACAGGATGTTTTCTCGGAGCTGGGCTACGAAAACGCGACGACAAAATTGATTGCCAATCGGGCCGGGTTGGCCGAGGCGCTGATCCATCGATATTTTGAGAACAAGGCGGGCTTACTGGCTGCGGTGATTCAAAATCACATTAAGAACGTGGACAGGGTGTTCGAAGTTTATCCTCCGGGTGATACCGTGGAGCAGGAAATCATCAATTTTTTCGTAGGGCGCTTAACCCTGGATAAAGAGAATCTGCCGTTTCTTAAAATCATGATTGCCCGTTCTTTGATCGACAAAAGGGTCGCTGGTCTGTTCAAAAAGGATGTCCTTCCGCCTCCCATGCAGACGCTAAAAACACGACTGACCGGATTCCAGGCTAAAGGGATGATTTTGCCTGATGTGGACATCGATATGGTAGTCAAAAGCATCGCGGGTTACGGCTTTTCGACTGTAATTTTCGAACAAATGCTGGCTAAAACGAGCGAAGAGGAGATTTTGAAGAGTCATCGGCATTTTGTGAAGTTTTTGATTTCAGGAATTTGCCGCAAATGAGCCGATCGAGTTCGAGCTTGAAACAAGTTATATTTCAAAAACCAATCCTTAACCTAAACGCGACAAAAAATCCGGCGTAATTTTCAGAAAAAAGATGGAAATGACCTTAAATTAAGCTATTT
>MEQJ01000052.1:21485-31276 GCA_001770165.1 Bdellovibrionales bacterium RIFOXYD1_FULL_53_11 | reverse complement strand
GCCTGGAAAAGCGCACGCTGAAACCGCGGCCCGAAACCATGGTGCTCGACGGCGACACCCTCACCTTTGAACGCGGCCGTCGCAAGCACGTCCTGCAGCTCAAGGACTATCCGGAGGTGGTCGGCATGATCGAGAGCATTCGCGCCACCCTGGCCGGGGACCGCAAGGCACTGGAACGGGTCTACCACCTGGCCCTGGATGGTGGCCAGGAACGCTGGGGCCTGGTGCTCACCCCCCTCGATCCCAAGGTCGGTGCCGTCATTGCCCGCATCCGCATGGAGGGGGTCAAGGACGTGGTGCGCAGCGTCGAGATCATCCAGGCGGATGGCGACCGTTCGCTGATGACCATCGAACAGCTGGCGCCACAGTGATGACCCGCCCGCGCCGCCGTGGCACCGCAGGCATCGTACTGTGGCTGATTTTTCTGCTGGCCTGCGTCGGCATTATCAGCCGCACCCACTTCACCACCGACCTGTCGGCATTTATGCCGCGCAGCCCCACGCCCGAGCAGCAGCTGCTCATGGATCAACTCAGTGACGGCCTGGCTTCGCGCCTGATTCTGGTGGGCATCGAAGGGGCCGATGCCCCCACCCGTGCCCGGCTTTCCAGGCAAGTCGCCCGGCAGCTGCGCGCCGACCCTGCGTTTGTCAGCGTCAATAATGGCGAGCCCGTCAACACCGAGCGCGACCGGGCTTTCCTGTTCAATAATCGTTACCTGTTGAGCCCGGCGGTGACGCCTGAGCGCTTTAGCGCAGACGGTCTGCATGCCGCCTTGAGCGACAGTATCGATCTGCTGGCCTCGCCTGCCGGATTGCTGGTCAAATCCCTGCTGCCGCGTGACCCGACAGGGGAAATGGTGCAATTGCTCGAACAGCTCAACAGCGGTACCCAGCCGCAGCTGGTGGAGGGCGCATGGGCATCGCGCGATGGGGCGCGCGCCCTGATGCTGATGCAAACGCATGCTTCGGGAAGCGACACCGATGCCCAGCAACACGCCATGGCCGCCATCCGGCAGGCGTTCGACCAGGCCCCCGGCGCGACCGCCGCCGCCCAGCTGGTGATGACTGGTCCCGGCGTGTTTTCGGTGACGTCACGTGACACCATCAAAAGCCAGGTCACCCGCCTGTCGATCATCAGCCTGCTGCTCATCGCAACGCTGCTGTTGCTCGTTTATCGTTCCTTCAGCGCCCTGGCATTGGGCTTGTTGCCCGTGATCAGCGGTGCGCTGGCGGGCATTGCGGCGGTCAGCCTGGGCTTTGGCGCGGTGCACGGCATCACCCTGGGATTCGGCACCGCCCTGATCGGCGAAGCGGTGGATTATTCGATTTACCTGTTTGTGCAATCGGAACAAAATCGTGCGGATCATCAAAACTGGATCAAGCGCTTCTGGCCCACCATTCGCCTCGGTGTGCTGACGTCGATAGCCGGTTTTGCCTCGCTGCTGCTGTCCGGTTTTCCCGGCCTGGCACAACTCGGCTTGTATGCCATTGCCGGGCTGATTGTGGCTGCAACGGTGACGCGCTTTGTTTTGCCTTCGTTGCTGCCCGCAAACTTCCACATTCATGATTTATCGGCTGTCGGCCTCACCCTGTCCCGTGTCGCTCAACGCGCGGCAGCGCTGCGCTGGCCTGCGGCGATCGTGTTGCTGGCGGCCTGTGCCATCGTGGTCGCTAACCGTGCCAGTTTGTGGGATGACACCATCGCGTCGCTCAGTCCGGTGTCGCAAGCCGAGGTGGAACTCGATACCCGTTTGCGCGCCGACATGGGCGCGCCGGATGTGCGTTACCTGGTCGTCGTCTCCGGCGCGGATCAGGAATCTGTATTGCGCACCGCCGAGCGCGTTTCAACGCTGCTGCAAACACTCGTCGAGCAAGGCGAACTCGCCGGATTCGAAAGCCCCAGCCGTTATCTTCCCAGCACAGCTACGCAACGCGCGCGCCAAGCCAGCCTGCCCCCTCGCCCCGTGCTGGAAGCACGCCTGGCGCAAGCCGTTCAAGGCTTGCCGGTGCGCGAATCCCTGTTTACACACTTTCTGGACGACGCCGACGTCGCGCGCAGCCAGCCTTTGCTGCAGGCAAGCGACCTGCAGCAGACCTCCATGGCGATGGCGGTCGATGCCCTGCTGATCCAGCAACACGGGCAATGGCGTGCCCTGTTGCCGCTGACCGCGCCCGAGGGGGTCGACATCGACGCGAATCCTGTTCGCGCTGCCTTGGGCGCCATGCCCGATGTGCTGTTTGTGGACATGAAGGCCGAATCGGATCGCCTGTACTCCGGCTACCTGCATGAAGCCATCGTGCTGTCGCTCGGTGGCCTGGTTGCCATCATCGCGTTGCTGCTCGTGGTTTTTCGCTCGCCGATGCGCGTGCTGCGCATCATCGCGCCGCTGGCGGCGGCGGTCATTACGGTCACGGCGGGATTGAGCCTGTTTGGCCAGCAAATGATCATTCTGCATCTGGTGGGTTTGCTGCTGGTGGCCGCAGTAGGCTCCAATTACGCCCTGTTTTTTGATCGGCCTGATCCGCGCACGCCTATCCTGCCGCGCACGCTGGCCTCGATGCTGTTTGCCAGCCTCACCACCGTCGCCGGTTTTGGCCTGCTTGCGTTTTCAGACGTCTCCATCCTGCAGGCAATGGGCGTGACCGTCGCCCCAGGCGTCATCCTGGCGTTGATGTATGCGGCGATTTTTGCCCGGCAATCCGAGGCGGGGTCCAGCCATGCGTGACTTCGCCTGGCAACCCACCCTGTTGATCCGCGCAACCATTGCGCTGCATGGGCTGGCGCTGGTGGCCGTGATCGCCGAGCCCGCGCTATGGCGCTGGGCACTGGGCGCCGTGGTCATCAATCATCTGTTGCTGACCGCGGTCGGCCTGTGGCCGCGCAGCAACTGGCTGGGGCCGAACTGGACACGGCTGCCCGCCGCCGCCGCGGCCAGGCATGAAATCGCGCTCACCATCGACGATGGCCCCGACCCCCTCGTCACCCCGCAGGTACTGGATATGCTGGATCGCCATGCCGCACGCGCCACCTTTTTCTGTGTCGGCGAAACAGCGGCCCGCTATCCGGAGGTATGCCGGGAAATCGTCCGCCGTGGCCATGCTGTGGAAAACCACAGCCAGCGCCATCGCCACACTTTTTCCCTGCTTGGCCCGCGGGGTTTCCTGCGCGAATTGCAGGCCGCACAAAACACCCTCGGCCAGATTACCGGTCAGCGTCCCATGTTTTTTCGTGCCCCTGCCGGCTTGCGCAATCCTTTTCTCGACCCCGTGCTGACGCGACTCGGATTGACGCTCGCCAGCTGGTCGGCGCGAGGGTTCGACACCCGGATCTGTGACGCCGAGCGGGTCAAGCATGCGTTGCTGCATGGGCTGCGCGGGGGCGCTATTTTGCTGTTACACGATGGCAACGCAGCACGGACACCCGGGGGCACTCCGGTTATTCTCGACATGCTGCCTGCCGTGCTGGAGTCGGCCGCCGCCGCCGGGCTGCGTTTTGTCCGCTTGCGGGACGCTCTTTCATGACTGCCACACGACGCATGCGTCGGCACTGCCGCACCCCGGAGAACAGGCCGTGAAAAACAGTCAGCCAACGCACTGGTGCCGGCAGATTGCAGCGGTCATCTTCCAGCATGGGGTTCTGAAAGCGGTAGGCGTGCCGCTTTTTATCGGACTGTTTTTCGGTGCGTATTTTTACGTGCTCAAAACCCCGGCCTATCCGACCACAGTGATGCCCTTTACCTGGCTGGACCGGATGATCAGTTTTCAGCCGTGGGCGATGTCGCTGTATGTCTCTTTGTGGGTGTATGTTTCCCTGCCCCCGGCCTTGATTGCGACGCGACGCGAACTCTATCGTTATGGCAGGGCGATGGCCGGAACCTGCCTGGCGGGGCTGATTGTTTTTTACTTCTGGCCCACCGCAGTCCCCGTAGCCGATATCGACTGGGCCCGCTATCCTGGCGTGGATTTCCTGAAAAACGTCGATGCCGCAGGCAATGCCTTCCCGTCGCTGCATGTCGCCACGGCCCTGTTTTCGGGCGTCTGGCTGGATCATCTGCTGCGCCGATTCGGCGCGCCGCCGTGGAGTCGGCTATTCAGCTGGATGTGGTGCATCGGTATTATTTATTCCACCCTCGCCACTCGCCAGCATGTGGCGGTCGATGTGTGGGGTGGACTTGTGCTGGGTGCGGCGGCGGCCTGGCTGTCATTGCGCCAGCGTGCTCGCGCAGAGCGGATGCCGGGCCGGATCTGAAGGAAACCGGTCGGTGGAATGGATTAAAAAATGCACTCCATCTGGATGGGCTTGCTTGTTGAAATCGCTCTGGCTTTCGCACTTCACCTCAATCCGTGCCATCGGTCGCGGCTTTGAACCCGTTCAGCCGCCGCGTCTGCTCGATACTGCGCAGGGTCGCTGCTTGCAACGCGTCACCCTCCCTTTCACCCTTCAATACGCCGCATCATGAACTTCAGCCCGCACGCCCTGCGTCAACGTCTCGTCGATCTGTCCAGCCAGCGCTATCGCAGCGCCGGCCGCTTTGCCTACTACTTCGCGCGCGGCAAACTCGGTGGCGATCCAGTGTTTCTCGGCTTGTTGAAACGCGGCCTGATCCCCGATCAGGCCCGCATTCTTGACCTTGGCTGCGGCCAGGGATTGCTGGCTGCCTGGCTGCTCGCCACGCGGCATTGTTACGCGGCGGGGGAGTGGCCGGCCGGCTGGCCAGCGCCCGGCCAGCCGGCGGAGATCCGTGGTGTCGATCTACTGCACAGCGACATCCGGCGCGCGCAAGCTGCCTTGGGCGCACCCGCCCGCTTCGAGCAGGGCGATATGCGCCACGTTGATTTCGGCCAGGCCGATGTCGTGGTGATCATGGATGTGCTGCATTACGTCGATATCCCCGACCAGGACGAGGTACTGCGCCGGGTGCGTGCCGCACTGCCGCCGGGTGGGCTGTTTCTCACCCGGGTGGGCGATGCCAGCGGAGGCTTGCGGTTCAAGCTCAGCAACTGGGTTGATCGCACGGTCGCCTTCTTTCGTGGCAACCGCCTGCCGCCGCTGCATTGCCGGCCCTTGACCGACTGGGTCCAGTCGCTGGAAGCACTGGGATTCAGCGTCGAAACCACGCCGATGAGCGGAGATTTGCCGTTTGCGAATGTGATGCTGGTGGCGCGTTTGGATTGAAGTCGGGTGCGGCCGGCTACGAATGCGGCGTGTGGCAGGCTGGAGGCAACAATATGAAGCCCGGCTTGCTGACGGAAATTTCCGCCAGCAAGCCGGCCTTTTTCGCTTGCAGGAATGGCCGGGCGTATTTGCCCGGCTCAATCCGCTGTGCGATTACAGCCCCATGCTGGTGAAATCGAGATCGGCGTGCGGCGTGTCGGCCACATTTTCATCGATCATTTCGTAGATTTCTTCGTCGACGATGTCTTCGGCGGGGTGATGTGCGAATGCCGAGAAAGATGCGAGAAAAGATGTGAGCACTGCAACCTGAAGAACGCTTTTCATAACGGTATTCCCATAAAAGTTGAACATGTTTCAGCCTGCTGCGATCGGGTATCGAACGTTCGCTCTGCTGATGGGACGCATCGTAAGCAGGGGGCATTTCTGCGGCGTGTCCTGCCGGTTTCAGTGTGTTGCAAGGTGTTTCAGCGGACGTTTGCAATTTTAAGGCGGCCGGATTCAGCTTCCCGGCGGCAGTGCACGCGCCACTGCCCAGCATGTCACTTCCCGCGCACCGGCGCGCTTCAAGGTCGCCGCCAGTTCGTCGAGGCTGGTGCCGGTGGTCATCACGTCATCGATCAGGGCGATGTGCATGCCTGCAACTTCGCCGGAGCAGGCGAATGCACCGCGCACGTTGCGCCGCCGCGCATCGTGCTTCAAGCCCATCTGCGGCGGGGTGTCGCGGATGCGGTGGCAGCGGGCGGTGTCGAGCGGGAGGTCGAGTTGGCGGGCGACGACGCGGGCGATTTCGGTTGCGTGATTGAAGCCGCGTTCGCGGATGCGGCTCGGGTGCAACGGCATCGGGATGAGCAAGTCGGGGCGGAGCTGGGTGGCGACGGCCTCGCTGAGGCAGCAACCCAGTGCGGGCACGATGCTGAGCTGGGCGTGATATTTGAGGCGCGGGATCAGGCGGTCGAGTGGGAAGCTGTAGGCCAGCGCGGCGTGGGTATGGTCAAAGTCCGGCTGGTGCTTGAGGCAGGCGCCGCAGATTTCGCCGCCGGGCGTGGGGAGGGCGCATTGTGGACACCGGGGTTGGCGGTGCCAGGGCAGGTCGGCGTGACAAGCTGGACACACGGGTTGCCTACCGGAGGCTGCCCCGCACAACAGGCAATGGTGCGCGAAAATGTGATTAAAAAATGAGCGGATGTTCAATTTTAAGCGGCTTCAAATTTGACAGGAAAGGGTGCGCCCCCGACAATCCTGCCCATGAAAGTCAAACGCGTCATTCCTGCCTCATCCTCCCGTTTCAACGCGCTGTTATTCAACCTGATTACTGTCGCGGTGATGCTGGTTTCGTTGACGGCGTTGCTGCTGGGCAAGCTGCTTGCAAGCCACAACATCGGTTTTTTGCCGTTTGTGCTGTCGCTGCCGCCGGTGATGCTCTGGCTCGGCGCGTCGATTTTCGTCTACGCCAGCATTGCCCATCATCCCAATGACCTGACCACGCATTACAACAAGTGGGCAGGCTACCGGTTTTACGGCGTGATGGGCAGTCTGGTGGTGATCGGGCCGGTGATTTACGACCTGCTGGGTGGCTGGCAGGGGTTGATGCTGGTGCTGGGTCTGGCGGTGGCGATTATCGTGCCGTGGGCGCTGTTTGATATTTACAAGGCCGCACGCGAACCGTGGGCGGATATGACCATCGAGGTGGCAATTAATGAATGACATGACTCAACCCGTTGTGCGCCGGTCGGTGGCCGAAATCGAGGCGCTGTTCAAACTGCCGTTTGCCGATTTGCTGTATCAGGCACAAACCGTCCACCGCGCGCACTTTGATCCCAACCGGGTGCAGCTCTCCACCCTGCTGTCGATCAAGACCGGCGGCTGCTCCGAGGATTGCGGCTATTGCCCGCAGTCGGCGCGCTACGACGCCGGGGTCGAAAACCAGGGGCTGCTGAATCTGGAAGACGTGCTGACGGCGGCCAAGGCGGCCAAGGCCGCAGGCGCCTCGCGTTTCTGCATGGGCGCGGCATGGCGCGGCCCCAAGCAGCGCGACCTCGATCCGGTGCTCGACATGGTGCGCGAAGTGAAAGCGCTGGGGCTGGAAACCTGCGCCACGCTTGGCATGCTGAAAGACGGCCAGGCCGAGCAGTTGAAACAGGCCGGGCTCGACTACTACAACCACAACCTCGACACTGCGCCCGAGTTTTACGGCGACATCATCACCACGCGTCAGTACCAGGATCGCCTCGACACGCTGGATCGCGTGCGGCAGGCTGATCTGCATGTGTGTTGCGGCGGTATCGTCGGCCTGGGCGAATCGCTGACCCAGCGCGCCGGTCTGATTGCGCAGCTGGCTGCGCTCGACCCGCAACCGGAATCGGTGCCGATCAATCTGCTGGTGCAGGTCGAGGGCACGCCGCTGGCCAACACCGAGGCGCTCGATCCGCTGGAATTCGTGCGCACCATCGCGGTGGCGCGGATCAGCATGCCGAAGAGTTTCGTGCGGCTGTCGGCCGGTCGCCAGCAGATGAGCGATGCGGTGCAGGCGCTGTGTTTCCTCGCCGGGGCCAATTCGATCTTCTACGGCGAAAAGCTGCTCACCACCGGCAACCCGGAATGGGAACGCGACCAGCGCCTGTTCGACACGCTTGGCCTGACGGCACTGTGAGTTTTGCAGCGTTGATCCGCCTGCAGCAGGGGCTGGCGGCGCTGAAGGCAGATCATCTTGAGCGCCGCCGGCTGCTGCTCGACGGCGCGCAGGGCGCGCATGTCACGATCAACGGCCAGCGCGTGGTTTCGTTCTGCAGCAATGATTATCTCGGCCTCGCGGCGGATCCGGCGTTGATCGCCGCAGCTCACGCTGCGCTCGATCAATGCGGTGTCGGCGCCGGCGCGGCGCATCTCATCAGCGGCCACCACCGGTTTCACCAGGACTTTGAAGCCGCGTTTGCGCATTTCGTCGGCAAGCCAGCTGCGCTGCTGTTTTCCACCGGCTACATGGCCAATCTGGCCGTGCTCACCACACTGCTTGGCCGCCATGGCGAAGTGTTTGGCGACAAGCTCAATCACGCTTCGCTGGTCGATGCGGCGCAGTTTTCCGGCGCGACGTTTACGCGCTACCGCCACGGTGATCTGGCGCAGCTCGAAAGCCAGCTGGCGAAGAGTGGCGCGCAGGACAAGCTCATCGTCTCCGATTTGGTCTTCAGCATGGATGGCGACATTGCGCCGGTCGATGCGCTGCTCGATTTGGCCGAGCGCTACGACGCCTGGCTCTATCTCGACGACGCGCATGGCTTCGGTGTGCTGAACGGCGGTCGCGGTGGACTGACCGAACGCGCGCGCGCCAGCGATCGCGTGATTTATCTCGCCACGCTCGGCAAGGCGGCGGGGGTGTCCGGTGCCGCTGTGGCGGCACATGCAGCGGTGATCGACTGGCTGGTGCAGCGCGCGCGCCCCTATATTTACACTACCGCCTCGCCGCCGTTGCTGGCTGCATGTTTGCTGGAAAGCCTGCGCCAGATCGAGGTGGGCGAGGCCCGGCGCGAGCGCCTGCGCAGCCATATCGTGCAACTGCGCACCGGCCTGGCAGGGCTGAAGCTCGGTGAGTTGATGCCGTCCGTCACGCCGATCCAGCCGCTGTTGATCGGCGCGAACGCCGACGCGGTGAGCGCGTCGCAAAAACTGTTGCAGCGCGGCCTGCTGGTTCCCGCGATCCGCACGCCGACGGTGCCGGTCAATACCGCGCGGCTGCGCATCACCCTGTCGGCTGCGCACAGCGCGGACGATATCGCCCACTTGATCGAGGCCTTGCACGGCATTGCCCCCACATGAAATCTAGGCCGGTGCTGGCGCTGTTGCATGGCTGGGGCATGAACGCGCGCGTGTTCGACGCGCTGGCGGATCAGCTGGCGGACGATTTCGAGCTTCGCGCACCCAGCCTGCCGGGTCATGGCGGGCGCGCCGCGCTGGCGTACAACACGTTGCAAAGCTGGGCGGACGATCTAGCGCAACAGTTGCCGGAAAAGACTACGTTGCTCGGCTGGTCGCTCGGCGGTCAGGTGGCGATGCGTGCAGCGCTCGATCACCCCCAGCTCATTTCGCGGCTGGTACTGCTGGCGTCCACGCCCGCATTCGTGGCTAAAGCCGATTGGCCGGCCGGCATGGCGGACGACGATCTGGAGGCATTCGGCAGCGCCTTGATTGCCGAGCCGGCGGCCACCTTGCTCCGTTTTCTCAGCCTGCAGACTCGCGGCATGCCGGAGCAGAAGAGCGTGTTGCAGGCCTTGCGGCAGGTGTTTCTGACGGTGCCGCCTGCCGATGCCGGCGCGTTGGCAAGCGGGTTGGACATGCTGCGCTACACCGATCTGCGTGCAGTCGTGCCGCAACTTTTGCAGCCGACTCTGGTGCTGCATGGCGCACTTGACACGCTGACGCCGCCTGCAGCGGGTGAATGGCTGGCGGCCACTTTGCCCAACGCGCGTTATGTCGCCTTATCGCGCGCGGCACACGCGCCGCAACTGTCGCACAGCCGGGAGCTTGCAGCGGCTATCCGGGATTTTTCGCATGGCTGAATTCGAACTTGATCACCTTGAAGTGCGGCGCGCGTTCGATCACGCTGCCGTCAGCTACGACGC
>MEQJ01000052.1:21193-21402 GCA_001770165.1 Bdellovibrionales bacterium RIFOXYD1_FULL_53_11 | reverse complement strand
ATGTCGGCTGCGGCACGGGCGCGCTGTCCGCCGCCATCCTGGATCACTGCCGCCCCAGCAGTCTGGTGGGCGTCGAACCTTCGGAGGGATTCCTCCAGCTGGCGGCCCGGAACCTTGCCGGCCAAGCCCGCTTCCTGGCTGGCGATGCGGCAGCGCTCCCGTTGGACGCCGCCGCATGTGACGTCGTCGTCTCGGGGCTGGTGCTGAAC
>MEQJ01000052.1:20851-21145 GCA_001770165.1 Bdellovibrionales bacterium RIFOXYD1_FULL_53_11 | reverse complement strand
GCCAGCGGCGGCACCATCGCTGCCTATGTCTGGGACTACGCCGATGGCATGGAGATCATCAGGGCCTTCTGGGACGTTGCGGTGTCTCTGGATCCAGCGGCAGCTCCCCTCCACGAAGGTTCGCGCTTCCAGCTGTGCGAGCCATCCGCCCTGAAAGCGGCCTTCGAGTTCGCCGGACTCACCGAGGTGGAAACGGCCCCTCTCCAAGTGACAGCCGAGTTCGCCGACTTCGATGATTACTGGCGTCCCTTTCTCGGCGGACAGGGGCCCGCGCCAGCCTATGCGATGTCACTG
>MEQJ01000052.1:19721-20789 GCA_001770165.1 Bdellovibrionales bacterium RIFOXYD1_FULL_53_11 | reverse complement strand
GCCGTTCGCGGCACGCGCGCAGCGGTGCCAAAATGAGCCCCGGCGGCCCGTAGATGCGATCCGATCCACCGCAAACGACAACCCACGATGATCCACGTTTCTGAAGCTCCGCCGGATTCTCTGCTCGGCCACTACGTCGCCTCGGGCGCGTATGCGGACTGCTACGTGACGGAGTTTCCGGCCACGGTCAGCCACGCCCAGTTCGTCGAGGCCTTCTACACCTCGGCACTGTTCAAGCTCGAACGCCTGTTGCTGGGACTGTTTCTGTCGCGCCCATCCACCGACGCAGAGGCCAGGCAACTGGCCGAGGGGCAACGCTCGTCGTTCGCTGCCTGGACCGTCGAGTCACGCGCCGAAAACCAGCTCGTCCTCGCCACCGGCCGCACGAGGTCATGGCTCATGGTCGTGGCAGGCTCCAGCGAGCTTCCCGCCTCGACCCAGCTGTTCTTTGGCTCCGTGGTGGTGCCGCCGCGTTCGGCGTCTGGCGCCCGCCGTGGAATGGGGCTGGTGTTCACGGCCTTGCTCGGTTTCCACAAGTTGTATTCGCGCGCCCTGTTGCGCTCGGTCAGGGCGCGTCTGTCCAGCCAGATCCAAGCGGCCGCCCATTCGCGCCGCAGCGACGCGTAGTTCTTCGTCGCCGTTCAGCTCAAATGGTGATCCGCGGCCTCTTTCTTCGGTTGAACTGTGGGAAAGCGGTGTAAGTCTTTGATTTGCTTTGGCTTTTGCCGCTGTCCAGAATTTCTGTGGATAACTTTGTTGATAGTGTCTGGGCACAGGCCGGGAGGCCTTTTAAATCAAGGGCTTGCTTGAATTGCACGGGAAAAAAGCAGGCTCCAGAAGCCAATGAAATCAACGGTCTTCGAGGATGTACGCCCGATGCTCCGCCCTTGGAGCGTGGTTTTTTCTCTGGCGTTCGCTGCGGGCCCGTGGCACAAAATTTGTGCATAAGTGAGCGCTGCCAAATGCGCTTTTTGCAGGGTTTTCTCTTGCGGACGACCCCTTGCCACGGTGGGTCGCAGATTGACGCCCACCACCCGCGTTGGCAACATGTTCGCGTTTTTTGCCGAG
>MEQJ01000052.1:19193-19525 GCA_001770165.1 Bdellovibrionales bacterium RIFOXYD1_FULL_53_11 | reverse complement strand
GCTGGCGTACGAATGGGTCTCCGCCGACGCAGGTGGCGACAACGAGGCCTGCGTCTGCCCCGCGTCCGGGGCAATCCATTATTTTGAGGCCGGTGTTCCCGTGGATCCGGACAGTCCTGTCCTGGCTGCGCTGGAGGAAACTTGCGTCGCCGTTCCGGGCAAGTGGACCCTGGACCTAGGGAAACACCTGGCCCTGCGTTTTGTTCGGATGCAGCTGTCTCAGGCCGAGCAGGACGTCCGCGAGTGCTTCCGCCACCGGGGCGCTTACTCAAGGTTCAAACGGTTGCTGGAACGGGAGGGAAAGCTTCGGGCCTGGTACGCGTTCGAGGAAG
>MEQJ01000052.1:9521-19101 GCA_001770165.1 Bdellovibrionales bacterium RIFOXYD1_FULL_53_11 | reverse complement strand
ACAGAAGGGGTTTTTAGGATTATCCAGTCCATCCCATCTCCTAAGGCAGAACCATTCAAACGCTGGCTTGCAAAAGTAGGTTATGAAAGGGTTCAGGAAATCGAAGACCCTGAATTGGCTTCTAAAAGAACAAAGGCACTGTACAAGGCTAAAGGATATCCTGAAAATTGGATTGAAAAGCGGATGCGTGGAATTGCCATCCGTGAAGAGTTGACCGATGAATGGAATAAGCGTGGAGTTAAAGAAGATAAAGAATATGCAATTTTTTAGAGATTATTTTCACCATGCTTGGTGAAGCCGCTACGACTGAAATTGCCAGAGATGATGATGCACAAGGGTTTGATGAGAATAGAGATGCTGCGAAACAAGGTGGTGATGTGGCAGGAAAGGCCAGGAAAGATCTTGAATCAAGAACAAAAAGAAAAGTGGTTTCATCAGAGAATTACTTGTCGGAACAGAAGAAAAAAAAGAAATTGAAATAATTTGTTCCCTCAAAAATCATGTTGGAATGAGGAAACAAAATCAGATTGACTCAAATGGGATATAAAAACATAATGATTCCCGAAAGATGGATTAAGGGACCACATGGATGACCTTGAATTGCTTTTTGCGATGCTCGGAGAACGGGTTACAGCCGAAATTTCTAGGACGTTCTATAGTCTCCAAGAGCAATTATTTGCCAAAGCATAAAAAAAAGAAAGAATTCAAGTAACAGCCTTCAATTTTTACTCTTCAGACTTTTTCGCAACACGGGTCAAGACCGGTCTGTCTATGCGGTATAGTATCAACTATGGAAGGACACAATGGACGAGAAGCGCAGCGCCGTACAGCGAATGCAGGATTATATTGAACGGCACATCACAGAACCAATCACGCTTATTCAGTTGGCGCGTGTAGCGGGTTATTCGCCATGGTACTCGGCTAGGGCGTTCAAGGATCTTACGGGAACATCACCATTTGAATACATTCGTTGCCTGCGCCTGTCCAAGGCGGCGCTGAAATTATCGGGAGAGAATACGAAGGTAATTGATGTGGCCTTTGATTTCGTGTTCGACTCTCACGAAGGATTCACGCGTGCATTTTCAAAATATTTCGGAATTACGCCGAAGGAGTTCAGAAAACGCAAACCCCGTCTGGGAGTTTTCATTCCCCGACGAATTGAAAAGCTGTCGTCAAATGGAGATAAAATCATGTCCAGAAAAACAAATACGGTATTTATTCAGGTAATCGACAGGCCAGCCCGCAAGTTGATCCTAAAGCGCGGAATTAAAGCCACTCATTACTTCGAGTACTGCGAAGAAGTCAGTTGTGACATCTGGGGGGTGCTTGGCGGTGTCAAAGACGCCCTGTATGAACCAGTCGGCATGTGGCTTCCATCTAATTTGGTTAAACCGGGCACATCCATTTATGCGCAAGGCGTGGAAGTGCCGATGTCATATTCCAGAAGTCTCCCCGAGGGCTGTGATCTCATTGAGCTTCCGCCGTGCAAATTTATGATCTTCCAAGGACAACAGTATAAGGACGAGGACTTTGAGGAAGAAATTTTGGAACTGCGCGAAGTGATCGCCAGTTACAATCCTGAAATCAGCGGATTCCAGTGGGCGGACTCAGATGGCCCGAGATTTCAACTTGAACCGGTAGGTTACCGTGGCTACATTGAGGGAAGACCGGTGAGGCAAATTAATGCACCAGCAGGACCATATAATTATTAAAGGGGCCAGAACAAACAATCTGAAGAATATCAGTATTGATATTCCCAAGAAGAAAATTGTTGTTTTCACTGGCGTGTCTGGTTCGGGGAAGTCATCCCTTGTGTTTGATACAATATACACCGAATCGCAGCGCCAGCTTGTTGAGACCTTTTCTTCGTTTGCCAGGGCAAGGCTGCCAAAGCTGACCAGACCCGATATTGATGAAATATCGAACATATCCACCTCAATTGTAATTGATCAGCAAAAACTCGGGCACAATCCGCGAAGCACCGTCGGAACTGCGACAGAAATATATACCTATCTCAAATTATTGTATTCCAGATGCGGTCAGCCGTTCATAGGCCCGTCGTTCTTGTTCGGCTTCAATCATCCACAGGGGATGTGTCTTAAATGCAGTGGAATTGGAACCAGCATGGATGTGGATGTGGAAAGGCTCATTGATCGGGACAAATCAATCAAGGATGGTGCAATAAGGCATCCCGATTACAGGGTGGATGGCTGGAACTGGAGGGAATATCTTGGTATCGGGCTTTTTGATGTTGAGAAAAAGATCCGGGATTTCACCAAAGACGAACTCGACAGATTTTTACATGCCGACGGGATTCCTGTTCAGAAAAAACATGGCGGCGGCGTTTATACAAAAAATTACGAAGGAATAGTCAAAAAGCTTAAACGTCTTTATCTGATCAATAATCCGGAAGATTTGTGTGAAGCGAGAAAAAATGCCTATAACGAATATTTTGTAACCTCCATATGCAAAGACTGTAATGGCACCAGGCTGAACAGTGCCGCAAGGGCGGTTCTGGTGGACGGCAGGCCGATCTCGGCTCTTGTTGAATTGGAGCTTGTTGAATTGAGGGATTTCATAAGGGCCGTCAACCATGATCTGGCAAAGACAATCACTCCCCGGATTCTGCAGTCACTCGATCATCTTATAGATATCGGTGTCGGATATCTCAGCCTGAACCGCCCCACTGGCACGTTGTCGGGCGGAGAAGCGCAGCGGTTGAAAATGGCCAGGCAGCTCAACTGCAATCTGGTTGACATGGTGTATATAATGGATGAACCGTCTATCGGTCTTCATGCGAAAGACGTCAACAATGTCATTGATATGATCAAACAGTTGAGGGACAAGGGCAATACCGTACTGGTTGTTGAACATGATCCATCCATTATCAGGTCCGCAGATCATGTCATTGAGGTCGGGCCAGGGGCGGGCGCAAACGGCGGTGAAATATGTTTTTCCGGAAACACGGAAGCGCTGTTGGAATCGGACACCATTACCGCAAGGCATCTCAGAAAGCAGATTGCATACAGATATGGAAAAAGAAAAGAATGGACTAAATATATCCAGATAAACGGTGCCAACATAAATAATCTGAAAAATATTTCAACAAGAGTGCCCCTGGAAGCGTTTACGTGCATTACGGGCGTTGCGGGTTCCGGCAAAAGTTCTCTTGTCCACGGCGCACTTTTGAAAATGACTCCAAACGCTGTTGTTGTTGATCAGGGCCGGATTGGACAGTCAAACAGGTCGAATCCGGCAACATATGTAGGGGTGTTTGATTCAATAAGAAAAATATTCGCTGAACATTCGAAACTCGATTCATCTTTTTTCAGCTTCAATTCAAAAGGTGCCTGCCCCAAATGCAGGGGGCAGGGAGTAATCAGGCTGGAGATGCATTTTCTGGATGATGTCGAGGTTCTCTGCGACGAATGTGAGGGGAAGCGGTATATTGATGAAGTCCTGGGCTGTCGGATTATGGGAAAGAACATCCTTGATGTTCTCGATATGACAATCGAACAGGCGAATATGTTTTTTTGTGATCACGACAATATCAAAAAAAAATTGTCAGTACTTGTTGACGTCGGACTTGGCTATCTGAAGATCGGACAGCGGCTCAGTTCGCTTTCCGGCGGTGAGGCTCAAAGGATCAAGCTTGCATCCGAACTCCACAAAAGTAGCAATATCTATATTCTGGATGAGCCATCAACCGGACTTCATATGGCAGATGTTGAAAGACTGGTGGATATCATCAGAAAAATTGTCAAAAATGGCAACACGGTCATTACCATTGAACACAATATGGATATCATCAAACATGCGGATTGGATTATTGATCTGGGGCCGGAGGGCGGACGAAAGGGAGGAGAAATCCTTTTCGAGGGCACGCCTGAAAATCTGATTTGCTGTTCAAAAAGCCATACAGGAAAACATTTACAGGCCGTGTTAACCTGTATTTGATGCTGACTGCGCCAGCATAAAGGAAGTGTTTATGCCCCATCAACTCCTCTGCCCCGTCTGGCTTGGATACTTTTTATTAAACCCGCTGCGTAAATTATTCCAAAACCCGGTCAAAATTCTGGGTCCACACGTAAAAAGCGGTGATACCTTGCTCGAAGTGGGCCCCGGTATGGGATATTTTACGCTTTCAATGGCGCAACTGGTTGGCGCGGCGGGCCGGGTGGTTTGCGTGGACCTGCAGGCCCAGATGCTTTTTAACCTAGAAAAACGCGCGCGGAGAGCGGGTTTGCTGGATAGGATCGAGACAAGAACCTGCCGTCAGGAAAGTCTTGGTATATCGGACCTCGAAGGTCTGGTTGACTTTACGCTTGCTTTTGCGGTTGTTCATGAGGTGCCGGATATGGAGATTCTCTTCAGGGAGATTCATTTGGCATCGAAAAATGGCGCAAGGCTGCTTGTTTCGGAGCCGCGCGGTCATGTTAGGCGTAAAAACTTTGACGAAATGCTGATGCTTGCAAAAAAAACGGGATTCAGCCTTTTGGAAGAGCCCGATATTGCGCTATCAATATCCGCGCTGCTGAGGGTGGACAAGTCATGAGGGCGTAGTCTTTGTGGGTCAGTGAGTACGCTTCCGCACGTACTCACAAAGTCCGCGTTCTTCGTTCGACAGATCGAGCTTTGAGATATCGAGCGTCTTGTTTACGAGGCAGGCGCGAAGGCGTGGTGCTGCGGCCATGTAGTTTTTGCAAAAACCCACGCGCAAAATAACATCATGATGCGGAAGCATATATAGATTTGCAAGAAACGAGATAAAGAGCGCAACCGGCAGAAAACGCATCACCTGCGGCCAGATTGACGCAAGATGCGCGGCTAAAGACGTGACAAAATAAAGGATGAGCACGCTGGTTGGCAGCCAGTAATAGATGCGGCGCACGCAGGGCCAGACAAGTGCTTTGTGCCGCACCTGCATTCCGGCATATAGCGATGCGACCATTACAAAGATCACAAAAACAAAGCCAACGCGCGCCAGACCACGGAGCCACGGGTTTTGCGTGTCAGATCCGGCACCCGCGGAGACGCTGCCCGGCAGCGCGAAAGCAAAAAGCAGCAGAAAGCAAAAAAGCACGGCAAACTCTTTGTACATGTTGCCAAAATAGAACCGGACATGGTCAACCACCAGATGCAGCGAGTAATAGTAGTAGTGGTATTTCTTGAACATCAATGTCCAATCCATGGTTTGATACGAAAAATCGACGCGCTGGCCGTTGATGATCCAGATCAGCCAGGGCGCAAGAAGAAGGTTGTAAATGGTTGCAACGGCGGCGGCGCCAAGAAATTCAATCGCGATGCCGCGCTCAAAACGCCGGCGAAAAAGAACGGAATGGGCCAGTAGCGCGGCCACCACAAGAAAACACATGAAAAACCCCAGGCGGTCCGAGAGGCTCATCACAAGGGCTATTCCAAAAAACAGAAATCTTCTGTAACCCTGCCCCTTCGCAAGGCGCGCATGCAGCAGCCAGACAACGGCCATCAAACAGACGCTTACAATGATTTTTGAAGACCGGAAATAATTTCCGGACAAAAAAGCCGTTGGGGAAGTCATAAAAAGCAGGGCAAAAAGCGTGGCCGAAGAAAGAGAAAGAGCCGGAAAAAACCGGCGGGTCAGTATAATCGAGGCGATTGCAATGGCGGCAATGCCAAGAAAATGCGTGAACTGATAAAACAGCGGCGCCCCCAGCGAGATCGTGAGCCACACAAGCTGTGAATCAAGCCAGTCTACGATATAGCTGAACTCGCGCGCCTGATAAAAACCCCAGTCATTTTTCTGCGGGTCGAAGATCTTTTGCAAAAATCCGCGGTCGTCGGTGTAATTCTGTAAAAACTGCAATGACTCAAGATGCATGTATCCGCCGCGCTGGAACAAAAGCGCACCAATAACCGCTATGACCACGCAGGCGGCGGAAAACCAGACGACCGGATTCTTTTCTTTTTGCATCAGCGCTTCTTTTGTTTCAAGACCCCCGTTTTATAGAGAAAGATGCAGAGTGCGCCGAACATCACAACCGATGTAATGTTACTGCCCGCGATCAGCGGGATGTACCTGCCCAGATCAAGCGCCTCGCCCCACCCCTCTTTCAGGGTGAAGAGCGCAAGCAAAATGCCCGCAATCGCGCCGCCGGCGATAAGTCCCGACGAAAGAAGAACGCCGGGACTGCTTTCGGATTCTTCCGGCTTGACCTTGTTAACCCGTTCAACCAGCCAGCGCACGACGCCGCCCACAAAAATGGGGGCGGAACTTGATAGCGGCAGATACACGCCAACCGCAAACGGAAGGGCGGAAACACCGCAGAGCTGCATCATTATGGAGATTGCCACTCCCAGCAGTACAAGTCCCCACGGCAGTTTTTGTGTAAGGATGCCATCAATGATCAGAGACATGAGGCGGGCTTTCGGAGCCTCATATTTTTGTACTGACGAGCCGTTGTCGCGTTTGTTGAGATTTCCGTTGATTCCAGGATCGACGAGATATTTGATCAAGCCGTTATCATCGACAAGGTATTTGCCAATCGGGATGCCGGCATATGGGCCCACGCTTTGCGCTTCGGCAAGCTGTAATACACGATAGGGTTTCTTGTCGTGTTCACCCTCGGGCCCCCGGACAACCTCTGTGTGTGTGAGGCCTGATACATCGGCAATCCTGACCGCCGGAAGGTTTTTGGTTGTGTAGACGGTAGACGCATCATTAAGCAGGTTGAGGGTGTATCCGATCACAAGAGCCGAAGTGCCTGCGCCGATGAGCATGGATATTTCCTGCAATCGCGGTGTGCCGCCGACCAAAAACCCGGTTTTAAGAGACTGCGCAGTGGCGCCACCGGTGGATGCGGCTACACAGACCACGGCGGCAATGCTTAGAGCCGTTACGCGATAGTCCGAGCCAACCCAGCCCATAAGCACGAAGATAAGGCTTGTGAGAAGCAGCGTGGCCACCGTCATGCCGGAGATCGGATTTGAAGACGATCCGATGGTTCCTACAAGGCGGCCGCTGACGGTGACAAATAAAAATCCGAAAAGAACAATCAATACTGCGCCAAGCAGATTGAGCTTTAGTGATGGCACCATCCAGATCGCAATAACAAGGAGCAGTACAAAACCAAGTACGAATTTCATTCCGATGTCTTTGTCGAGGCGGGTTTTTCCGCCGACCGCTATGCCCGCGCGCTTGAGGCTGCCGAGCCCCGCGACCGCGGATTTGACTATGGTCGGCAGTGTTTGCGCAAGGCTGATCAATCCGCCGGCGGTGACTGCGCCGGCGCCAATGTATAGAACGTAACTGCGCCATATTTCGTGACCCGACATCTGTGAGATCGGTTTGATCGCCGGAAAAAGCGGGGCGGCAAGCCCGTCACCAAAGAGTTTTATCGCCGGGATGAGCACCCAGGCGGAGAGCACGCCGCCTGCGACCATTATGCACGCAATGCGCGGGCCGATGATGTAACCAACGCCAAGCAGCTCCGGCGAAACTTCGCAGGAGACCGCGGCGCCCTTGAACCAGCCGATCAGCCGCTCGGGTACGTCATTCCAGAGTTTTGTTCCAACGTTGAAAAATTTATAAAAAAGTCCGAGAAAAAATCCGGTGAAAACCGTTTTTGCGCTCGTGCCCCCCTTTTCGCCGACAATGAGCACTTCGGCGCAGGCAGTGCCTTCCGGAAAGGTCAGCTCGCCATGGCCTTTGACTATTAAAGCGTAGCGCATCGGGATAATGAGGAGCACACCCAGCAGACCGCCAAGTACGGCAACAGTCATGATCCGGGATACTTCCATATCGTATCCGAGAATGAGGAGTGCGGGCATTGTGACCGCGACGCCAAAGGCGATGGACTCGCCGGCGCTGCCGGTGGTCTGGACAATGTTGTTTTCGAGGATTGTCGCGCGGCGGAACTTGAAGACATTTGAAAGAGCCTTGAAAAGCGTAACCGAGAGGACGGCCACGGGGATTGATGCGCTGACGGTCATGCCGACTTTCAGCGCCAGATATAATGAGGAAGCGCCAAAGACCACGCCAAGTACTGCGCCCATGACAACGGCGCCGATGGTCATTTCATGAATATTGGAGCTATGCGAAACAAAGGGCTTGTGGTCCATTTATCCTCCCCGGATGGTTATAAAAGGCGAACACTTTATATATTCATAAGATACTATTCAAGAAAACGCCAGCACAGCGCGGCGCGCAATTTACTAACGCAGGGTTGCTAACGCAGGGTTGGCAAAATGACGATACGTATATTGAGGAAAAGCGTGAAAAAGGTCTTTTTTGGCAGAAACCGGAAGCTTTTTATTGCTGTTTCGGCTGCGATGGCGGTTTCCTGCGGTTCGCCCGCAAGAGCGGCCACGCTTGAAACGTCATTTAATTTCGGAGGTACGTTTTATTCCGGGACACTCAAAGAATATCTGACGCCGCTTGCCGGGGCGCATCTCGGATATGCGGCAAACGCCCTGTGGTCCAAAGTGCTGTCCTGGCATCATCATTTTGATCTTGGTTTTCTTGTCATGGGGACCAAGTTCGCTGGTGGGGACGGAATGTACAATGGGATTTCAGGCGTATATTCCAATGGATTTCAGATCAGTCTGTCCAAAAAAATTGTCATCCCCTATCTTGAATTCGGTCCCGCGCTCGGAATTTTTGCAATGTATATAATGGGAGGCGACAGCCTGCTTTCAAACAACCAGACGGCGTTGAAATATGGTTATTACATTGCCACGGGTTTTGACAAATTAAAGGACAAGGGCCGCGGTGGCGGCGGCTGGGGGATATCAGTAACCTATTTCCATTTTTTACAAAGTGCCGCGCTTTATGAGTTTCCGTCCGGCCCCATCGGCGCCAAAGGCGTCAAGGTGGACATCAAATTCTTGTTTTCATCCAAATAGTCCGCATGAGCGGTTTGCTCGGCCGGTTCTGCGGCAAGCAGCCCGGATTCTGATGATTTTTCAATGCAAGCCCGGATCTCCTGTCCCCGTTTTTCGGCTTCATAAATCAGGATACGCAGTTTTTCCTTCCGTTCCCTGAGTGAGACGATTTTGCGTGCAAGTCGCGAGTGTTCGTCGCTGCCTCGTGAATACTGGCGCAGATCCTGCTCGGTCATTGAAATGTCCATTTCGCAGGCCGCAAGCGAGTCCTTGAGCGGGTGTGATATCGCAAGTTCGTCAACCTCGGCTTCAAGTGATGCGATTATTTCGTCAAAACGGGCGCGTTCGGCAAGAAGCGCGGATTCAAGGCTGGAGGAGCGCTCCGTTTCCGTATTGAATGCGCTTTCGAAGGATCTTGCCAGAAGTTCAAGCTCTTCGCGCGTTTTGCGGCTTCCGCTCGCGCGCGACAGGGAAAACAGCCGCCGTTTTGGTGCGGCGCCTATTGCGGCGACCATTTCCGATGCCCGCTTTCTTTCTGCGGCAATGATTTCATCCACCATCCGTTCCGCCGACATGCGGGCCTTCATGGCCAGGCGCTGCTCTTTCATTGCCAGGCTTTTTTCGACAGCCATTGATGTCGTCGGCACTCCCGCCGCGTCTTCCGCGCGCTCTCGCAGCTTGCGTATCCGTTCGTCTTTTTCCTCAAGCTCTTTTCGAA
>MEQJ01000052.1:9226-9486 GCA_001770165.1 Bdellovibrionales bacterium RIFOXYD1_FULL_53_11 | reverse complement strand
GCTTCCCGCATGTTTTCGATCTGGTCCTTGAATATATTCAGCCTGTTTTCAAGCGTGCCGGCTTCGGTGCGGGTTTCCGCCATCCTGGCTTCCAGTTCGCGTTCACGGGTTTCTGCCGAATCGCGAAGGACCGACATTTCCTGTGTTTTGCGGTTCAGAGATTCGCGCAGGGTGTGGATCTGTCCCTCAAGCGTTTCCCGAAGACGAGCGAATCGCTCCCGTTCTTCGGTTAATACGCGTTCGGCATCAGCGGGATATTC
>MEQJ01000052.1:0-9201 GCA_001770165.1 Bdellovibrionales bacterium RIFOXYD1_FULL_53_11 | reverse complement strand
TCTTTTTCGGCGGCAAGGCATTTCATAAGCTCGTCACGAAAGATCGGGCTTTCGCGGCCCATCATTCGGATCTGCTCGCGCTCGGTGGCAATGAGCTTTTGCGCCTCGGATTGGAATTTTTCACGTTCCTTGGCCAGCTCCCACTGGAAACGTTCACGCATGGAGTGTTCGATTTTACGTATTTCTTCGTCGATCGAGCGTTTGGACTGTGAAATCAGCTGGAATTCCTTGGAAAGTTCGTTGAATTTTGCCTCTGCGCTGTGAAGCCGTACAAGAGAGCTTTGAAGTTCCATCTGATAGCTTTTGGCGTGCCGTTCGATCTGTTCGCGGCGCGTGCGTTCATTTGAAAGCGTTTCCTCGGCCTTGCGGCAGTGTTGCTCCGCAACGGCCAGCTTTTTTCCGGTTTCTTCGCTTTCTTTGAGGATCATTTTTGCTTCACGTTCGCGCTGCAGTACGTCCGACCAGGCGGCACGATACTGGTCAAGTTCGGATTTAACCTTGTGGTAGGCCTGTGATGCCGATCTGAGACGTGCCTCAACTTTTGACGTGTGAGAGCGGTATTCGTCGATGGCGGCTTTCATTTTTGATTCATTTGACTTGAGCTCATTGGTGCGGCCGTCGAGTTCCTTGAGCAGCCTGTCGTAGGTCTGATGAAGATTTGCAACCTCTTCGGACAGGCGTTTGTTGCGCGCGCGCTCGCTTCGCAAGGCGGATTCTATCTGCCTTGTCGCAGAGAGAAAGCCATCGAGTGAATCAAAAGCAGGTTCGTTGTTATTATCTTGGACTGGTGGCGTAGTCCGCCCTTCCATATAGGCGTTCATGCTGATGCCCCTCCATAGGCAAACCAACTCTACAATTAATTGTCACGCTCATTGGGGGTGGATGTCAAACGGGGCCTTGCGCTTTTCGTGCGCAAAGCCCCGTGAATGTCAATAATTTGACTGAAGTCGGATCAGTGCAGATTGAAGCCTTCAACCAGCTTTGATTCGATGCGGCGCCATTCGCCAGGATTACGCAGGCGGCCCGCATTCGGGCCGATGGCCTTTGCCCTGTGCTCAGCCTTGAAGTTCATCGGTTCCGCTCCGTATTCTTCGATCAGCTGTTTCACGTTGGCAAACACCGAAATTCCTCCGGCAACCTTTATCGTGTTGTCTGGATTTAGCGTTGGACCGAACACGGAAGCCAGGATGGCCGGCTGCCCGAGGTCGTTGCGCAGGAAAACCTGGCTGACCGAAAGCCCCGCCGGGAAGTATTTGTCGTTCATGAAACTGAATATTGCGGCAACCCCGATCCACGAATAATGACCGATATCGACGTAGCCATAGATGTCAAATTTTTCGTGTATTGGTGTCGGTTTTTTGATTTCAATGACAGGATACGGAATTCCGATTGGCGTTCCGTTCGGAAGCATCGTTGTCGGCGTAAGGCCGACATACTCCTGGTCATAAAAAATCGACATGTCGAGATTGAAGCCTATTTCAAACGGCTGCGTTGTCGCATAAGGAATCATAAAAAAGTTTCCGTATGGAGTCGTGATGTCGCCGGACATTGTTGTTTGTATGTTGTCGGCGAACACTAGCGACAGGCTCATGTTCATGAGGTCATCAGACGGGACAACGCTCACGTGGTCGATGATTGTTTGTTTTTTACAGCCGCCAAGGCCGATAGCCATGAGTGCGGCAAAAATAATTGCTGCCTTTTTCATTTTATTTTCCTCCCCCGGGATCCGGGTATTTTTTATCAGATAACAACTAATTCTAAGGGGTGTTTGTACAATAATCCAAGAGATTATTGGAGCAGATCATAAGTTTTTATGCCAGCATACCCGAGCACAAGACTCATGCCGGAGTGCGAAACGGGCTGTTATGCCTTTGAAATCATGTGGTGCAACAGGTCAACGACGCGATTGGAATACCCCCACTCGTTGTCGTACCAGGAAACGACCTTGAAGAAGCGCTTCTCGCCCTTGAGATTGTTCTCCATGGTTGCTTTTGAATCATATATTGACGAGCGGTTGTCGTGTATGAAGTCTGTCGAAACCAGCTCCTCACAGGTGTAGCCGAGATACCCCTTCAGATAGGTGTTCGATGCGTTTTTAAGGAGCTTGTCGATTTCATCAATTGATGTGTCCCGCACGGTGCGGAAGGTAAGGTCGACAACCGAGACGTCCACCGTCGGAACCCGGAAGGACATACCCGTAAGCTTGCCCTTTGTGGAGGGCAATACTTCGCCGACCGCCTTTGCCGCGCCGGTTGAAGACGGAATGATGTTTTGCGCGGCTGCGCGGCCCCCGCGCCAGTCTTTTTTTGATGGACCGTCAACGGTTTTTTGCGTGGCCGTGTAGGAATGGATTGTTGTCATCAATCCGGTTTCAATGCCGATGCCTTCTTTCAGCAGTACATGAACCAGCGGCGCGAGGCAGTTTGTTGTGCAAGAGGCATTCGAAACAATGTGGTGCTTTGATGCATCATATTCATGATCGTTGACGCCCATCACGATTGTTTTGACGTCACCTTTGCCCGGCGCGGTAATCAGCACCTTGCGGGCCCCTGCGGCGATGTGGCCCTTGGCTTTTTCTGAATCGTTAAAGAGGCCGGTGGCCTCGATTACATATTCAACCCCGAGGCTCTTCCATGGAAGAGTGCTCAGGTCTTTGGCGGCGGCGACACAGCGGATTTTATGGTCATTGATCACAAGAACGTCATCTTCCTCGACGTTCGGAGAGCTTTTTTCGCTGGACACCTCACCCTTGAATTTACCCTGCACTGAATCGTATTTGAGCTGATATGCGAAATATTTGGCATCAGTGCTGACATCAACCACCGCGACAACGTCAAACTCCTTGCCCAGAAATCCGCGCTCCGTGAGGGAATTGAAGACCAAGCGTCCAATGCGACCAAACCCGTTGATAGCTATTTTTTTTCCCATATGTTCCTCGTTTGTTATATTCTGCCACGGTTTTTCAAATTCTTACAACTTGGATTTTTTGGGAATGGCTGGTTTGATTAGGATCGAAGAATTTCCGGCACTTGCGCCCGGTTTTGTCCTATAGGCCAAGCATGTGAGTCATGCAATGCCTATGAATCCACCTCCCTAGTCCCACCAGCTCCAACTGACGATATTCACGCATTTTCCTTTCGAAGGCGGCTCGTTTATGGCTGGGCTTGCGCCGTGTTTTTTTATTCATGACTTGTTCCTGTTCTTATGCGGCCATTTTTACTTCCCAGTCGCAACCGTCAGCTATTTTCAACTCAAGGCGCCGGTATTTGATGCCGTTCTTGAGAAGAAAATCGTGGAGATTATAATTCAAGTCGCGGCGTCCTGTTGCATATGCCATGCGGACAAGCCGGTCAAAAGTGGAAGTCACCTTCTGGTGGCCGTTTTCAATGCGGCTTAGTGACTTGGGATCATATGCTATAAGTCTGCCGAACAGGTTTGTAGAATAGCCCATCTGTTTTCGCAGATATCGCAGCTCCGCGCCCGAAAGAACCTGCCCCTTCTTCATTATCATGTCAGCAATCAGGGCATTGAGTTGCTTGATTTTCGGAATATCAAAGTACACCGCACCGCATTTCGGGCATTTGAATTCCTCTACGCCAACGAGCGTAATGTTATCCAGTCCGGTCTCCTTGTATTTATGAACACTGTGGCGACCGCTGAATGGTTCAGGATATTCACATTCAAAACACTCCATTTTTCTTTTCATTGCTGCCTCCTGATTACGGTCAAAACAACGAGCCCGCTGCCGTCAGATTTAAAACCAATGGCAAGCAACATCCGGTTTGTACAAAGCCGGTATCTATAACTTCCGCGCTCAAGTTCTCCTTCGCCCAGAATAAATGAATCCGGGGATTCAAGCACATTCATGGCGTCTTGCAGGCTTATGTTCCGCTCCTCCATCCGCTCAAAAGCATGTACAAGAAATACTATTTTCTCTTCATTAACAAGCCGTGTAACAAGCTTTCTGGCTTCATTTCTGTTGAGTCGTTGTCGTTTATAATCACTAGGTGACATAATATCACTCCTTTTGTCTTAAGACAACAGATAATTGTTTATCTGTGTCAGCTTGCTGTCCCGGAAGTCCGGGACCCGGACGCCCAGGCGCGTTGTCAGACCGCACAATTAAGGCGGTTTTCGCTCTATCAGTAATCCCGGAGCCATCACCCATCCGATTGTCATCATCAATGCCAGTTCTGTGCCCAAACAAGCTCACCACCTCCCACCATTCGCGGGTCTGGATACGTTGTTCAATCGCTTGAGGCGGCGCTCTGGGCATTTCAACATGGCAAAGATTTTCGTGAGGCTGTGCTGCTGGCAGTAAACCTTGGAGAGGATACCGACACCACCGGTGCTATTTGTAGCCAGCTTGCCGGAGCATATTATGGGCTGGACGGTATTCCGCCGGAGTGGGTGGAAAAACTTGTGAAGCGGAAACTGATCGAGGAATTTGCTCTCAGGTTATTGCATTGCTCTATGGCACAATAGATAAAATTGAAAATGATCCGCGCATATCGGCACTGCACGCTCCGATTTCGATTGTCAGATCGTCCCGGTTTTCATAGAAAGTTGTCACATGCACCCTGATTTCAAGTGGATTGGTAAGTCCAAAGACGGCGAAACAGTGACGCTCCGGAAGTTTTTTGGAGCTTTCAATATTCCTTCATACGTGACACGCGAGTGGCTTGAGGCCAATTCTGGCCGGGTGCGTACGGCGGTTGCGGTGGATGTCGAGACGACCGGACTTAACCGGAAGTCTGATGCCGTAATCGAGATCGGTTTGCGCCGTTTTCGTTTCGATCGAGGCAATGGTGATCTTGTCGAGGTGGGTGATTCTTACACCGCGCTTCAAGACCCTGGCAAACCACTGTCCGATGATATCAAAAACCTCACGGGGCTTACCGATGCCGACGTTCGCGGCAAGTCGATAGACTGGACAAAGGTTGAGCAGCTTATTGGCGACGCCAACCTTATCATCGCGCATAACGCTTCGTTTGATCGCCCGTTTGTTGATCGCTTCTGCAAACTTTCTGCACAAAAAATCTGGGCCTGTTCACTCAAGCAAATCAACTGGGGATGGAAAGGTTTTGGCGCGCACAAGCTCGATGTTCTCAGCATCTATCATGGCTTTTTTACGGACTCACACCGGGCGATGAATGACGCCGATGCGCTCCTTAATCTGATAACCATGAACGACTGGACCACCCGGAAAACTTATCTGAGCGAGCTGCTGGTAAATGCCCGCAGGCCCGTGGTGCGCGTGACTGCCGACCGCGCGGCGTTTGAGTACAAGGATGTGCTCAAGGAATACGGTTATGGCTGGGACAACGCCAAGCGAGTGTGGCAAAAGACAGTTTTTCAGGATGAGCTTGCCAGCGAGGTCGCATGGCTTGAATCGGCTGTATATAAAGGAAAATTCGCGGGCAGATCCGAGGAGATCCCGCCTGTTGATAACTTTAAGTCATAGGTGTATCGCCATGAACTTGGTTTCCGCGAAAGAGAGTAATTTGCATGTCATTAAATGAACTGCCCTACGAGATCGAATTGCTCGAACAGGCGATGACCACGCCCCTTGTCTATGACAGACTGCTCGCGACAGGTCGGGACAGTCTGCACATGCTAACGTTGGTTTCCTCCTTAGTATTATAATGATTCATCCAAAAATTCTCTGCCGGTATTCATCTGTAAGCTGGTATCGAGCAAATTTACGGCTTTTTGTTGTTGATTTTATAACACCACTTTCCATAAGAGTTTTGATCAGCGTTGATGCTTTTAGTGTATTGATGTCAAATGCGTTGCGTACGCCTTCATTGTCCAGTGTATCTTCAAGAATGAGCATCACCAGAACGGTAAGACGTTTCTCTTCTGCAGTAAACTCGTCAAAGGCTTTAGGGCCGGAAAGAACCACCTTGAAGCTTGAATGATTGTCGATGAATTGTGGTGCGGGAAGTTTAATTCTTCGCGTAGCCGAATAAAGGCGGTCGATTCCCTGGCCATCCATTTCACCAATACGGAATTTTTCCAGCAGTTGGGCAATCGAAGGATTTCTCCATTCTCTCTTGTGTATCAAATTGAATGGTGTAAGACCGGGAAGCAATCCTCCTGGATTTTCAATTTCCATGCGGTCAGTAAAAATGGAAATTTTGACAGGTTGGTACATTTTGCTGTAATCGCGATGAACAATACTGTTTGCGATGACTTCTCGAAGCATGGTTTTGTCGTAGGATGGGATTTCAACCCGGCGACTGCCCTGGATTGTCGGGACGACCCACATGTGCTGCAACAATAAATCAATTGCTTGATCAACTTGCGCCGGCAGGGTTCCTGTAATTATTGTTTTTTTGATTGGTGCCTCTCTTGTGGTGCCCCTGAATTGTTGGAATTCAATTTGTGCGTTGCGGAACTGCCGATGGTTTTGCGGATTCTTCGCAAAAATCAGCCATCCGGCAAGAGTGATTGCAGGACGTTCATGGCCGCCAGTCATAACATTGTTTTCAAGCAATACGCCGATATTCCTGGATGAGGCGCCATCAATTGGGTGAAAATCTTTCAGAATCTGTTCGATTTTTTCGAGATCCAGATCATTGAATCCGAATTCATCAATTGGGGTTTCATCATAATAGAAATTCTTTGATCGTGATATGCGTTCACGGATTTCACTGATTGGCATTGGAATTGTGCTGGCGCCGGATCTTATATAACAACCGGTTCCGCCTAGTGGGCTTCGATCTTTAATAAAGACAGGGGTCTCGTGACCTGGATGGATATAAAGAAAGAGGTGATCTTTTTTGTCTAAGAGGACCGTAAAACTTTCTACGGTAAGTGGAGGGACCTGTGTGTCGGACGCAAGGTTGGAGACCGTTTTAGCGATTACCTCTTGTTGCGCAAACAGGTCCGGCGCAGGCTGAAGGGATTCAGCAAGACCAAAGACAAATACGCCACCGTTTTCACCATTACCAAACGCATTAATGTGCTCTTTGAGTCGGTCGGTATTGTCAGAAAGTGTGAGTTTGAAATCGACTTCATTGGTCTCTCTACGACTGGAAACGGCTTTTTTAATCTGGGCATCCCAGTAATCTTGAGTTTTTTTCATAATATAACCACCTGTAATTAAAGCGTTTATGCCCCGCGAGAGGTCGCACCTCTAATAACCTCTAATAAGATTCTAGCCCCAATTGATGTCAGCTTCCACTCAATTTGTTTATATTGTCAAACTTGCGATTATCCGTATCTTCAAAAATAAACGTCCCAATACGGATAATGGCAATACTCAGCATGACGGCGCATTTGCTGTTTAGGACGTTCGACAGCATGACCGCACCGGCACATGTAAATGCCATAACCGGTCCAAGCCGTCCGGATCGGCTCCCGGCGGTACGCTTTCCGGACCCAAGTCCGGCCAGTTCCTTGGCAGTAAGTTTAAATAGGAATCCCTTCGGAAAACGTTTCGGATTTCGCTTAACCGCAAGCGTCAAGGCCTTCAATGTAACCCCATAAAGACGAGCCAGATCGGCATCAAACAAGACCTTGTGGCCGCGAATCCTGTAAATCATTTTTTCAATTTCAATAGTGCTCAGTTTGTTTTTCATTTTGATTCTCCTTTGCGAATTTGTACGCATGAATTGTGCCCGGAGTAACTGTTATGCAAAGTCATTGCCCACCGCCCCGGTCCCCAAACAAGCTCACCACCTTCTCCATCATTGCCGCATCCGTAGTCGGTAAAAACTTGAGCCCCTCCGTAGCGCCGCTTTCGTCAATTCCGGCAAGGCGGATGTAGCGCTGCATGGTTTTAAGATCTTTCCAGCCGCATATTTTCATGACGATGGCGGGCGGCGAGCCGGTAGAGATAAGCTGCGTCGCAAAACACGCGCGCAGGGTGGAAGACGAAGGAAGGAACTGGGCCGGATAGCGCGAGAACGAAGGGTCCGGGGCCAAGCGAAGGGATTGATCTTTTCCAAAAGTTTCCCCTAGAGATTTTTCCTGAATCGAGAGAGAGGCGAGAGGGTGCACAGCGTCTCCTGGGGATTCGCTGTTGACGGAGGCACGAGGGAGCTGACTCCCAGAGTTCGGTTGGCATCAACAGCGGTCCTGGACGCGGCGAGGACGGCGTGAAATCCACGCGACTGATCCCGCAGATTGTTTTCCTCGCCCGCTGAATAGGCCGTAAACAAGCTCCGAACTGATCGTGAGGCTCTGGAGACGGGGCCGCCCTTCACTCGCAGCAGCGACTGCCCGGAGAGCATTTTGGAGGTGCGTGGGGACGAAAGCATCGAACGCAAAATCCGCCATAACCAAGGGCCATGTTGATTCTCAGGTTCAGGCGACTGTGTGTACCGTTGCACTCAATCACGTATTTTGGCCCATCTCGGTACCGCACTGGCCCAGCTAATTTCGCACAATATGGCCCAGTTCCAGACCGCGCCTTCCACAATGGACTTGGGGATTTTGAACTACGCACCCACAAGCGAGCAGGGGGTTGTCGTTTTATTTGCTCATTGTATGCAGCAGCTTCCATACAATTTTATCAAAATGGAATTCGTCAGGAGTGGATTCCCTGATGCTTGCGTTCTTCAAAAAAACGGAAAAACCTTCTCCCGGAAGTATGTGGAATTTGAATTCAAATCCAGCGGGTTCCGCACGCACGAGAGAAACGCCAAACATCGTGACATCCGGTGCGATTATGTTGTCTGTTGGGAAAATGACCATCCCGCTTGCCAGGTTCCTGTCATTGAACTTCGAAAGGAACTTAAAACCCTGGCGGGCAAGCTTTCCGGCCTGTGATTTTTTAGATCATCTCGACAAAAGAAATTGCAGATTGTTCACCCAGTGCTTAGCACAAGCCCAAGCGTTGGATCGATGGCTCGCAGCAACTCTTCCAGTGTGTCCAGTTTTGGCATTGCCCTGCCTTGTTCATAGCGGGCATAAGAGTTGGGCGAAGACGAACGCAATCGTTTTGCCATCTGTCTTGCCGTCAGGTTGTGCGCTATTCTCAGGCGACCAAGAACAAATGCCACAAAGGCCATTGTGTCATTTGAAGTGAGGATAAAATTATTGCCCTTGCCGGGAGCACAAATTACTTCAAAGCTCTTTTTGTTAACAAGAGATTCAATGGCGTCTTTTGCCATTAAATATGCATCTGCCTTGCTTTTGCCTTGCGTATGAATATCAAGAACTGGAATTTCTACGCCCCAATATTTATTTTTT
>MEQJ01000051.1 GCA_001770165.1 Bdellovibrionales bacterium RIFOXYD1_FULL_53_11 | reverse complement strand
ACAGTTTGTAAAAGACGTTTCGATGCACATCGCCGCTGCCGCCCCGCAATGGCTCCGGCCTGAGGATGTTCCGGCCTTCGTGATCGCGAAAGAAAAGGAAATCGCGATCGCCCAGATGCAGGGACAGAACAAGCCGGCTGCCGTGCTCGAAAAAATCGCGGAAGGCAAGATGAAGAAATTCTATGAAGAGAACTGCCTGCTTCAGCAGAAATTCATCAAGGATACCGAAAAAACCGTAGAGCAGCTCCTCAAGGAAACCATCGGTTCTCTTGGCGAGAACATGGCAATCCGCCGGTTTTCGCGTTTCGTGCTTGGCGAGGGCATCCTGGGCGAGGCTCCGTCGTGTGCGGTTTGAGGTGGATGGTAAAATGATGAACGGATCAAAGGTTGCGGCGAGAAACACACCTTACAAGAGGATAATGCTCAAGCTGTCCGGCGAGGCGCTTGCCGGCAAGGCCGGTTATGGCATCGATACCGATGTAATGAAGATGCTGGCCGGCGAGATCAAGTACATACACGACAAGGGTGTGCAGGTTGGCATTGTCATTGGCGCCGGAAACATCTTCCGCGGCGTTATGGGCGCGACAAAGGGCATGGATCGTGCGTCGTCGGACTACATGGGTATGATCGCGACTGTTCTCAACTGTCTTGCGCTTCAAGAAATGCTGGAGCAAAGCGGTGTTTATACGCGCGTGCAGTCCGCGATCGAGATGCGCGAAGTGGCCGAACCCTACATAAGGCGCAGAGCCATAAGGCATCTTGAGAAGAACAGGATAGTGATCTTTGGCGCCGGCACCGGCAACCCGTATTTTACCACGGATACAACGGCGGCGCTGAGGGCCATGGAGGTCGGGGCGGAGGTGGTGATAAAGGCAACCAATGTTGACGGCGTTTATGATGCCGATCCGCGCGTCGTCAAAGACGCCAAACGTTTTGAAACTCTCGGGTATATAGACGTCCTGCAGAGGGGGCTAAAGGTGATGGATTCCACTGCAATCTCCTTGTGCATGGACAACAAGCTGCCCATAATAGTGTTCAACATCAATAACAAGGGTGACCTCGGCCGCATCGTAAGCGGTGAAGCCGTTGGCACGCTGGTAAAGTAGGAGGAAGGGATATGTCACAAGCAGTGATGGATGCGATGATAAAGAACATGGATAAAGGGGTCCAGTCGCTGAAGGCGGAACTTGCCAAAATGCGCACAGGCAGGGCTTCGACGGCTCTCGTGGATACGGTTCATGTGGATTATTACGGTTCAAGCATGCCTCTGAACCAGGTTGCAAACGTGACCACTCCGGACGCACGGACCATTCAGATAGCCCCGTGGGAAGCCGGCATGACGGGAGCGATTGAGAAGGCGATTCATGCCGCCAATATCGGGCTTACGCCCCAGAACGACGGAAAACTCGTAAGAATCAATGTGCCGGCAATGACCGAGGAGCGGCGCAAGGAACTTGTCAAGCTGGTAAAAAAAATCGGTGAAGAGACGAAGGTCGCCGTACGCAATCACCGCCGCGATGCCAATGAAGAACTGAAAAAACAGGAAAAAGCAAAAGCCCTGAGCGAGGATCAGGCAAAAAAGGCGATGGAACAGGTCCAGAAGAAAACGGATGAAAAGGTTGCCGAGGTGGACAAGATCATCCTGGCCAAGGAAAAAGAGATTCTTACGGTCTGAGCCGGAGCACCCTTGAGGATTCCCCGTCACGTCGCGATCATCATGGATGGCAACGGCCGGTGGGCCCGGCGCCGGCACCGGCCGCGCGTGTTCGGCCACATCCGCGGCAGCTCGCGCGTCAAGCCGGTTGTCCGCGAAGCCGACCGTCTTGGAATCAAGGCGCTTACGCTTTATGCATTTTCGACCGAGAACTGGACGCGTCCCGATACGGAAAAAAGCGTGCTCTGGAAGCTATTGAAAAAATATCTTCAAAGCGAGAAGGAGGAACTGGGGCGCATGAATGTGCGTCTTGGCGTCATTGGCGAGATTGAACGGCTTGGGCCGGATGTCAGAAGCGTGCTGGACCCGGTGGTCGAGGAGCTTTCCGGTAATACGGGGCTCAGGCTCAATTTTGCCATCTCCTACGGATCACGTCGCGAGCTTGCGCGGGCCGCGCGGCTTTTTGCCGAGGATTGCGTGACCGGCAGGCGCAAGCCCGGTGAGATGGATGAAAAAATCCTGTCGAGCTATCTGTGGACCGGCGGGCTCGAAGAGCTTTCGGATGTGGACCTGGTTGTAAGGACCAGCGGGGAGGTGCGGGTCAGCAATTTCCTGCTTTGGCAGTCGGCATATGCGGAGTATGTTTTCCTGGATGAGTGCTGGCCTGATTTTTCGCCCGAGCATTTGCGTGCGGCGGTTGATGAATATTCCAGGCGCGAGAGGCGTTTTGGCGGCATCGGGGGGACCGGATGAAGGAAGGCGATCTCAGTAAAAGGGTTAAGACAGGCGTGATCGGCGGGGCCGCCCTGCTTCTTCTGCTGATATTCGGCGGAAGGATCGGCGGAGCCCTGATCGGAGTGATCATGTCGATCGGCATGCTCAGCGAGTTCATTGACATGACTTTCACGCTTTCAGACAAGCCCGAGAAGAAATTTGTCATGCTTGGAACGGCCTGGCTCGTGGCGTTCATAAATTTCTGGATGCCCCGGGCCGAATTCGAGCTTTTGTTGATAGTCATGATGGGGCTTTTTGCTTATTATCTGTTCACGGTTCCACGGCACAAGGCCCAGTGGGAACTGCAGGCGCATTTCAAGGAACTGATGGCCGCGGTTTTTGGCACATTATATCTGATGTTCTTGCCGCTTTTCTTTCCGCTTATTCACGATTCAGTGCATGGCACGAAATGGGCAGCCGTGTTTTTGCTGGTTGTCTGGATGGGGGATACGGGCGCATATTTTATAGGTCGCAAATACGGCGAAAGAAAACTCTATCCGCTCATCAGCCCGAAGAAAACAGTTGAAGGGGCGCTGGGTGGGCTGGGCGCCGGGCTGGTTGTGACCTTGCTTTCGAAGGCGGTGTTTTTCAGGGCGATGCCCTGGGGCGCGGTTTTTATTATTCCGGTTTTTGTGGGGGCATTCGCGCAGCTCGGGGATTTGTGCGAGAGCTTTCTGAAGCGGGCATATGAAAAAAAGGATTCAGGATCAATTCTGCCGGGGCATGGCGGGTTTCTGGACCGTTTTGACGGAGTGGTGCTCGGTCTGCCGGTCATGTATGCTTGCATGAGACTGTTTGGATAGGGGGTAATTTGCTGGGTGCTGCTGTTTCAGTGTTGGGTTTTCTGGCTGTTCTTGGGCCGCTCGTAATCGTTCACGAGCTGGGGCATTATGTATTTGCCAGGATTTTTGGGGTGAAGGCCGAAGTTTTTTCCGTCGGTTTTGGACCCAAGTTGTGGAGCCGGATGTGGGGCGAGACCGAAGTCAGGGTTTCGGCAATTCCGCTTGGCGGCTATGTCAAACTTCTCGGCGAAGAAGACTCCGAATCCCCGCTCCCGCCCGAACTTCAAAAAAGAACGCTGAACGCGCAGAAACCCTGGAAGAGGTTTTTCGTTTTTTTCGGCGGGCCTTTCTTCAATTTCATTTTTGCAATTGTCGTATTCATGGCAATTCTATTGATTGGCGAACCGCAGATAGCCAGCGTGGTGGGCCGGGTGGTCGGTGGTTCTTCTGCCGAGCGTGCCGGCTTCCAGGGCGGCGACAGGATTGTCCGGATTGATGGCAGGCAGGTAAGTAGGTTCGAAGAGATTTATCAGGCTGTGAACGAAAAACCCGGTCATGAAATGGTTTTTGATGTTCTCAGGAGGACCGGTGCCGGGGACGCGCTCAAGGTCAAGCCGACGGAGAGGGAAGGCTTCAGCATGTACGGTGAAGTCAAGGGCGTCGGCGAGATTGACGGGCTTTTTCCGGCGGGCCGTGACAACCAGGCCGGCGTGTCCGATCCCGCGAGCGCGGCATGGAAGGCTGGTATCAGGACGGGTTCAAGGATCACCAGTATGAACAGTGTTCCGGTTGTTGACTGGGAGAATCTGGAGCGCAGATACTCAGAGCTTGCGCCCGGCGCAGGGGTTGCGTTACAGATCGGGCCGGTTGGCGGAGCCGCCGGACAAAATAAACAGGTATTATTAAAAAAACTGCCGCGTTCCCGCTCGCTGGCGCGCGACCTCGGGCTTCATGCCGCCGAACTTTTCATAAGGGAGATAATCCAGGGCTCTCCGGCGTCGTCAAGCGGCCTCAGGCCGGGGGACCGGGTTGTTTCGGTGGGCGGACGGGCAGTGAACAGTTTTATCGAGCTTCGCACGGCGGTGCAGAAGGCCGGCGAAAAAGAAGGAAGAGTTCTCCTGGCGTGGGAACGGGACGGAAAAATCATGAAATCGCAGATTATTCCGACCGCCACGAACACCCGTGATCCGGCGCTCAAGAAAACCGTTCAATATACCATCGGCATAGTGCCGATGCTGGCTTATGCCGAACCCGAAACCGTTATTGAACGGGTGTGGAATCCGTTCACGCTTGCGGGGCTCGCCACCGAAAGGATGGCCGTGCTTACCTGGCGCAATCTCGTATCGCTTAGAAAGATGCTCACCGGGGATGTTTCGATTTCGACGCTCGGGGGGCCGATTCTCATCGGAAAAATCGCCGGCGAATCGCTTTCGCGCGGGCTGATCGCGTTTCTGACCACGATGGCCATTCTTTCGGTCGGTCTCGGGATTTTGAATCTTCTCCCCGTGCCGGTGTTTGACGGCGGTCATCTCATGCTCCTGGCCATCGAATCGGTGCGCGGACGCAGGCTTACGATGAGGCAGATGGAAATAATCCAGCAG
This sequence comes from Bdellovibrionales bacterium RIFOXYD1_FULL_53_11, assembly GCA_001770165.1. Taxonomy (GTDB): domain Bacteria; phylum Bdellovibrionota; class UBA1018; order UBA1018; family UBA1018; genus XYD1-FULL-53-11. The sequence goes on along the minus strand of MEQJ01000051.1, from coordinate 5,641 downwards.
GTGGGACTGTCGATCATATTGCTTCTCATGGTGATTGTGATCCGCAACGACATCATACGGCTGCCGTTTTTTGACTGAGACGTGAGTGCTTTGCCGTGAAGATACTTGCCTGGGATACATCGTCAAAATCAGGAGCGATCGGCGCGATAGAGTGGGAGCATGGCAGGCCCGGAGTGGCTCCGCGCCTTCGGGCCGAGTGGTCGCATGATATCGGCGCGATGCAGTCCGAGCGTTTGCTCTGGGGAATTGACCAGGCATTGAGTGCCGCCAGATGGAATCTTCATGATGTCGATGTGTTTGGCGTCGGGGTGGGGCCCGGCAGCTTTACCGGGCTCAGGATCGGGATCACCACTGCAAGGACTCTTGCACATACAACCGGCAAACCGCTTGTCGGAGTGTCAAGTCTTGCCGCGCTCGCGCGGCCGGTTGCGCTTGCAATGTCCGTGCGCGGCGGAAAATCCATGGTCGTGGCGGCGACTGATGCCTGCAAAGGGGAGCTTTTTGCGCTCTGGGGTAGCGCCTGCTCGGTGGCCGATTGCGCGGCCATGAAGGAGGGCGACCGGCCGGGGCTCTGGAAGAGCGGGGTTGAGGAGCGGGTGACGGGGCCGGACGAGTTGGCGGTGCTGCTCAAAAAAAAGATCGGCACCGGAAAAAACACCATGAAGTGGGTTGTTGTCGGGGAGGGGCGTACGAGATACCCGGATCTCTGGAAACGTCTTCCTGCAAAAGCATTTGTTGATTCTCCGTTTCCGTTCGCCGACCAGGTGCAGGGCCGGTATATCGCACTTCTTGCATGGGAGGCTTTCCAATCGGGGCTTGCCCGCGATGCGCTTGAGGTGCATCCAAGGTATCTCAGACAGTCTGATGCCGAGATCAAACTCAAGGCCGGGCTTCTGCCTGACTGGCGCGCTGGTGGGCGGGCGTGAGTTATTATGGCCCGCTTTTCGCCTTTCTGTCTTCATTTGTGTGGGCTATCGGCAGCTCCAGATATTCGCGGCTGGCTGCTTCATATTCGCCGTTTGCGATAAGCCTGTCGCGCGCGCTGGTGGCGGGCACGCTTTTTTTCCTGATGTGTTTTGTCGAAGGCGGCGGGATCGGCGGCGGTTTTCAAATGCTTGGAGCGCTAACGTCGCGGCAGGTGCTCTGGTTCAGCCTTTCAATGTTTTGCAGTTACGGTTTTGCCGATGCGCTGTTTTTGTGGAGCACGCGCTCGCTCGGCGTGCCGGCGGCGCTTGCGCTTGCTTCTTCCTACCCGCTCTGGACGGCGCTGGGCGGGATGTTCTTTCGCGGTGACGATCTCGCGCTCCGGGCGATTGCCGGTACGCTGCTGGTGGTCATCGGCAATGTGGTGGTTATTCTGAACGCCCCCAGGCTTGAGCCCTCCGGGCGCTTGTTCACCCGCAGGTCCGGGGTGATTCTTGCTCTTTTGACTTCGCTTCTTTGGGCCGCGAACAGCCTGATTGCTTCAACATTCGGTGCCGAAGTGCCGGTGCCCGCCTCGAATACGGTAAGGATGCTGGCCGCGGTGGTGATCTGTTTCGTGCTGGGACGTCTTTTTTCGCCATCGGCCCGGGCGGTGTTTTCCAGGCGCGATTTTGTCCGGTCGCTCTGGCTTTTTGCGTATGAGGCGTTTCTTGGCTCGTATTTTTTCATGTACGGACTCGGGCATTCTTCGCTGGTTGTAGGTGTCACGCTTTCGTGCCTTGCTCCCGTGATTGCCGTGCCGGTTGCGTGGCTGATGGGGACTGAAAAGCCGTCCCTGCACCGCACGATCGGGATCATCACGGTGGTGGCGGGCGTGGTGCTGGTGGTTGGATGAAGATATGGGTTATTTCAGACGGGTTATCTTGAAGTAGCTTCCGGGATTGTTGCTCAGTTTTTTTATCGTGAAGAATCCAGAGGAAGTGTGATGGATCTCGGCAGCGGGAATGATTTCATACTTGATGAATCCGAGATGCTTCAGCTTTTCAAGAAAGTGTACAACCGGGGTGCTGTACGGAGTCACGGGATTAATGCGCACTTCTCCGCCGATTTTTGTCACCCGGATCATTTCAACTATGGCTTGTCTGCCGGCTTTCGGGTTGAACATGTTGAAGCCGGTGCTGTTTTTGAAAAAATGCGGGATAAGCCAGATGGACAGGGTTTTGTCGAATATTTCGTTTTTGTAGGGAAGCTTTTGCGCGTAGGCCAATGCGTGCCGTCCCGGCGTGGTTCCCTCCCTTACCGCAACGTCAACCGAGTAGCCGTCCACGCCGCGTTTTACTGATTCGGAAATAAAATCGGATTTTCCTTCCGCGACGGAAAGCCATCTTTGCCCCCGTGATGCAAGTACTTCTGATTCGGTCATGCCAAGGCGGCTTACGCATTCATCGTATTTCCGGCCGGTGACAAATATGCCGCCCGGAAGCTTGATCAAATTTTTGTCCTTGGCCAGTTGTAAATGGTCGTAATACTGAACCCGACTGCCGTAGTAGTAGGTTATGCCGTTCCTCTCTTTATATGCGAGGCTGAACGGCTCGGTGTCAACGTCCACGTCTTCAATGCGCGCGGGGGCGGGCCTGTTTTCAAGGATTTCGCGCTGCAGATTTGAGCAAGGGGTGACGGGATTGTCTGCGCAAAGCGCGGGCGCGGATAACGCCAGCAGGATGGCCATGGCTGGGGCATTGATGCTCATCAAAAGCTTTTCGGCAGAATCCGGGAAAAAGCAAAGGCCCTGTAACTACCGGGAATTCCTGACGGTAATATTCGGGCATGATTTGCTGTGTATACAAGTAATTCATATCGCGTATATTGTTTTCTGGATGGTCGCCCGCATGCTGATCTTCTTTTTTATAATGTCCGCCGTCTTGAGCCTCGCATGTGCATATATCGCACGGAGGATCGTGACCGTTTCGGGCTGGACCGCGGGGCACAAGGGTTTTGTATACAGCCTTGCCGCGGCATTTGTGGTGTTTGAGCTTGCGGTGTTTTTTGCACAGCGCAGGTGGAATCTGCCGGGGCCCCTGCTCGATGGCATGCAATGGTCCAGCTATTTTTTGCTCGGGCTCATGGCCACGGTGTTTTTATATCTTGTTGTCGGCGACCTGTTGTTGGTGTTGTTCAGACTTTTTGCCGGAAAACACGCCATAATGCCTTTTTTTGCGCGCTTTTTGCCACGCGCCGCCGTATTGCTCGCGCTCGTGTCATGCTTAATCGGGTTTTTCCAGGCGCTTCAGGCGCCACGCGTCCGTACGGAGACGGTTGTGATAAAGGGCCTTCCACATGATTTTGCCGGTTTCAAGATATCGCATCTTTCGGATCTGCACATCGGCGCTCCAAATGGCGCGGGACTGGTTGAAAGCGCGGTCAACATTTCGAACGGTCTTGATCCTGATATTGTGGTGATCACCGGGGACCTTGTTGATGGAACGGTCGGAAGAATCCTTCCAAAGCTTGCGGGGCTAAAAAACCTGGAATCGAAATACGGAGTATATTTTTGCCCGGGCAATCACGAGTATTACTGGAACTACGAAGCGTGGATGCCGGCGATCGAGGGTCTGGGGATCAAGGTGCTGGCAAACACCCACCATGTGATCAGTGCGCCGGGCGGCACACGAATTATTCTTGGTGGCGTAACGGATCATGACCCGGACGCGGCAAAAGCATTTGCCGGCGCACCTACGGGCGCGCCGCGAGTACTGCTTTCGCACCACCCGGCCCTGCTTGACGTCGCGGCCGCGCAAAACACCGCGCTCCTGCTCTCCGGTCATACGCACGGAGGACAGTTTTTTCCGTGGTGGATATTTCTTGCGGCCACGCACAAGCATTACCGTGGCCTTGGCGGCCATGCCGGCATGCACATTAATATCAGCAGTGGTACTGGCTTCTGGGGTCCGCCAAACAGGTTCATGATTCCGGCCGAAGTGGTGCTCGTGACGCTTAAAGCGCCGATTGCCAGTTGAATTCTTCACGGCTGATTGCTAGCCTGCCAGTCGATATGGGTGATTATTTCAAATATCCGGATGCGCCGGTTGCGTATTACGGATGGCAGCTGATTACTGTGGGGGTGATTGCGACCGTCGCCTTCATGCTGGTCTCGCGGTTTGTTTCGGGCGGACCGCGCGCAGCTGCCGCAATACTGGCGGTGTTTGCTTTTGCGATCACTGTTTTTTCTCTCTGGTTTTTCCGCAATCCGCAGCGCGAGCCGCTTGACAGGGCGCCAGGCGCGGTTATCAGCGCGGCCGACGGAACGGTGCTCAGGGTCGAACGCGTGAACGATCCGCGCTATGGCGGTGAGGCCGAAAAACTCAGCATCTTCATGTCCCCTTTCAATGTGCATATAAACCGCGCGCCGGTGACCGGCATTGTTGAAAAAGTGGAATATACGCCGGGAAAATTCTTTGTGGCGAGTCTTGACAAGGCATCTACGGACAATGAACGCAATTTTATTCTCATGAAATCAGACGGCGGGCACAAGATCGGTTTTTCGCAGATCGCGGGAATCGTGGCCCGCAGGATCGTATGCGGACTGAAGCAGGGCGACAGGATCGGTGTCGGCGCACGGTACGGCATGATCAGGTTCGGCTCCCGCATGGAAATGTTCATGCCTCCGGGCACCAAGATGCTTGTCGGGCCCGGCGAGAGCGTTGAGGCCGGGCGGACGGTGATCGCGAGGCTTGATTAGATGCGCAAGATCTACATCGTTCCCAATTTTGTGACCACGGCCAACATGTTCTGTGGTTTCTACTCTATTGTATCCTCAATGCACTCCAGTTTCGCGGCGGCTTCGTGGGCCATAGTGGTTGCAGCCGTGTTCGACATGCTTGACGGAAGGATTGCGAGGCTCGCGCGCGCAACCAGCCGCTTTGGCGTCGAGTATGACAGTCTTTCGGATCTCGTGTCTTTCGGACTCGCGCCCGCGCTTTTGTTCTACCGCTGGTCGCTGGAGCCTTATGGACGACTGGGGTGGGCGGCGGCATTCTTGTTCGTGGCCTGTGGCGCGCTCAGGCTTGCAAGGTTCAACGTAAACAGCGACCAGGTTCCCAAAAACTGCTTTCAGGGGCTGCCGATTCCAATCGGCGCCGGGCTGCTTGCCACCTTCATTATTTTCTACAATGATGTCGCCTGGGTGAGCCGGGAACCCGCCAGCGCCGTAGCGCGCGGCGCGTTTTCCGTCACGATGGTTTTTGTCGTGTCCGCGCTGATGGTCAGCACGGTCAGATTCCCTTCCTTCAAGGAACTCAACTGGCGGTCGCGCGCGAGTTTCGGCTATCTGTTGGTGGCTGTGCTGGCGATGGTGCTTGTCGCGGTCAATCCGGAGGTCGCGTTTTTCACGATACTGGCCGCCTACGTGGTTTTGAGTCTTGCATGGAATGGCTTTGCATTTTTGAGGCACCGGCGCGCGGTGATGACCGCAGATGCTGGAGGCGATGGTGGCTGAACTCCAGGGCGTTGCGCCCTTGAATATTGCCGTGGTCGGGGCCACCGGCGCGGTTGGCACCGAACTTCTCTCCATTCTGGAAAAAAGACGTTTTCCAGCGGCAGAAATCAGGCTCTTTGCGTCGCAGAGGTCAAAAGGAAAAAAACTCTGGTTTGCCGGCCGTGAAACGCCCTGCCGCGTGCTTGATTCCGGCTGTTTTGACGGGATGCAGATTGTTTTTTT
>MEQJ01000050.1 GCA_001770165.1 Bdellovibrionales bacterium RIFOXYD1_FULL_53_11 | reverse complement strand
AGAACGATTTTGCAATGCTCCGCGAGGTTCTTGCCCGGCGGTTTGATCCGTCGAACGCCGAGCCGCTGCCCGACCTTCTGCTTGTTGACGGCGGAAAGGGGCAGCTTGCACAGGCTGTTGCAATTCTTGAGACGCTTGGCCTGCAGGGAATCGAGGCCGCGGCCATCGCCAAGTCAAGGGTGGAAAGTGATTTCAAATCCTCCGAAGTGCGCGCGAGCGCGGAGCGTGTTTACCTGCCGGGCCGCAAAAACCCGGTGATTCTTCTGCCGCACACCGCCTGTTTCAAGCTTCTGACTCACGCGCGTGACGAAGCCCACCGGTTTGCGATCGGGTATCAGAGGTTGTTGAGGAAAAGTATGAAAAGTATCCCGCATACTTTTTGATGCCCGCTGCGTCAAGGGCGGCGGTTATCTTTTGTCGTTTTTGCCTCACGCCGTTAACGCGCCGCGCCCCCGAAAAGTTGGCGGACACCTTTTTCACTCAGGTGACCTTGGAATGCCTTTTTTGTCGTAGTGCATGTTTCTCAGCCTGAAGAACATGTGACCGGCCCCGACCTTGTATGCAAGCTGCATCCCAGCGGCGGTGACGGTCATGGTGGCGTTCGGATAAAGGCACTTCATGCCCAACAGAAAGGTCAACAGCGGAAGCTTCACGACCGGCGACACCGTCACAAAGGCGGCGCTCACGGTCAGCCTCGCTTTTGTAACCTCGAACTTGTCATGCCCGTATGTTTCCGTCCACGGAGCGAAATAATAGATCGCGCCGTCAAGTGCTTCCTGCCCTTCAAACAGTGCGACCATGTAAAAATATTTCCCGATCATTGTCGATCCCAAAGAAGGAATGAAGGGATCTGCAAAACCCGTCAGGCCGATCACCAAATCAGTCGGAAGATTGCGCCAGTCAACCGGCTTGCTGCCGGCAGCCGAGATGTATGTGCCCGCCGTCAGCAATTCATTCCAACCGACTTCGGCAAAAGCGAGATGCAATGCTTTGCGGGACCGTTCGGCCTTCGGCATGTTTTTCAGGCATAGCGCCATCCTGGACATGAACGACCTGGCCTGATAGTCAGCCAGTGCTTTTCCGCCCAGCCTCAAAGAGGCTGGAACAAAAAAGGGATCATTCAGATCCGCCAACAGGATGTTTTTTGCGGCAGGATTTGATTTTGCGAGCAAAAGCTTGTTGGATTTTTCAAGCCTGAGCTGTTCCTCCGCATACAACTGCAGGCGTACCAGGTCTTCGTGCGAATACGTTGCGGGTGACCGCCAGTGCGAAGCCCGCGTTCTAACTGGCGGCAACACGTCGTCCGCCATGCGAATCCGCGCAATCAAATCCCCCGCTCCGGGGGAGCCCTTGGAATATTTCATTCTTTCAATAAAAACTCCGAACGCAGCCTCAAGATCCATCCCTTTTTTTCTCTGAAGCAATGCGTGAAAAGCCGATATGTCCGGGTTTTCGGGTTTAAACGGTTTCAAACGCCGGACCAGCGCCAGAAAGGCCTTTTCAAGATCAACGGCTGATCTTTTGGGATCATCAGCCCACTTCAATTTTTCGAAGAACTCACGGATCGGCTTGTATCCAAGCGGATTGCCGGTCCACCCGAGCGAAGGCGCGGTGTTTTTCAGTTTGGAAATCAACTCCATAAAACCCGCCTCCAGCTCCGCAGCGGAAAGAGGCAAATCCTTTATGCCGGCCATTCCAGTCGCCTGCGCCAGAATGCTCCGGCCAGCCACCGTTTCTTTCATTAAATACTGCGTTAAAAGGCCTTTGAGCATCTTGAGGTCGGATGCAGCTATTTTTGTGCCCGGGTCAGGCCTTGAAAAAAATACATTAACACGATTTTCTGCGATCCAGGGTGCCCGCAGGAGCCTCTTTTCCTGACTGGCAGAAAACCATGCAAGACCGAAATCATAACCGCCAGGCCTGACAAATCTGATGCCATCCTCAACAGCTATGTTCAGCTGAAACGCCGCATATTTGTCCAACACCGCCCGAGCGCGGAAATCAAGCCGTCCGTTGACATGATTTTTGTATTTTTTTATTTCATCAACCGCCTTCTCCAGCCTGCCGGCCAACTCCTGGATTTCTGCCGCATCATATCGGGATTTTGCAGCTTTGATGAATTGCGTGTAGGCATAGTAGACGTTTGAACGCATCCGGGGATCATTCAATCCAACAACATGTGTTGTTTTTTCAAGAAGCTCCCGGCCTTCCGGAGTTTGAGTAAGCAGGTATTGCGAAACATCATCCCACACGATGTGTTTTACCCTTTTTGCACTGAGCGCGGGGGCAGCAGCCGACAATGCCGGCTGTCCGACGACATCCACCCGGTTTATCGAGGCAGCAAGACCAAGTTTATTCCGCAGTATTTCGTTGAATTTGACCTGACAGTCCAGATTATACAAATCCGTCGCAAAGCAAGCGCTTGCCATATAAAAACCGGCCGACAGTAAAACAATCATGTACCCCCGTGGAACAGACATATCCGCTGATGAGCCCTCTCCTGATAGAGTTATCGGGAAAGCAGGAGGGTAACTGAAGTTTTTTCTTGTTTGAAACCGGCCACTTATAAGACCAGGTCGTACCGTCCTTCGAGTCCTTGATTACGATTCCTCTCGAATCATAAGCCGTCCCCTCAGCCTGTGCATGTTGACCGACAACTACTGCAATATTACGCTGAAAAATCAAAAAAATAACAGTCCGGAAAACGCATCATGGTGTGTGACTGCGCACGACTTGTACGCCGAGATATGAATAGAACGTCGCCTGAACACACACATTGCATTGTCATGGCAATCACCAACTGTTCCCGTGGATGGTCTCACACCTGCCTGATTCCTCTGGTATGATACCAAGGAAGGGTATCATCAAACTTGAGCTGGCAGAGGCAGCAGTCTTCTTATCCCCTCGGCCCAATGCAATATCAGCACATCTCCTGATTTTCTTGCCATTCGCTCCCGGCAGAGGATGATCATATCGCTTTTGGGAAAATCGGACCTGAATACAGCAAGCTTCCTTATGTCCCGGTCCGGAATCCTGTCTGAGGACTTGATTTCAATAATGACCGGAGGTTTGCCGGGTTTTTCCAGGATCAGATCAATCTCCTGCGCTCCATCGTGAGTCCGGAAAAAGCTGAGATCGATGTCGGGATCGATGATTCTTGCGATTTTCCTGATTTCGAGTACGACAAAATGCTCAAATGCGTCACCGTAGGCTGTTGTATGTTGAACAAGCGGAACGTTCAGGGTTTGCTCAAGGGCGCGTTTAACGCCAGTGTCAAAAAGATAGAATTTGGGTTTCTGGCCCTGCCGTTTGCGTATCGAGCGGTGATACGGATGAAGCAAAAAGCCCAGAAGCGTGTCTTCAAGAATGGAAAAATATTCTCCAACCGTCTTGTGGTCAACGCCGACGTCGTCGCCGATTTTTGTATAATCAACGATTTTCCCGTTCATCTGCGCCGACACCCGCAGAAAACTCCTGAAAGGCCGTATCTTGCGCACAAGCTGCTCGATCAGAATCTCTTCCTGCAGATAGGTGCGGACATAAGATTGCAAAAAACGCGTTTTTTCAGTTTCTGTCCACGATTTATTTGAAGCCGGACCAAAAGGGAAATACAGCTTGGGCAGTAAACCGTATTCAAGCACGTGCTGGAGATTAAAGCGCCCGCCAAGCTCGACATGGGAGAAGGGATCGAGGTTGTACGAAAACGCCCTGCCGGCAAGAAGGTTTCCGCCCCCGCGCTTGAGCTTGCGCACACTTGATCCGCTCAAAATGAACTGAATATGCAATTTCTCAATGAGTTTGTGTACAATATCCAGAAGTGCCGGAATTTTCTGTATTTCATCTATCACAACATGCTTGTATCCGCCCGCCCGGACCCGCTCCGCAAGCAGGGCCGGGTTGTCCAGATATTCTTCGTACTGGTCGGCATCAAGCAGGTCTATCCACAGCAGCTTTTTGGCGGGTATTTTTGAAAACTCCTGCTCCAGCAGGAATGATTTTCCGGTGCCGCGCGGGCCGAGAAGCATCAAGCTGTTGCGGCGGTCTAACTTTAATGATCTTTGGACCATACTCCCTGATTATACTCAAATCGGGGAGTATGGTCCAATAAATAATGCTCCTCCGCCGGGCGACTTGCTCCACGGGTCGCCCGCCTCACTTACTCATGCTCTGTTCATATTCTCGCAAGAAAAACCACTCCGGTCAGAAAACAGCCCCCGGCTCATGGCTCCAGCCGTTCTTCCGTTTTTGGCCCAGCTTGACCATGCCGCCTCCACCCCAGTGCAACGCCAAGTCTTGTACTTCTCTTAGTATGTATACAAGTGCAATCCGCCGCTGCTTGATCAGCCTTGAGTTTTCCTTCTGCCTGACCCATTCAAATTTATTTTTGAGGGAGAGAAGCGGGGCGGTCACGAGGCTTGGGTAGTAATGCGCTAGCGCATCAAGGCAGGCTAGTGAAGATACAACTTCCCTGTCGAGCTGTCCGGAAGTTTTATTGGCCAATAATGCCATGGCGTTTTCAACGCACTTTGGTAACATCCCTTCATAGGATATCCCGCTCGTCATGGAAAAAGCAAAAATCCACAAGATCATGAATGAAATCTGTCAAAATATTGGCGGGGACTGGCTTTTGCTCGGTGGCGCACTGGTTCAGATCGAATATGACGGCGAACGCGCGACTGAAGACATCGATCTGGTGTTCATAAACCATGCCGATAAAAGCAGGGAAACCGCCCAGAACGACCTCTTCAAATATACGCTTGGTGCGTGGCAGATGGGACCTGAGTTCATCAATTTGTCCGTTGAATTTTTTGTCAACGCACTTGATGACTGGCAATCAGAAATACAGGTTTTCAAGAGCGGGCCGTCCGGTCGCATTTTCAAACCGTCACTCACATTGTTTTGTGCGCTCAAGATGAACAGGGCATCGGAATTGGATATCAATGATATCAAAACCGCCATTGGTCACGAAGGCATTGAAAAATGTGACATGGAAAAATTAAAAAAATGGCTGTCGCCTTCAAGACTGGAAATGTTCAAACTCTTGTAAGCCGCCATATCGTGAGTTTCCGGCGCGCATATTTGGCGGAAGTATCGGCAGGGTCGAACGCGGGTTCCGCTGGAACTTCGTCTCTTGGAGATCGCCCTGCCTGCAGCAGCTGATCGCTTAATTTGTTCATGATTAACCTTCTTGCTCGAAATGATTATATCCGTGTCTCCGCAGGTTGAGTTCAGATACTGGTGGATACGCTTGTGGGGTTTATGCTTGAGCCATGGCGCGAATCAAAAAAAAGAAAGGCGATTGCCACAGGTAAGTTTTATTTTTTCGACCCGGGCGTGGTGAATTTCTTGGCGGGCATTCGCGTGGTGGATCGGCATTCAAACCATTTTGGAAATTATTTTGAAACACTGATCGGTCACGAATTGCGGGCGTATCTGTCATACAGCCGCACTTTTGATGATTTGACATTCTGGAGAACAGATACGGGTTTTGAAGTCGATTACCTTGTCGGCAATCATACGGCAATAGAAGTTAAATCAAAAAGTCATGTGACAAAGGATGATCTTAAGGGACTTATGGCACTTGGTGAAGAGGGTGTTTTCAAACATTTCATCATGGTTTCTCACGACGAAGTGGAAAAAAATGATTCGGGGATACATATAATACATTGGTCGACTTTTTTGAAACGGCTTTGGGAAAAAGGGCTGGGAGAATAGTAAGGACTCATCGGATTCAAAATAGCCGGACCGGCTATTTATAAGACCAGGCCGTGCCGTCCTTCGAATCCTTGATTACGATTCCTCTTGAATCGAGTTCCTTGCGTAAACGGTCGGCTTCCGCAAAATCCCGCGCCGCGCGCGCCGCCGTGCGCGCATCAATAAGTTTCTGGATTTCTTCGACGCTCATGCGCCCTCCGGCACCGCCCAGGCGTTCGGCCCTTATACGATCCAGCTCCTTTAGCATTGATGCGGGGTCACCGAGCCCCACGCCGAGAACACCGCCGAGATCATGTTCAATCAGGCGGACGAGGCGTTTTCCGGCATCGACTCCGGCACCGGACGGCTGAAGCGCCGCCAGGCGGTTGAACTCGCGGATCAGTGTGAAAAGCGCCCCGAGCGCGCCGGGCGTATTGAAGTCGTTTGCAAAATGATCGTCCATTTCGGCGGCCGTTCGGTCACAGGCGGAGACAAAATCATTCCACGGCCCCGCCGTGCCGACCCCGGCCATGGCCAGCGCCTTTGCCTTTGCCTCATAAATCCTCTGTATCCCGGTCAGCGCCTGCTCAAGCGTATCATCGTTGAAATCGATCATCGACCGGTAATGCACGCCAAGAAGCATGTAGCGCGCGACGGCGGCGCCGAAGCGCGCGAGAAAATCCCGCGCCAGAAAAACATTGCCGAGGCTTTTTGACATCTTTTCTTTGGCAAGCGTCAAAAACGCGCTGTGCATCCAGTAGCGTACAAAGGGCCGCACCCCGCTTGCCGCCTCACTCTGCGCGATCTCGTTTTCGTGATGCGGAAACACAAGATCCTCGCCGCCATGGTGCACGTCAATCCGGTCGCCGATCCACCGGCTTGACATGGCCGAACACTCTATGTGCCAGCCCGGCCGGCCCCGGCTCCAGGGACTGTCCCACGACGGCTCGCCGGGTTTGGCCGGCTTCCAGAGCGAGAAATCCATCGGATTGCGCTTTTTATCGTTCACATCCACGCGCCGACCGGCTTCGAGATCCTCAAGATTCTTGTGCGAAAGTTTTCCGTATTCCGGAAAAGCGTCAATGGAGAAAAAAACCTCGCCGTCCACGACATATGCCTTGCCGTTATCGATGATCTTCCGGACAAGGGCGATGATTTCCGGCATGTGCCCCGTCACAGCCGGTTTGTGCGTGGGCTCAAGCATGTCGGCCGATTTGTAATCCTTTTCGACCTCGGCGGTATATTTGAGGGCAACCGCATCGGCGGTGGTTTTTTCTTCCAGTGCTTTTTTAATTATCTTGTCGTCGACATCGGTGTAATTGCGCACAAAAACGACTTCATAGCCGGCGCGCATGAAATACCGGTAGAACATGTCGGCCACGAGCGCCGCGCGCAGATTGCCTATGTGTATGAGACCATAAACGGTGGGGCCGCACGAATACATCGTGAGCCGTCCGGGCGTGACCGTCTCAAGCGGTTCCTTGCGGCCGGTCAGGGTGTTTGTGACTTTTATCTGCCTCACGACGCGAAGATCGACTGTATTTCCTGCTCGACGGCAGCCTCGTCCGAGCGTTTGGCAAGCGAGATCTCTTTTACAAGAAGGTGCTTGGCCTGGTCGAGCATCTTGCGCTCGCCGAATGAAAGATCCTTGCTATGACGCAGGAGAAACAGATTGCGGAGGACTTCGGCGATCTCGTAGACCGAGCCGGTCTTGATTTTTTCCATGTACTCGCGGTAACGGCGGTTCCAGGTGGTCTGATCAATTTTTACATCGCGTTTTTTGAGTATCTTGTAAACATTCGAGACATCCTTGCCGGAGATGATTTCGCGCAGTCCGACCGAATCAACATTGTCCGTGGGCACCATGATGGTCATCAGATTGTCGACTACCTGAAGAACATAGAATTTTTTCTTCTTGCCACCGACGTCTTTTTCTTCTATCCGCTTTACTATGGCGACGCCATGGGCCGGGTAAACTGCGCTGTCTCCAACTTTGAACATCTTTAAGTTACCTCCGTCGGCCTTCCTGCCGAAAGGCAGAAAATCGACGTTCCGGACATTAGCACAACAGACCTCTAAAGTCAACAATCTTTATTTATTCACTCAGCTCAATCATTCGATATCATTACCTTTTATCGGCAGACAAATCATTGCAACCCGTACGTATTGGCCTGCGCGTTGACCAGCGTGTTTTTGCGCTGGTCCATCGCTGCCACTGACGGGATAAAGCCAACGGTCATGAAAGAAACACTATTCTCTGCACTTGTATTCTTTGCCTGAAGGAAGGCCAGGAGCGATGCCGTGCCGTCCTCAAGACTCTGCGCCAGGACGCTCTCGCCGGCACAAATAAAATCCTTGCCCGAAGCGGCAATCTGGCAGTTTGAAATCGGGGCAGGATGCTCCCACGTCAACCGTCTCGATACATTGTCCTGATCCCTGAAATCGACATGTACCTGGGTGTGCCGTGACATGAGAGTCGGGTTGCCGAGGATCTGCACGCAAACACCCGTTTCATAGCCGGAAATATTTTCGGCGCCAATGCAAATATCAAACATCCTGGCGAGTTTTTTGTATTGGCTGGCGGTATCATGAAATACGCTGAAGCCCTCGATATCGGCCTTGCGGAGCGTGACCGGACCCGTGCCGGGCACGTTGCGGGCGGTAATGGCAAGTGTGTTGATGTTCACCGTCTTTGCCGCATCTTCGCAGCCCAAGACGTCGCCTTCCTTTTCCGTGCAGATGCTCACCTTGTGCGTGCGGACGTCTTCCGAAAAAAGACCGATCGTGCTGTAAATGCTGCCGGTGATCATCATATAGGTGTCTTCATCAAGAGCGAACAACTCCATTTTCCCGATCACTATTTTTCTGAGTTTTCCGGGTTTCTGGGCGATACCGGCCTCGGCGAGGATTGCCTCCATGGCCTTGCCCGGGATCTCGAATGAATACTGGTGCTTCTCGATTTCCGCATCAATATCCATGCTTTTGCCCGGCATTTCCGGACTCCATTTGATGCCGTCAATCACGGGCACATAAAACGTGCTTGAAATATTGACGCCCGCAAGTGCCGGGGAACAGAAAGCCAAAGCCACAAACAAACAAACCGCTTTTTTCATTAAATCCTCCGCGTAAACGTAAAAGGCGATATAGCACAACCCCTAATGCGATGCATCAAAATAATTGACCATAACGTTTTTATTTTGCAGCAAGCTCAAAAAGCTTGAAAGAACATTTGTCGGCGGGCTGGGCTTTAACCTTTTCGGCAAGCGCCCGGACGGACTGCAGCGACGCATCCCTGCCGACAAGACGGAGCACGCGCTCCAGGAGGCCCGTAAAGTATCCGTTATAATGAACACAGATGTCGGCCGTGATTTTCTCAACCCGCGATGAAGCGTACCTCGACGAGAAATGCGTTTCTACGATGCTCTGAAACACCTGGTCTTTGAGACTGCGTAGTTTGGCATAAGCCAGGCCAACGACCGCAATACGGCTGTTCTTGTATCCCTTGAACCTGTCAAGCATCTCTTCAAGCACATGCTCGGTCACCATGCCCAGCTCCCGCCCGACTTCCCATTGGGGGGCCGACTTCAAAACCGCGGCAGCTAGATATTCAACAGTCGATACAAATAAAGCATCTTCTGCTTCCGGAGAGCCTTGACAAGGGGTGCCGGGCACAAGCCGGTAGAATTCCCAGGACGCAAGCTGGCCGGATACCGGCGCCGGACCGTCAAAGGGATTTGGCTTCCACTCAAACGGCTCGCTTGCAAACGATTCGTCAAGCGGCACGATGCGGTAATCGTATCCCTTGTTGTAACCCTTTTTTTGAAAAATCAGATTGTCAAAAAGATATACGGCCGCATGCTCGCGCGAAGAACGGGGCTCGAACACCACAAGCGCTCCGGGCTCCGGGCCGGCAAGGCGCTTGTATCTGAGCCTGAGAATCGCCTCGAACTCGCTTGAGCTGATGTAGCGAACCTCGCCCGCGGGCAATCCGCCGGTGGTGACAAGCGCGGTGTTGTAGCAATTCGGGCCCGAAAATCCCGCGCCAAGATTGAAATTTTTTGCGGCAAATGATGGCAGAAAACCGTTGATGGAATGGAGACGCGCATCCGGTCGGTCTTTGGCAAGGGCTTTTTCGGCATTGGTATCCAGAGCAGTGACCGGCTCGCTCTTGGCCCGCCGCTGAGCCGCCGGGCCAAGATTATTTAAAAGCTCTGATTCCATGCCGCGAACTCCACCGGAATCAGTCGTAACGCCCAGCAAACGGCTTCCCTGCCCGGGCGACGGAACACAAAGATCATAGGATTTTTGTTTGTAACACCTGTACCTGGCTTCTGCCGGCGCGGCCCAAGAAGACAGAGGTAAAAATGACAGGAAAAACAGCAAAACCAGTATTTTCTTAACGCGCCGCATGTGTGGGTTATATTTTTTATACCATTTCTTGTCAAATCACCCCAAAGCCGTGCGAAGATAAAAACAAATGGACAACGTCGCGGATACCGTCAAGCATGTGATCCAGAAGGCAAAAGCCTTTGCCGCCTCACATGCCGCAAGCCCGGGCATTGGTACGACTTTCGGCTATTTCACATCCCATCCGGTGGCCGCGCTCAATCACCGGCGCCTCGCGCTGATCATCAGCGGGATAAGCAGCCGCGCGGCCGGAAAACAGCTCAGAATACTTGATGTCGCCTGCGGCGGCGGGCTGATCGCAAGCGCCTGCGCCATGGCGGGACACCGGGTGCTCGGCGTCGACATCGACGCGGGCGAGATAGCACTTGCCCGGGAGTTTGCCGCCTTCTGCGGCAGCGCCGGAGCGTCCTTTGAAACCATTGATGCAACCAATCCCGACAATTTTGAAATCTTTGAAAAACACCTGGGCGGCAAACCGGATGTCGTTTTGCTTGCCTACGC
>MEQJ01000049.1:9537-18722 GCA_001770165.1 Bdellovibrionales bacterium RIFOXYD1_FULL_53_11 | reverse complement strand
TTCAAGCTGCGCGGCTTCGAGGGCAAGGCGGTTTTGCGCAGTATTTTGCGTTCTGATCCCCGCGTCGCGCCGCTGGCGGAACGCAGGAAACACGGTTTTGCCATACCGGTGGCGGCCTGGCTCCGGCATCCGGCGGTAAGGCGCGATTTTATTTCCTGCGTGGAGCGGACAAGGGGTTTTTTGGAGGATTGCGCGGGCTTTCATGGGTCCGCCGCCTTTGTGCGCGCCATGCTCGACGGGCGCATGACCATGCCCAAGCTTGCATACAATTTATATGTGCTTGCCAAGTGGGCCGTGCAAAAAAGGATATAGTTGCCTTGCCCGCGCAAGTTGAATACAAAGGTTTTATCAATGGACAACCGGGTAAATCCAAAGCTCAGGTCTTATTATGCGCGCTTGCTGTTTGCGTCGCAGCTTGCGGCTGACGCCGTCACCGTCTTTCTCTGTTATCTTGCGGGCTACTGGATATACACCGGCGTGTACGGAAAACTCTCGCCGCAGTCGTTTCCCGAGTTCCTGCTGTTTGCGGCGGCCGCGGCGCTTGTCTATGTGGTGATTCTCGACCGCGTGGGCATGTACCAGCGCGAGGTGAGCCTGCTCAACGTCAAGGAGCTCCGGGGCATTTTTTACACCGGGCTTTATGCGGCGGCGGTCATCATGAGCGCATCGTTTTATCTCCGGTCGGTCACTTTTTCGCGCATCACGCTTACTGCCGCCATGATCATGACGCCTGTTGCGTTGTATCTGCAGCGGCAGGTGTCCTACAGGCTCCATCTTGTTTTTCATGCGATGGGATGGGTGCAGAAAAGGGTTCTGGTTTTCGGAGCGCAGCATATCGGCCAGCATATAGCCAGAAGGCTTTTCGAAAGCCCGTTTCTGGGCCTGCTGCCGGTTGGATTCCTCGATGATGATGCGTCCAGAAAAGGCTCGGTCATCAAGTGGCACGGGTTCGGACCGCAGGGGGGGGTACCGGTCCTGGGTGGCGAGGAGGTGCTTGCCAGGCGCGACGAATATGGCGTTGACATGGTCCTGATAGCGCTGCCTTCGGCGAGCTTCGAGCGCAATCAGAAGCTGGTCGAGCGTTGCATCGGCGATGGCATCGAATACGCGATTGTTCCGAACACCTATGAAAAGTTCATCCAGGATGTGGAGCTTTTTGAAGTGGGGGGGATTCCCATCTTCCGCCGCCGCACAAGCACGGTGGGTTTTTACTATCTTCTTTCGAAGCGCCTCATGGATTTCAGCCTGTCAGCGTTTTTCATGCTGGTGTTGTCGCCCGTGTATGCGCTTATCTCGCTTGCGATCAGGCTCGAATCCAGGGGCCCGGTGATCTTCAAACAGAAAAGATCCGGCCTCGGCGGGCGTGAGTTCAGTTTTTACAAATTCAGGAGCATGTTCGAGGATGCGCCCAGATACGCGCGCACCCCGTCGGACCCGGCCGATCCGAGGATCACGCGTGTGGGGCGCTGGCTCAGGCGCACGAGCCTTGACGAGCTTCCGCAGCTTTTCAATGTTTTAAGGGGCGACATGAGCCTTGTCGGGCCGCGGCCGGAAATGCCGTTCATCGTGGCTGCGTATACGCCGCTTCAGCTGCGGCGTCTTGAGGCCAAACCCGGCATTACCGGCGTGTGGCAGATAAGTGCTTACCGGGGCGACCCGATCCACGAGAATATTGAATATGATCTTTTCTATCTGCAGAACCGTTCACTGCTTCTTGATGTCGCCATTATCGTGAAGACCATGCTGTCGGTTGTAAGAGGGGTGGGGGCGGTATGAAGAAGATGGTTCTTTCGGTCGTGCTCGGAACGCGGCCCGAAGTCATAAAACTCGCGCCGGTCATTCTTGAGGCGCGCAGGCGGGGGCACCAGGTGCGTGTCGTGCTGACGGGGCAGCACCGCCACATGGCCATGCCCATGCTCGGGTTTTTCGGGATCGAGCCCGATGTCGATCTTGATGTAATGCAGCCCGATCAGACGCTCACGGGCCTGAGTGCCCGCGTGCTCGAAAAAATGGATGCCATGAAGGACCGCGTGAGTGGTGATGTGATTGCGGTGCAGGGGGATACCACGAGCGCGTTTGTCGCGTCGTACTGGGGTTGTTGCAACCGCATTCCGGTAGCTCATGTTGAGGCGGGGCTCCGGACATATGATCTTGCGTCGCCGTTTCCGGAGGAGGCAAACCGCCAGCTCATAGGGAGGCTTGCGCGGTGGCATTTCGCCCCGACCAGGGGGGCCGGGCGGGCCCTTATAAAGGAAAACGTTCCGAAGGATCGCATTCATGTTGTCGGCAACACGGGGATTGATGCGCTGAAGATAGTGCTTGCGCGCCTGAAAGACGCCGCGTGCATGCGCTCGCTTCCGCCGGAGGAGCGGCTTGATCCCGCCATTATGGATTTTGTGGGCGGTCACCGCCTGGTTCTTGTCACCGCGCACCGGCGCGAAAGTTTTGGAAAGGGCTTTGAGGGCATTTGCAAGGGGTTGAGAGACATCGCTGATGCGCGTGACGGTTCCGGCGGTGGCCGGGAAGTGCGCATTGTTTATCCCGTTCATCCGAACCCGAACGTCCGGAGCATTGTAGAGAGCCAGCTGGCCGGACATCCGCGCATCATGCTTGTCGTGCCGATGCAGTATGTGGCGTTTGTCGCGCTCATGGACCGCGCCGACGTGCTGCTCACCGATTCGGGGGGGATACAGGAAGAGGGCCCGACGCTGAAAAAGCCGGTTCTTGTAATGCGCGAAAAAACCGAGCGCCCCGAAGGGGTCAAGGCAGGCTATGTCAAACTGGTTGGCACTGATCCCGGCAAAATCCTGCGCGAAACGCTGCTTGCGCTCCGGCATGGCTGCCGCGGGCGCGGGCCCAATCCCTATGGCGACGGCCGGGCGGCTGCGCGTATCATGAGAAAGGTGTCCGCCAACTTTTAGGAAAGTGTCCGCCAACTTTTCGGGGGCGCTGCGCGTCATTTTATTTTGGTTTTCGTTGTCACGACACCTGTCTAAAAGATATACAGCCATTTGATTATAAAGGCATATTTCAGACCCATGTGGTGCCTTTCGGCTCCAGGGGCTGCGCGGGGTTGGCTGCTTTCGGGTTTTTCTGCATCAAACACCCCGGGCGGCACGCTCCCTGCAAATAGGGCCTTCGTCGCTGATGCAAAAGCGGCGGAGAGAAAATAGAGAAAGTTTATGAGAACGAAAATATTATTGATAACGGCAGCAGCGGCAGTGGCAATACCGCAGATGGCTTTTTCGAGCCCCCCGGCGGTCGCAAATTGCGCATCATGTACGGCGCCCGTCAAGGCAACGGGCCAGCCGGTACAGCCTCTGTCACAGCAGGCAACAAAACAGATTACAAATGGGATCAATCTCGCCAGCTTCCTGGCTTCGCGAAAGGCGCCCGCTCTTGGCGTCCCCGCTATTGATTCCTTGATAAAGAACATTACGCCCAACTGGGCGCCCGGCCAGCAGCTTCCGGGTGCGCTCAATGTCGCGGATTACAAGCCGGCCAGCTTCAAGATGGATGTTCTTGGCAGTGATCTTGCGGTCAGCATGATGAACATCGGGGCGCTGACAAGCCCGTTTTTGCTCTGAGGGCCTGAAAAGTTTGCCGGAAGGTAATAGTGCCTGCCGGCCGTCTCACAAATAGCTACTCCTCCTCTCTCTCGCCCCGTCGCCGGAATGATTCCGGAGACGGGGCTTTTTTTTGTGCATCTGGATAAACCCCCCAGGATCTGGTAATGCATAGCGTCAAGAGTGGAGGGTTTCATGTCTGCTGCCGTATTGATGTTTTTTTCGTTGGTCCTGTCATCTGCTTTTGCTGCGCCGTCATTTCTGATTTCAACTGGCCCTATAGAAAAATCCCGGATGAAACCGTTCATGGGCACATTTGAACTCGAGAAGGGTTCTCCGGTATGCCCGGCATATGTCAGGGGCGAGACCGGTTTTTCTTTTCGCGCCGGATGGGGACCTTCGATGGTCTTCCGGATGGTGAACGCAATCACTACGCCGGCACTGAAGTCGGGCGAAGAGGCGCTCAAGGCCGGCAATCTGCTGTTTGTCAATCTTTCGCGGCCCGCGGCAAGCTGGAACTCGCATCATTCGTCTGCATTTACCGGGGAACATGTAACGGTCAGCGAGCTGTTTTCATTTCGGTCAACGGGAGGCATGCAGTCCGTTGTGAAGACGATGTATTCATATAAAATAAAGGGGCTGGATGCTTCGGAGGAAGTCATGGTGTCGACCGTGCTTGCCCTTGGCGGCAAGCTGGAAATCAACTCCCTGTATATGACCAAAGGGCAGCAGCCCAGGGTGGCGACATGCAGGTATTCGAAAAATTACCATTGACCTCCAATACCCGCAAACCGCGGTGGCTCAAGATGAAGATGCCCGGTGCGGGCGGTTTTGCGCACGTAAGCGCGGTCCTCGGGCGGCGCGGGTTGCATACGGTGTGCGATGAAGCGAGGTGCCCCAACAAGGGCGAGTGCTGGGCTGACGGAACCGCGACAATCATGATTGCGGGTGATGCCTGCACGCGAGCCTGCGCGTTTTGCGGCGTAAGAACCACCGGAGCACCGGAGCCGCTTGATGCGACGGAGCCCACGCGCGTTGCCGCCGGGGTGAGCGAGCTGGGGCTCAAGTACGTGGTGCTTACCAGCGTAGACCGCGACGATCTGCCGGACGGCGGGGCGGCGCATTTTGCGGGCGTGATACGGGAAATCAAGAAAACATGTGCTGGCGTCAGGGTCGAGGCGCTTGTGCCTGATTTCGGCGCCCGGGAGGATTGCATCCGCCTGGTGCTTGAAGCGGGTCTGGATGTTTACGCGCATAACATTGAAACGGTGGAGCGGCTCCAGGGTGTGGTGCGGGACCCGAGAGCGTCATTCGCGTGTTCCCTTCGCGCGCTTCAGACCGCCTCTGGTATTTCGGGCGGGCGGGCGCAGCAGGCGTGTGCGGTCAAGAGCGGCTTGATGGTCGGTTTTGGCGAAACTTACGACGAGATCCGCGCGGCTTTGCGGAGCCTGCATGCATCGGGCGCCGGCATTGTCACGGTGGGACAGTACCTGCAGCCGGCACCGGAGTGTCTTGTGGTGAAAAAGTATTACGAGCCCGCCGAATTCGAGTTGATCCGCCAGTGGGCGCTCGAAGCGGGGATCGAGCGTGTTTTTTCGGGGCCGCTTGTGAGGTCAAGCTACAGGGCGGCCCACTCGTAATTTTAAATAATTAAAATTATTAAAATATTATTGATATTGCGAAGCATATTGCATTACGCAATAATGACCGTGAACGGAGAAGAAGGCACATGAAAAACATGACGCGTGAAACGATGCTTGCCGCCCTCAAGGCACTGGACGAAACGCTTGACCAAAGCGTGAGTCTGGTCATCGGCGGCGGCGCCGCAATGGTTCTGGCCCACGGCTACCAGCTTGGTACTTTTGACATCGACGCGGTTCCAAAGGGGATTGACATCGCCACGCTTGATCCCTACGTGAAAAAAATCGCCACCAGGCTCGGCCTCGCCCCCGACTGGCTCAATCCGTATTATTCGACGTTCTCGCATACGCTGCCGCCGGATTACAGTGACAGGCTTGTGGAGGTGTTTAAGGGGACGCATCTGACCGCGCTCGCGCTCGGGCTTGACGAGATGCTCATCATGAAGTGTTTTGCGCACCGGCAAAAAGACGTAAACCACGCCAAGGCGCTCATAAAAAAAGGCGCCAGCATAAAGAACGTCGAGGCCCGGATCGAACAGCTCCGCGACAAGAACATTCCGCTTGCCGCAAAAGCGCTCGATTTTCTTGATGACGTCATGGAACAGATGGATGGTTGAAAACCATGAAAGGAATCGGGCGCATTCCCGGCGTGCGCGAATTGCTCGCGGCGTATGGCAGGATCGGCCGTGCAAGCAGCCGGCCGCTTCGGGCGGAAACACTGGTACTGTGGTGCCAGTGGACGCGTTTTGATCCGCGCCTTGGCGAACTGCTCGCGGGACATGTTGCCAGGCACTGGAATAGTCTCAACCCGCTGGTGCTCAGAGGCGAGGCGCTGAAGCATTCCTGGCCCGCTACAACGGGCGTTGTCATGGATCATGCGGCAATGCTCCTGCCGGCGGGGCAGCTTTCGCTTTTCAAAAAATGGGTGGCGCTGGCCACCGGCGACCTGCCGCGTGGAGACGGCGGGCTCTATTTCATCGGTTTGCATGCGCCCGGCGGATGGATGGCGCGGATCGATGCCGAGCGCGCTTCGGTGCTCTACACGCGCTGGGGCTGGCTTGCCCACGGCTTGATGCTTGGCAAGGCCGCGCGGCTCTCCGGAACCGCCACGTTGGTTGACAGCCGCAGGCGCAGGATCATTCTTGATGAGCTGCTGGAAAACATGCCGTGCCGATGGATAAGGTTGCGTGATTATCTCGATGCCCTCGGAGGGTTGGTCTCGCGCCGGCAGGCGGAGCTTGATCTCGGCGCCCATCCGCGGCTCAGGCCCGCAGGCAACACCAAGGCGCGCGTTTACCGGATCATTTCAAAAAATACGCAGGGCGTTTCCGCCTGAAATCCTTGCGATGCGTTCGTCGCTGTACCCGTGGTCCTTCATCGCGGCAGTGAGCGCGCGGATGCGGGAAAAATCCTCAAGGCCGCGGCAGGCATGCGAAATGCCGTCATAGTCCGAGCCAAGCGCCACATGATGGTCGCCAACAAGCGAAATTATATGGTCCATGTGCCGGAGCAGCTCGGGGATGCCGGCGGACGGGCCCTCTTGGCCGGGCATACGTTCAAAAAATGCCGCGACACGCGAAAATCTGGCGGTGGTATCAAGTGACGGGTCCGAAAAAATGCGGGTCATCTCTGACCTGTAGAGCTCTTCAATCTTTTTATGATCCGCTCCGGGGGCCGGAGGCACGAGGTGCCCGGGATAAAACGACAGTCCCACGACGCCGCCCGATCCGGCGATGGCGCGTATGGCATCGTCTTCGATATTGCGCGCGGTGCCGGTGAGCGCGCGGGCGCCGCCATGGCTGAAGATCACCGGTTTTATGGAATGTTTGCAGGCGGCGAGGATCGTGGCCGTGTTTGCATGTGCCACATCAACAATTACGCCGAGCGCATTGAGATGTTTGATTATTTCAATGCCAAACGCGGTGAGCCCCTCGGGGGGGCCGCCGCTTTCGCTCGCGGCCCAGAGGGTTGTGTGCGAGTGGGTGAGGGTGAGTACGCGCATGCCTTCCCGGTACAAGACGTCAAGCGCGTGCATGCTTGCGGCCGGATCATCTTCGGCAAGCGCGTAGGCGCCCTCGACGCCAAGGATGCCCGCAGTGCGATCACTTGCCATGACGGCATCGATCTCCTTGCGGTTGGTGGCAAGGGATACGGCGGATTTTGGTTTCTGGAATTCGTTTTTCAGGAGCCGGAGCTGCAGGAGTGCGATTTCAAGGGCTTCGGGCGGCCGGAAGTTGGGATCGCAGTAGCAGGCAAATACGAGGGCGGAAGGGCGAACGGCGCGGATTTTTTCCATCGTGATGTGAAGGCCGGAGGCGGGATCGGACATCGAACGCACGCCGTCCGACATTTTCATGGCCGCGTCGTTGTGGAGGTCTATCAGCATTTATTCCGTTTCCGGCCCACCAGTTCGAAAAACCGTTTTCGTGCCTGTTCGTCCGTCGCAAACACGCCGAGCATTGACTCGGTTACCGCGCGGGCGCGTTGTTTCTGTACGCCGCGCATTTTCATGCAAAGGTGGGTGGCTTCGATCACCACGGCGACGCCGCGGGGCGCGAGGACCTCGTCAAGCGCGTGCGCGATCTGCATGGTAAGGCGTTCCTGCAATTGCAGGCGTTTGGCAAACGCATCAATGATCCGGGGGATTTTTGAAAGACCGATGATCTTTTTGCCGGGAATATATGCCACATGCGCGCGGCCGTAGAAGGGCAGCAGATGATGTTCGCAGGTCGAAAACAGCTCGATGCCGCGAACGACCACCATGTCGCCGGCGCTGGAGGCAGTGGGTCCGGCCGTAAAGAGCGCATCGCCGACAATGGTCTTGATGTCCGCCCTGTATCCGCTCGTGGCCGTCCTGAGCGCGCGGGCAAAACGGGCGGGAGTTGCACGGAGACCTTCGCGTCCGGGGTCTTCGCCAAGGGCGCGGAGGATGGCAAGCGCATGCGGTTCGATCGGATCGGGCTGTGGCTGCAATGAACGGTGTCTGCAGAGGTTTTTAGCGCCTGTTTTGACGAGTTCCATCGGTATGGTGTATTTATGCCGGATGGCGCGGAACGTCAACGGGCGTTATCCCCGGGTGGTTTCAAACGGCATGCGACCTTCATAGATCAATCTGAACGGTGTGGGATTGGGCGTCGTCGCGGATTGGGATCTCCGCCGAATCCAGGAGTGCGCCATCCAGGCGTATTGAAGGTGATGCCTTGGGCTCTTGCCCGCCAGAGTTGGTGACCGAGATCAAATACCGGGTATCACCGCGCCGATAGATCATCTCAAAGCCGGGCCAATTCCTGGGTATGCAAGGTTTGAGGCAAAACACTTTGTCTCGAAGCTCAAATCCGAGAATGGATTCCAGGGCGGCCCGGTACATCCAGCTCGCCGAACCCGTGTACCAAGTCCAACCACCACGGCCCACATGTGGTGAAAGGCCATAAATGTCGGCCGCCATGACATAAGGCTCGACCTTGTAGCGGTTGACCCCTGGGCGGGTCTTGGCGTGGTGGATGGGATTGAGCATTGAGAAAAGCTCCATGGCTCGATCTCCGTCGCCTTCGGCGGCGTAGGCCATTACGGTCCAGATCGCGGCATGCGTATATTGCCCTCCATTTTCGCGAACTCCGGGCACGTATCCTTTAATATAGCCCGGATCTGCGCTGCCTTGGTCAAATGGTGGAGTAAAGAGTTTGATAAGGCCGTCACCGCGGTGAACAAGCCGTTCATTTACCGCCGTCATCGCTTGCCGGGAGCGCTCGGGATCGCCAGCTCCGGAAAGCACGGCCCAGGACTGGGCAATTGAATCGATCTGGCACTCTTTGTTGGTTGAAGCGCCCAGTGGAGATCCATCGTCGAAAAACGCACGACGATACCATTGGCCATCCCAGGCGTGCTTCTCGATCGCGGTCTTGAGTTTTTCGATATAACTGCGGTAAATCGCGCCACGCTCGTTTTGACCGGCTTTATCACACAACAAACTGAACTGGGA